>NZ_JAUOSH010000017.1:0-106806 GCF_030548765.1 Shewanella sp. 3_MG-2023 | reverse complement strand
TATGTTACCCACATATCAAAGGTAGATTGTCATAAAAAATTGTCAAGGGTTTTTGTCATAAAAAATTTCTAGGGGTGGAATATTGGTGGTGATGTAGAGTTGACCCGTTTGGCGATTCGCTACAAAATGCTTGATGCCAGTTCTTTTTAGTTAATAGGTGTTGAATCAAACTGGTATTTCACACCTATTTTAGGATAGTTGATGCCATCTCGTTTTAATCCAAAGTTATTTCTCAAGAATGTTTCTTCTTCGCCAGGTGTTTATCGGATGTACGATGACAAGGGCGAAGTCATTTATGTTGGTAAAGCAAAAGATCTTAAAAAGCGCTTATCATCTTATTTCAGAGCCAATATTCCCCATGTAAAAACTCAAGCATTAGTGGCACGTATTGCCAATATTGATGTCACACTGACCCACAGTGAAACCGATGCGTTATTGCTCGAAAATGATTACATCAAGCAATACATGCCCAAATACAATGTATTGCTGCGTGATGACAAATCCTATCCTTACATTTTGCTCAGTGGCCATAAGCATCCACGACTTGCTTATCACCGTGGCCCTAAGCGTGAAAAAGGCCATTATTTTGGCCCATATCCAAATGGCGGTGCAGTTAGAGAAAGCTTACATCTGATGCAAAAGCTGTTTCCTATTCGTCAGTGTGATGATCTTTATTATAAGTCGCGCTCTCGACCTTGCTTGCAGTATCAATTAGATCGCTGCAGTGCACCCTGTGTTGGTCGCGTAAGCGATGATGAATATTCCGAGCAAGTGAAATTAGCCAGCCTGTTTTTAAAAGGCAAAGATCAGCAAGTGATCAGTGAGCTAGTGGTGAAGATGGATAAGGCTGCCAATGAGCTAGAGTACGAACATGCAGCGCAATTTCGCGATCAAATCACCGCCCTAAGGCGAGTGGCTGAGCAGCAAGAAGTGTCTAATCACAAAGGCGATATGGACGTGATAGGGGTACATTACGCATCAGGTATCGTTTGTTTTCATTTATTATTTATACGAGATGGTAAAATCTTTGGCAGTCGCAGCTATTATCCAACCGTGCCAGCACAAACTGAGCTTGAAGAAGTACTCGTCTCTTTTCTGGGGCAGTTTTATTTAAATGCCGACATCCAGCGCACAATTCCTAAAGAAGTATTATTAAGTCACTCCTTTGAAGAACTAACTAGATTACAACAAACTATATCTGCGGCATTAGAACGAAAGTTTGAAATCAAAACACATGTCAGAGGTGAGCGAGCAAACTTTTTACGTCTAGCACTAACCAATGCCACCAATGCGGTTAATACGCGCCTGTCCCACAAAAATACCGTTGAGCAGCGCTTTCAATTATTAGAAGAAGCATTAGAGCTAGGTCACCCAATCCAGCGGATGGAATGTTTTGATATCAGCCATACCATGGGCGAAAGTACCGTTGCCTCTTGTGTGGTGTTTAACCGTGAGGGGCCTCACAAGTCCGATTATCGCCGCTACAATATTAATGGCATTACCGGTGGTGATGACTATGCTGCCATGGAACAAGCCTTAAGTCGCCGATTTGATAAAATTGATAGCAAGGGTAAGGTGCCAGATATTGTATTTATTGATGGTGGTTTAGGCCAGTTACGTATTGCAAAGCAAATAGTTGATGAAAAATGTGTGCATTTAGATAATGCGCCTTTACTGATCGGGGTAACGAAAGGCGAAGGTCGTAAAGCAGGGCTTGAAACCTTTGTGTTTGGTGGCTCGGAAGATACCTTTGAATTACCCAGTGATTCACCAGCATTTCATTTAATTTTGCATATCCGTGATGAGTCCCACCGCTTTGCAATTACAGGCCATAGAAATAAGCGCCAGAAAACCCGAAATACATCGACGCTAGAATCCATTGCTGGTGTGGGGCCTAAACGGCGCAAACTATTGTTACAACATTTGGGCGGTATTCAAGAAGTGAAGGGCGCAAGTGTCGCTGAATTAACAAAAGTTCCTGGAATTAGCCTAGAAATGGCACAAACAATCCATGATGCATTGCGAGGGGGATAAAATTAAGGCAAGATTGGCGCTGCTTCTGACTATTTGGTTTCGTTCATGCCTTTTAATTTACCTATAGCATTAACTTTATTTCGGCTTGTTTTATTGCCGGTATTTGTTGTTGTGTTTTATCTTCCCTATTCGTGGGCCCCTTTTGCTTCGGCATTTATCTTTTGGCTTGCTGCGGTAACTGATGCGTTAGACGGTTATGCGGCGCGAAAATTAAAGCAGTCGACTCGCTTTGGTGCTTTTCTTGACCCGGTTGCCGATAAAATAATGGTGACCACGGCGTTAGTATTACTAGTGCAGCAAAATGATAATATTTATCTAACCTTAGCGGCATTATTCATGATCGGCCGAGAAATTGTGATTTCTGCGCTACGTGAATGGATGGCAGAAATCGGTAAACGCGGTGTTGTCGCAGTATCATGGATTGGTAAATACAAAACGGCGGCGCAAATGGCGGCGATTGTTGGTTTGATCTGGCAGCCGAATGAATTTTTGACCGATGTGGCTTATGGCTTGTTTTATATTGCTGCAGTGCTGACTTTCTGGTCGATGATGAGCTATATTTCTGCAGCATGGAAAGACTTAACGGCTGAGTAGCGCAATAAAACTTCAATACGTTTACTTAGTGTTCACTCAGTTAATTTTGTTGAAAACAGCAATTGACACCGACACTGAAATCGGTAGAATGCACCCCCGTAGACAAGGATGCTTCGGCTTATAACCAAAAGGTTTTAGCTACAAGACATCAGGTTTATTTGAAAAGATAAACAAATGATTTACGCGACATTAGCTCAGTTGGTAGAGCGATACCTTGCCAAGGTATAGGTCATCGGTTCGAACCCGATATGTCGCTCCAAATCATGTTTATATCGGCGCGATGGCAGAATGGCTATGCTGCGGATTGCAAATCCGTCGACCTCGGTTCGACTCCGGGTCGCGCCTCCACAAATTTTGTTTAGTTGTTATATTAACAATTAAAACAACACTTATGCCCGAGTGGTGGAATCGGTAGACACAAGGGATTTAAAATCCCTCGCTTAATAGGCGTGCCAGTTCAAGTCTGGCCTCGGGTACCATCATTTACATACGACTTAGTATTAAGGTGTATGGTACAAAAAAGCCTCAACGTAAGTTGGGGCTTTTTTGTATCTGAAATTTGTTGGAATGAATGATTTTACTAAAAAATCCCTCGTCGTTTTAAGATAGGGCGTGCCAGTTCAAGTCTGGCCTCGGGTACCATTATTCTTCTATAAAGCGCTTACATACGACTTAGTATTAAGGTGTATGGTACAAAAAAGCCTCAACGTAAGTTGGTTTTTTTTGTATCTGAAATTTGTTGGAATGAATGATTTTACTAAAAAATCCCTCGTCGTTCTAAAATAGGGCGTGCCAGTTCAAGTCTGGCCTCGGGTACCATTATTCTTCTATAAAGCGTTTATATACGACTTTTAGTATTAAAGAGTATGGTGCGAAAAAGCCTCAACATTAGTTGGGGCTTTTTTGTGTTTGCAATTTGGCTATATCAATTTCATTTCTTAAAGTTATTTTGAAGGGGTGTGGTTGAAGTCTGGCTTACGCTTTCACCTTAATCATGTCGCATGCTTGTTGTCCCCAGTGGGCATAAATAACCTCACTTGGATGAAACCCATCAATGGCCATTGGCGCATCAGCTAACGTCAATTCCATATTAAGTTGTTCGCATGGCAGTGAGCTTGTTTGAACCCAATTAGAAAGAGCTAAGTTGAACTCTCGGCTTCTTGCGCCTAAAAACCACCTAAAAGGCTGTGGTAACGCTGGAAATCGATCCATTGGAGGCACATTAGTAATGATAATTTGTGTTCCTCCTAACTTTGATGTGATCAATGCGCACAACTCGCTTAATTGTAATATCCATGTTTTTGCCGATATTGGACTCAGCACATCATTTACGCCCAGAGAGATCACAATAACATCTGCTTTTGTTAGCTGATTTTGATGGGTCATGAGTTTGACTTTATTGAGGCAGTTTTGGGTGCTATAGCCACTTTGGGCCACCAGTTGCCAATTGAGCTGATAATCATTAGAGAGCCGCTTAACCATGTTTCCCGCCAGTGCTTGTTGCTGGTGGCTTACCCCAACTCCCGCTGCAGCAGAGTCACCTAGGATCAGTAGCGACAATTGTGGCGAACGGCATGAGGCATTAACGCGCTTGCCGCTTGGCTCTGGTAATTTTATGGTGGTTTTTTTTACCCAAATAGCCTGTACTAAATAAATAGGCCATAAAAATATTAGTGTTAGATAGTGCAATGTTACATTCCTTTGTTATGTGCTTATTTAAGGGGTTACGACCTTAAATTTGATTTCATAAAGCTGTTCAATACCCGGATACACTTCCTGTATTAAGGCTTTTAATACTGCCAAGGGCATATTTTCTTGCTGCGCATGCAAGTCGGTTAATTGTGTAAATGGCACTGTATTAACGGAAATAACCTTGATGTCGCAAAACCATTTATCTTCCTCAAAGGTGGATACGGTTAACGTTTCACCTGCAATAAAGTGGGATTCACTGTCATCGCGTAAGGTAATAGTTTTAGCGCCTGACAGAATGTCTGTTTCAAAGCGGCTGAAAAAAGTGATGCTGTTAAGTGCTGGCATAGTGGCTTTGAGCCTTTATTAATTGCAGGTTTATTGTGCGTTATAGTAAATCAGTTTACTGAGGTTTGCCTTAACTTGTTTATCTGTTTGGCTTATCATGAGCGCCATTGCGACTTACTGCTTATTTTAGGATATTTCCATTGCATACTTTGGCTCAATTACAGTCTGGTGAATTACACCAAAACAAGATAAAACGATTACAGATAGCTGAAGGGTTAACCAGTTTTCCCATGGAAATTATTAAGCTTGCTGATTCCCTTGAAGTGCTTGATTTGTCGAATAACCGTTTATCATCGCTACCTGATGAGTTTGAGCAGTTGCAACAGCTTAAAATTTTATTCCTATCGTTTAATTGTTTTACTGACATCCCAGATGTCATTGCTAAATGCCCAAAGCTTGAAATGATCGGTTTTAAAGCCAATCAAATAACTACAGTTGCCGAAGATTGTTTTCCTGTTGATACCCGCTGGTTAATTCTCACTGACAATAACATTGAGCAATTACCTCAATCCATTGGCAAGCTACATCGACTACAGAAGTTTGCCATGGCAGGCAATAAGCTCAACAATTTGCCGCCATCAATGAGTCAATGTACATCACTAGAGCTATTACGTATTTCAGCCAATGAATTGACTGTTATTCCAGATTGGTTATTCAAACTGCCCAATTTAGCTTGGTTGGCATTTAGTGGCAATCCTATAACAGCGCCTGTTATCAATAGTGATGACGCTGCTGTTAATAGTGGTTGTGCGTTAACGCCAATGGCGCAGTTATCATTAGGGGAGCAATTAGGCCAAGGCGCTTCAGGGGTGATTTATCAAGCACAATGGCAGCAGGACTCTGGCACAGCACTGGACGTAGCGGTGAAAATATTCAGAGGTGCGGTGACATCAGATGGTTACCCAAAAGATGAATTACATTGCTGTTTGCAAGCAGGCTTTCATCCTAATTTAATTGGCGTACTTGGCTTTATTGCTGATGCTGACAATCTTGGTTTAGTCATGGAGCTCATTCCTCAGCGTTATTACAACTTGGGTTTACCGCCGTCACTGGAAACCTGTACTCGCGATACCTTTTGTGATGACATGGACATATCCCTAAGGCAAATCGTCACCGTTATGCGCAGTATGGCAGCTGCGCTAGCCCATTTACATCAACATAAAGTCAGTCATGGCGATATATACGCTCACAACACCATGATTGATAGTGATGCCAATATGCTATTTGGTGATTTTGGCGCAGCAACGGACTTGTCAGCGCTTGCAGTAGAGCAAGCAGCGTATATGCAAGCCATTGAAGTCAGAGCATTAGGTAATATGCTAGATGACATATTGGGGCATTTTAATGAATTTACAGGCCATGATAATAACCAGTTAAGGTTAGCAACTGCAGATAGTCAGATCATTAGCCAATTAAGCCAAATAGTGTCTAGTTGTTTGCAGGCTGACGTAGCGATGCGACCTCAGTTTATTCATATCCAGCAGCAATTAGCCACCATTCAACAGCAGTTATTGGATTAACAATCGTCGCTTATATTTAGGCCCAGATAGTTAAATTTATAAACAGGATAGGGGAGCGTTATGCCTGCAGCGTCATTAACGTCTTTAGTTGCACAGGTACGTCAATGCCAGCTTTGCCAGCATGCGTTGCCCCATGGCGTTAACCCAGTGATTCAAATTGATCCGCTAGCGCGTATTCTTATTGCTGGGCAAGCTCCAGGCCTTGCGGTGCATAAGTCTGGCATCCCGTTTGATGATAAAAGTGGTGACAGGTTACGAGATTGGTTAGGCATCGACAAAGACACCCTTTACGACCCTAAACAGATTGCGATTTTACCCATGGGCTTTTGTTATCCCGGTAAGGGGAAAAACGGTGATTTAGCGCCAATGAAAATGTGCGCCCAAACGTGGCGGCAACCCTTACTTAACCACTTAACTGATGTGAAGTTAACTTTGCTTATAGGCAAGTATGCTCAAGACTATCACTTGCCAAACAGGCAACAAACGCTGACAGAAACTGTTAAACATTGGCGTAATTTACCTTCGGGCATCATTGCATTGCCTCATCCAAGTCCTCGCAACAATATTTGGTTAGCAAAAAATCCATGGTTTGCTGAAGATTTATTACCAGTAATAAAATCGACAGTGCAGAATATTTTGCATGCTTAAGTGAAATATTTAATTGAAAGGGCTAATTTAGCTATGTTTTTAGACGAATTGATTGCAAAGTCAGCACTTGAACAATAAGTTTCATTTTTTTATTGATCCATTCTGAAAAACCAGTAAAGTATGCACCAAGTTCAGCGGCAGCAAGCAATTGCAGCAATTGAAAACAGATTCCGTAGCTTGTTTCGACAAGTTACAACAAGTTTGCCCGAGTGGTGGAATCGGTAGACACAAGGGATTTAAAATCCCTCGCTTAATAGGCGTGCCAGTTCAAGTCTGGCCTCGGGTACCATATTACATACGTAAGTATGGTGCAAAAAAGCCTCGACATTAGTCGGGGCTTTTTTGTGTCTGAAATTTGCTCAATGAATGACAAGATATAACAATCCCTCATCGTTTTAAAATAGGGCGTGCCGGTTCAAGTCCGGCCTCGGGTACCATCAGTTTTATTATCAAAAATATACGTCAGTATGGTGCCAAAATGCCTCAACATTAGTTGAGGCTTTTTTGTATCTGAAATTTGCTAAATGAATGACAAGATATAACAATCCCTCATCGTTTTAAAATAGGGCGTGCCGGTTCAAGTCTGACCTTTTTGTATCTGAAGTTTGTGAAATAGTGATATTTGCTCGTTCAAGTCTGGCGAGTACCACGAGTGAACACAGCTAAATTTAGCCGCGTTACATTGAAACTTTGTGTTGAAATCCTGATCCGTATCAGGTGTGTTAAAACGACGAAATCAATCAGATTCATCGACTATTGTTGACGGACTTATTTGAATTGTTCTTGCTAAATTAATGTATTAAATCAATTAGCCATATCGGATTTTTAGACGATAAAAAATCCTCTCAATCAATATCTTTACGTCGCTGGGATGAGTGTTGCCTTTAGCTTTACATATTTGACAGTACACATGCCTCTGCTAAGCTTTTCGATACCCTGAAAGTAAACAAGGTATTATTTACAGGTATGGAAGCAAACAGCAGGAACGACTTAAGTTACCTAGAACGCTTAATGAGATTGTTTACTCATGTGCAACCGGGAGAAGGTAAGTCAACCTTGATGCTCTCCGCTTACGCCTGTTTGCTACTGTTGCTGTATTACATTTTAAAGCCTATCCGTGAAGCACTCATCCTCTCTGAACACACCGCTGAAATACGCACTTACACGATAGCGATTCAAGCATTGGTGTTAATGATATTGGTGCCTTTATACGCTAGCTGGATAAGGACTCAGGGAACGAATGAAATATTGCCCCGAGTCACCTTAGCTGTGGCTGTGAGCTTGTTATTATTCTGGGGGCTTTATTTGTTTAAGGTGCCTATTTCAATCCCTTTCTTCGTTTGGCTAGGTGTGATCAATGTGCTGTTAATTGCCCAGTTCTGGGCCTATGCTGCAGATATTTACAGTCCAGATGAGGGTAAACGCTTGTTTGCTTTTATTGCAGCAGGGGCATCTTTAGGATCATTATTAGGTGCGCAAATTAGCAAACATCTATTTAAGCTTGTTGGCGCTGAAGGCTTGATGCTCGTCGCTGCGGTTTTACTTATCGCGACCATGTGGTTACCCAAATTAATTGGACTGAAATCTAAAAAAAAACAAACAAATGACTACCATGGTCATTCATTCAAAGCAGGTTTTGATACCGTACTGAATAATCGTTACTTGTTGGTGATTGCTGGGTTTGTAGTGTTACTCAACTGTGTGAATACTACAGGAGAATACATTCTGGCCAAATGGGTGCAAATTCATGCGCAGCAGGGAGCCGATGTCAAACTGATTATAGGTGAGTTTTACAGTGACTTTTACACTTGGGTAAACTTATTCAGCATGATAATTCAGTTATTACTGGTTTCTCGAATATTCCAGTGGATCCATATACATGGTGCCATTCTAATTTTACCCTTTGTCGCTTTTGTGGGCTATGGATTAGCGACTTTTATCCCTATATTCACCCTATTTAAGCTAATAAAGATTGCTGAAAATAGCATAGATTATTCATTACAAAATACTGCCCGGCATGCACTGTTTCTGCCTTTAAATAAGCAACAAATTTTTGAAGGGAAGACTGTGATCGATGCATTTTGTTGGCGTTTGGGAGATTTGGCTCATGTGGTGATCATCTTTATTGGCCTTAAAGTATTCAAGCTTGATCATTATGAGTTTGCAGCGGTTAATCTGGTGCTTTCCCTGTTTTGGATAGTATTGGCATTTAACCTTGCTCGCAAGCATAAGCAATTGGTCAGTGAACATGATTAATGCCAATTTTAATCCTGACTTTTCGCTAAGTGGTCGCTAATGTTAAGTCGTTGCATTGTCAGCAATTGATTTATTATCTGTGGATTATTGCGGCTAAACATATTGATATAAGTGTCATCCTTTATGCTTAAAAATAGACTTTACCAGCGTGATATCTCATCGATTGAATAGAAGGAGCGCAATATGCAATATTTGAAGATGGCTTTTTTTCTGACGATATATTTAGTCGCTTTCTTGTCTCACGCTGTAACCGTTCCTTTAATCCGAGATGAAACGGTTATCTTTGACTTATTAAATGATGGCGATATTAATCTTTCTAAAAGTGTTGCTAAAGCGTTCACGACAAAAGAAAGTATTATGGAAATTCGCAGGGTAGGTTTAGTCAAAAATAGTGTACAGATACGTGCCGCCTTTCGAGATAAAACAGTAAAAGATTATGCTAGAGGTAACGTTGGTTTAATGTATTACGATAGCTACTACAATGAATTAGCAGCATATATTATTTCAAAATACCTTGGCCTTAATATTATTCCTGCGACAGTGCTTCGAAGTATACCAATAGGGAAAAAAGGGCTAAAACCGAGTAAAAAATTGAGAAAAGGCAGTTTGCAATTATGGGTAGAGAATAGTGTCGTGCTTTACGATTTAACTGCTCTTAGCCTGCCTTACCCGGGATCCGCCGAATATAAAAATCACCAAATAAAAGAAATCAAAACATTCGATTGTATTATTGGCAATGTTGACAGGCATGCTGGCAACCTTTTAGTCGATCTGAATGAAAGATTTGAAGACCCAAATGAAGTGACGGACAGGAAAAAAGCTTATCTTGGTAAAATTTGGGCCATCGATCACTCTAGATCTTTTTATCGAGGGCCTCGGCTAGACATCCGAACTTGTAAGCTAAGTAAGTTAAAGTCAGATGCTATTAGCATGCAGTTTATGCAAGGGATGAGAGATTGGAAAATTGAAGAACTAGAAAAAAGACTCCGAGCGAGTGGTCTATCTGAGCAACAATTAGCTCACCTCAGATTGGAATCTATTGAGCATCGCTTTCAAAAAGTAAAACAACATTTTGAGGAACAGCAGCGAAAGAGTGGCATGACTGATGAAGAATATTACAGCTCGGGGCTTTGGCATCGGGTTTGGTGAAGGTTAAGCGATTAAGTTCGAAGACGGCTTAAAAGATGACATGTCAAACCCGCTGTAATATAGCGCTATTTACAGGGGCTTACAATCTCTTGGTTACAGCCTCAGTAAATCTACAATCATTTAAGTCAATATCAGTATCTTGCCTGTTATCCTCTCTATGAGTTTGGTTAACTCTTTATCTTAATTAGAGTATTTGGCGTTTATGGGCTAGTACAGCGCTTTTGCTTAAGCTCTTATATTGAAAATAAACACGGAATTACTGACAGGTATGGCATAAATCACTTAAGCGGCTTAAGGTAGCGAGCGTAGTTAATGAGGATTTTTACTCATGTTCTGCCAGCTTTTTTAATAACAGATCACGACGTTTGAGTAACGCCTTGATTTGTTTTCTCTTGAGTAGGCCATTAGTGAGTTTATCTAGGCTTTGATAGTCTAAGTTTTTTAATTGATGTTCAATTTTTAGCGAGTGACGCAAACGTGCCGCCTTTAAATATTTTGGTGCGTGTTTGCCAGTTCTAAAGCTTCGAGAGTGGTCTATCATCCACATCATCCAATCCGCTTCTGTATAGAGAATATTGCTTTGGGTTCTATCTACATTGAAAATTAAAATATCAAACATATTCATCAGGCTGGCTTGGTATGACAGAACGCAATACTCGCTTGGATAACGTTCATCCTCGATGCGATTTTTTTCGTTAAAAGTGTCATCTATCCACAATTGTAGCGAGCCCTGTTTATTTTTGATGGTTCGAAGTACCGTTGGCGGGATCATATTCAATCCAAGGTGACGGGCTATCCTGTACGCTGCTATTTCGTATTTATAACTGTCGGTATTGCGATATTTATCTTTAGAGGCATTTCTGGGGATGATATTTTCAGTTTTAAAAATAGCTTTGAAACGCAGTCCGTTATGTTCCAAATAAGCTTTTTTCGACTGTGTCACACCAGTCCCTATAGGCTCAAGTTTAGTGATAATTGCCTGTGTTAATAACTGTTCCCAGTCCTGATAGCTGTGGCCTTGGTAAATCTCACGGTATTGACCATCGTCAACCTCAAAAGGACGCCATTGATTACCATCAAATTGTTGAAGTTCATCTTTGTTAATGGCTAATAACATTGGATTGCCCTGATAATATTTTCGGTACAGTCCAGTGTCAGTATTGATCACCTTGCCCTTCATTCTGCTTTCAAAAACGCGGCTACTCGTGGTTGTGTGACCAATCACCAATTGTTTGGCCTTATAGTGTTGCAAAACGCGATCAAGTATCTCTTCCTCAAAGATTGGATGGCAAAGAGCTGAGCCTCTATACCAGAATTGACTTTCTCCATCGAGGTAAAAAGACTGGCTGAGATTAACAAAGCTTTGGTACAAGGATTTATGTTCGTCAGAGCCTGCAGATAGTAACCGCCGTGCTATTTTTTCTTGGCGACTAAAGAAATCATCAAGGTGACTTAATGCGCCTTGGAGTTTTAATTGCTCAAAAGCTTCCATGTAATCATGTATTACTTTTGCTGATTCGTTGTTTACTTCGGCTAAGGTTGACAGAGGGAACTTGGCAGAAAGTCCACCATGGAGAAATAGCACCTCATTGATCTTTAATATACTGGGCTTGCTCAACAGCCAACGGCCATATTTACCCTTGGTAGAAAAGAGCTGCATATGGCCAAAGTAGCCGGGAGGGTATTCAGTGTTAAAGGTCGATAATAGCGATTGCTGACTCATTCCGGCACTGGTTTCAGTTGCATATGAAAGGTATTGCTGCCAGTAATTTTCGCGTACGTCCGCAGATTCATCATCCAGGTAGTGTTTATATTCATCAGTGGGTACGTAGTTAAGTTCACGGATAAGGTTCATCAATTCATGATTACCCAACACAAGATGTACTGCGCCTCCTGCTGCGGTGGCCTGTTGCTCTAAACGCATAAACAAGTCCATTACTTTGCGGGAGTCAGGGCCTCTATCCAGCAGATCGCCGACACTGACTAGCTGAGTGTCGCCAGCTTGCCAGTTCAGTTGGTCATCGATAATGCCTGCTGCACGAATTAATGTTTCAAATTCACCATAGTCGCCATGGATGTCACCAACAACAATAATTTTTGCTGTTGTTGATAGCTCAAAGCTCTCGTAGGAGGCTGAGGTTTCCTGTAATGGAATAAAAGTGCATAGCAGTAGAACAACACTTATCACAGCATGGTTAAGGTTCATGGTTGAGCGCTGGGTAAGGTGACTTTGACTTTAAGTTTAGAAGATGATTATGAAATGGTGTAGTTATTGGTAAAAGCCTTGCTGCTATTGCTAGTAAAACAAGGCCTTTGAAATGGGATTATGGCTTTATTACTGATTGATGAGTTTTTTCAATCCAGGCGCAGCTTTAAAGCTTGGTTGGTTAAATCCTGGAATTTCCATTGCTTCACCGGTTTGTGGGTTGTAGCCATTTTTCGCTAAATGGTAGCGTAATTCAAATGTGCCAAATTGCGGAATGTAAACTTTTTCACCTTCGGTAAGTGCTTTATGGATCTGAGAAACAATTTGATCGATTTGAATTTTCGCTTGAGATTGTGAGATACCGATGTCCGAGGCCATCACTTGCATGAGTTGTTTTTTATTCATATTAACTGCTGTGAAATTAACGTAATAAGTATTGCGGAGTTTGTTTATAGCAGTTATGCCCATCGTTTAACAGAACTCGACTTATCACAGCTCTACCACTGTCGAATTGCTGCGCTAAATCCGCTATCTATCTCCAACTTTCGTATTATCTTTTAACAGTGTCATATTTTATGTAACACAAGGATGGTATTTCTTTGCCATACTCAAAAGCTCGTAGTCAGTATTTAGGAGGATAATTCATGGTGAGATGCTGTTTTCATCGAGTTGTGTTATCTTTTGCAGTGATATTATTCTTGTATTTTACGCCAATGACTAAGATTGCGGCTTCGGATGCGGTTTATAACACCCTTGCGCAACATGTATTATTGATTTCGTTGACTGACTCCAGTGTTCAATGGCAAGCATATTTAACGATTCTGCGCCAGGGTACAGAGGCTGAAAAGCTTGAATATATCGACACAATACAAAATGAAGTTGATAGGTTTTGGGCTGATAAGTCTGTTGAACTGCAGTATCGCAATCTTGCTTCCAACGCTTCACTTCAAAAGAAAGTTTTTTCTTTAGAGCCTCCGGTAGATGATTACTTGAGAGTTCTTAACCATATTAGACGATTAATGTGGCTTGATAACCGCCATGAATGGCAGCCAATTGTCCCCGGCGGTTTTTTACGGCCTGGCGATAGCCATCAGACTATCAGTGCTATTTCACAGCGTTTATGGTTACTTGGGGACTTATCATCTCGTTCAGAAGCGCAACATATTTATGATGACACTATAGCGAACGCGGTGGTGTCATTTCAGCAGCGTCATGGCTTAAAAGCCGATGCTGTTATTGGTCCCAATACCTTACATTGGTTAAACCAAACACCTAAACAGCGCGCCATATTACTTGCCAGTAATTTTGTGGCTAAAACCAGTTATCAACATCAACTGTCAGAGCGTTATTTATTGGTAAATATTCCCGCCTTTGAAATGGTGCTAGTCAATGATAGTCAAATCGCCATGACCTCTCGAGTAATTGTCGGCAAGGCCTATCGAAGAACCCCTGTGATGTCAGGACAAATATCCAATGTGGTCATTAATCCTACTTGGACAGTACCTAAAAAGCTGTTACGACGGGATATCTTGCCTAAAGTGGCTAAAGATGGTGATTATTTTCGCGATCGACAATTTGATGTTTTTGATCGAGCTGGGATTAAAATTGATAAAACCGCTGATGAATGGCAAATGGCCGCAACTGCAGCCTTTCCATATCGTTTGGTGCAGCGACCCGGGGAAATTAATGCGTTGGGGCGTTATAAATTTCATTTTAAAAATGATCTGAATATATACTTACATGACACACCAGATAAATGGCTTTTTAATAAGGCAAATCGAGCGCTTTCATCGGGCTGTATTCGCATTGAAAAAGTGCAGCAATTGGCTGAGTGGTTCGCGGATAATGTGGTAATAGATAAACGCACTTGGGCGCGTATGCAGTCTAATCAAAAAAATACTCAATGGTTTTCGCTGTCACAGACCATTCCTGTGCATATAGTGTATTGGAATGCTTGGGTTGGTGAAGATAACTTGGCCCAATATCGAAATGATATTTATCATTTAAATAACACAGATAAAACAGTAGTGGCAAATAATGCAACAAGCCCATTACAGTTGACGTCACGTTAAGTGCCTGACCTTATTAGAAGTTGCTAAACTGCACATGATTTATACATAACTTATGTTCTTTTAGAGTTGCTATTGTTTGCCATAAGCTTTAAATTCATCCTCGTTTGTGCAAAAAGTGCACCGTTTGAATTTTTAAAAAGTGGTGAGTTAATGTCGTTAGTTTGTCCTTCGCGTAGGCAGTTAATCCTTGGAATTAGTGGGGTGGCTGTCGCTTCAATGTTTTCTAATTCCGCTCAAGCAAGCCGATCTACAATAGGGCAGCGTGATCTGAGCTTTTACAACCGTCATACTGGTGAGCGCGGGCAAGGCAGTTTTTGGGTTGATGGTGAATATCGCAGTGATACCTTAACGCTTTTTAGCAATGTATTACGTGACCATAGACAAAACCAAGCGGCGCCGATGGATAAGCGTTTATATGAAATCCTGTATAAGCTTCAACAGACACTGAATAACTCAGATGAAATTCATGTGATTTCTGGTTATCGCTCTCCGATCACCAATAATATGTTAGCGGCCAACAGTAATGGTGTTGCCAAGAAAAGTTATCATATGAAGGGAATGGCAATGGATTTAGCCATACCCGGCATTGCTCTTAAAACCTTACGTGATGCAGCAATGTCGTTAAAAATGGGCGGGGTTGGTTATTACCCTCGTTCTGGTTTTATTCACCTTGATACTGGCCCGGTAAGAAGCTGGTAAAACCCACGGCCTGATATTTAGCATGATTTAAAGGCTATATAGTTAGTTCATGTGGATAAAATACCGGCGTGATGCTTGTTGACGCTATTTAGCTGTGTTAGAATCCGCGCGCTTAGTTTTATAACGAGCACGAGTTGTTATTGGTCGAAAATAACAACAAAAATTATTTTATATAAGTGAGAATTACATGTCTTATACTATCAATGCTGAAATCCGTACTGAAATCGGGAAAGGTTCGAGCCGCCGCCTACGTCATGCGAATTTAGTTCCTGCTGTAATCTACGGTCCAGGTAAAGAGCCTATTTCTATCAAATTCGCTCAAAAAGATATCATCAACCAACAGTTGAATGAAGATTTCTACACAAGCGAGTTAACTATCGTAATCGATGGCAAAGAAATTAAAGTTCGTGCACAAGCTGTACAGCGTCACGCGTACAAAATGCTTATCGAACACATCGATTTCAAATTTGCTTAATTGCTAATTTGAATGAAAAAAGCGCCTTAAGGCGCTTTTTTTGTGACTAAAATTTGGTTTGTAACGCTTAATCAATATCAAAGCTATAGTAAATATCTAAGGATTGATTTAAGTTGCCTGATACGGTTTCTAGGTAAAGCTGTGAAAAAATATAATACCTTACCGTCATTTCATAGCCGGGGTTAAAAACACCAATACCGTATTTCACCATCAAGTCTTCGCCAATATAACCGCTAATGGCAAAGCGTCCTTCATCGTTGGCATCAAGTTGTACATTAGAAAAGCCCATTTTTTCAATTAAGCCCGTCGCTGTTGAGCCAATGTTGTTCATTGCGCCGCCGCCAAACTGTGAGCCTAAGCTTAACGCCGCGCTCATCATTAAAGCATTATTTTGATCATTACCAGAGTTCGCAAAGCCTGTGCCGGTGACTATGTAGGATAGAATTTCGGCTTGCTCTTTGGCAGGGTTTGAAAACAAGGTCACTACTGGCTGCATGGCTGTGCCTGTGACTCTCACGCCTGCGGTGAGATCTTCATCTTTGATTTCTTTTACTGCTTCAATATTTAAGTTGGGTACTGAGCTTGGGCCAACAAACTGCACTTCACCAGTACTGATGGTTAGGGTTTGCCCCATAAATTTATAACTGCCATTATTCACTTTAATATCACCAAATAACAGCGGTGGTTTGAAGGCTTGTTGCTGTAGCAATAATGTTCCTTCTAACTTGCCGTTTAAGCCCATGCCATCAATGTTAAGGTTCTTGCCCACATTAATATTGAGATCGGCGACGATAGCGTAAGGGCTGACTTTTTCTTCTTGTTCTGAAATCGAGTCTTTAAATACCACATCGCTAGATATCGCTACACCACCCTCAGCTAGTTGAACTAATGTAATTTCCCCGCTAGGAATATCGACAGTGCCCGTGATCGCCAGCTGATTTTTACTAAAGTTAATTTTTACATCAGGAGTAATATCCAATATTGCGATAGGGGGCTGAATAAAGGCGAGCTTTTTACCTTTTATATCAATTTCACCATTAAAGTTACCCTCTGGCCAAGCCAACTTACCATTGATATTTGCCTGGCCTTTCCCCATGGTTAAATCGCCTGTTACATTACCTTGTTGGCCAGCGAGCTCCATTATTAAATTGATATTTTCAATCAAAGTCGGGTTGTTTGTAGTGGCAATAGCTGCTTTTGATAGTGTCATTTTGCCACCGACTTCAGGCTCATTTAAAGTGCCTAATAAGGTTAAATCAGTGGAAAACAGTCCTTGTAATGTCGCCAGCTCAGGGAAGAAGCCCTGTAAGCCAGTTAAATCTAACTCGTCAATATTGATATGCCCTGATAGCTCTCTTGAAGGCTGGGTGCTGATGTTAACTTGGCTGCTGATATCTGAGATGCTATCTGCTTGCACTGATAATTGACCCGTTAGTTGCTGCTCATCTAATGTGACATGTAAGTTAACTAAGTCGTAAATGATATCGATGCGATCATTCTCTGAGCGCTTTAATTCTAATTTGCCCTCAGATAAGGTTAAATCAACATCTGCTTGTAACTTTTCAACCTCAGACCAATTCAGTTTGGCATCAAGGCTAGAGTCACCAATCCATACCAAGCGTTCGGGTAATATTGGCTGCAGTAGGCGGCCAGGTGTGCCTTGTGCAAGAATATGAATATCCCCTTGGGTACCAAAATTTGCAGGTTCAATCAGGCACAGGCTATTGCTGGGGTGATTAATGCAAAAAGGACTGGCGCTGCCAAGTTGATTGAGTTGATCCCAAACGATCGTGATGGGCTTATCTAACTGCCAATCTCCGAGCATATTGGTTAAGGATAAGGCGTTAACTTCAGTATCAAAGCGTTGTTTATCTGCCGTGTATATATTGCTCAATTGGGTGTTAATGGCTAGCTCTCCACCCGTAGACAGTTGCAATGTTTGCTGGCCAAGATCTCCTGAGGCGATTAGCTCTACGTCAGTTAAGTCCAGTTCGCTCCAGCTAAAAGCAGTACTGGCGAGATTCACGCTAAATTGATGCTCATTTAACGGTAAGTAGTGACCCGTTAATGTCAGTCTGTCGAGCTTCATATCGGCAAAATCAAAATCGGCCACTTGGCCGTTAATATCAACGATAGGTTGTTTGGCATCGCCAGTGACATCGATTTTTGCGGTAATTGACCCTTTACTATCTGGTAGCCACTGGCTGATGTCAGGTACATCAAGTAATGCATCTACATCCCATACTGTATCTGCTTGACCATTGATAAGTAGGGTTGTGCCGAGGGCTTGTGCTTGTAGGTCTTTGGCATTGATGGCGAAGTTATTATCAAATTGTACCTGACCTTTAACGCTAAGAGGGTACTGATTTAAACTGCCGCTTAAATCACTGTCTACAATATTTACTTCCCAGCTAGTATCAGAAACCTTACCTGTGGTGGTTAATATCCCACTGATGTGGCTGCTAAGCTCGGTGAGTTCATAAAGATAATCGATTTTTTCTAGCTGTAAATCAGTGGTGTCGAGTTTGGCTTGCCAGCTAAAATCATTGCCCCAATCAAGACTCGCTTGACCTGCGATATCCCCCGCATCTGAGCTAATGACAATATCTGCAATATCCACATTGGTATGTGATAGCTGCATTGCGCTATTAACTTCAAGCTGCGGGTGATAGGGGCTGAGGAATTGCCCATCAAGGACAACATGTTGTTGGTTGAAGTCACCGGTACTTGATAATGTTTTGATATCAGTGACATAGTCAGGCTTAATCAAAGGCCACTGAATTTGGGCTTTGCTTATATCAATTCGATAAGGCATTTCGGGCTTACTCAAAGTGATATTTGAGTCAAAATTAATGGTAAAGTCACCTTCAGCGGCAAGGGTAACGGCTAAATCATCAAAGCCGTTGTGTGCACTGAGTTTGATTTTTTGCTGGGTTAATTCAGGAATTTCGGCCACATTGTTAAGGCTAAAATCGGCGTTAATATTCATTGGGTAATCGTGATTTAAACGGATATCGCCTTCTAATGTTGCCTCACCGTAATCATGAGTGATGGCTAATTGCTGCACATCAATTAAGTCATCAACATAGCTGCCTGCTAAGGTTATTTTTGCGAAATCATCGGTTCTTGCTCCCAAGACCATCACGCTGTTATTACTAATCAGTTGTTCAAGGTAAATAGGGAATGACATATAAACCACTGGTAATGCTGCCATAGCCCAGTCGTCATTTACCTCAGTGGTATTGTTCGGCGCTGCAACATCATCACTGGCAAGAGGAATATCAACCAGCAAACCGTCACTATAAAGGTAATTAACTCTTAAGCCTTTGCTATTCCATAGTGCTTTGCCTTGCAAGCGGCTGGCGTTATAGCGCATGTCATTTACGCTGACCTCAACTGAGTTTAAGTCTAATTCGTTAAGGCCAATAACTACAGGTAAAATCAGCGGTTCAGGTACTTCATCTTTACTTTCATTAGTTTTATCAGTGTTAGCTGGCTGATTATCTGCTAATGCAGCTTGAGTTGTTCGAGCGTTTGCAACGGTACTTTCACTAGGCACATCATCGGCAAACTCATCAGTAGCTACTCGTACCCGCACGCCACTTGCGTGTAACTTATCGACACAAATTTGCTTGTTAAACAAACAGGTTGGCAGCCAAGATAAGCTTAAGTCATCAACCTCTACCGCTACGCCATCCATTGACCAGCTTGCATGGTTAAATTCGAGTTGCTTATTGATGGTGCCAGAGCGTAAGTCTAATGCGAGATTGGGCACAAATTGATTGGCTAACATCACTGACATACGTGCGCCGAAAGGCGTGCCAATGAGCACTGCTAGCAAAATTAAAATCAGCAGTGGAATATAGATAATCACTCGAGTGGTATGTTTGAAGTATTTCCATAATCGCGCCCAAAGCGTTAATGGCGGCTTTGCTGGCACTTTATCTAGTGGTGTAGCGTCATGGGCTTCATGGTCGTTATGATGCTGGGGTAGCTTGGATTTTTCTGTCATTACAAATCCGTCCCCATGGTTAAATGAATTCGCCAAGATCTATCGACCGTTTCTGTTTCTTTCAAGCCGACACCTAAATCGAATCTAATGGGCCCGATAGGAGAGATCCAGTGAACGCCGCCGCCGACGGAGGCAATAGGTTCAAATGTTTCTGTATCAAAAGCGTTACCCGCATCCACAAAGCTGGCAAGTCGCCATGTGTCAGTTAAATAAAATTGATACTCTAAACTGCCCACCATCAAATAACGACCGCCGACAACCTGGCGTGACGTGCTACCGTCTTCGTTGGTGTATTCAATGAATGGCCCTAGCTCTTGGTAGCCATAACCGCGAATACTCTGATCGCCACCGGTAAAATAACGTAGCGAAGGTGATATTTGGGCGATATCGTCACTATCAGCAATGTTGGCGCCTAAGTCGAGTCGGGCTACAAAACGATGCCGCTCGAAAAAGGTATCAATCCATTTAAAGTTAGCTTCAAATTTTAACAGTCGAATTTCAGAGCCTAAATTAGGGTCACCATATTGCATACTGTAAATATGACGGTAGCCCGACTTGGGGTCTAAGGTGTTATCGCCGCGAACGGTTTTGCCAATACCAAAGCCTGCAAGAAGGAATTTTGAATCGTAATCAATATTGGATTGATTATAAAGCTCTTGGCTATATTCAAGTGAATAACCAAATAGCCATTGGTCGGCTAGGGTTTGTTGTCTGATCACCCCGAGTAAACGTTTCTCTGACTCTAGCTGGCCAGTGTAATCGTAGCTTCTATCTTCTTCATTATAATCTTGGGTAACGCCATATTTATCTCGCAGTAATCCAATCTTAAATTGTAGCTGATCATCTAACGGGTGCTTTAACGGAATAGTATAGGTGGTTAAAAACTTAGGCCTGTCAGGTGACCATTCCATAGTAGTTTCTTGAGTATGGCCATAGCTGTTAATTTGCGGCATCCGCCAAGTGAGCCTGACCCTTGGCTCAATGGTTTTTTCGGCATTGGTACCAATATCGGCACCCAAACCTAATTCAAATGAGTGTGTTGGTCTTGGGCTTAAGTCAACTCTGATGGGGACATCGACGTCGGTCATGGCATCAACTTGTGGTAACACTTTGATATTACTAAAGTAGCCAGTATCGATAAGGTTGCGGTTCAATCGATTTAACCGCCGGGTTGAATAATTTGAATTGGGTTTAAACGGGATGAGTTTTTTCATGAACTCATCATTGAGAGTATGACCATGAAACTCGACGTTACCCAGTTGATAGCGTCTACCTGAGTCATAATGCAAGTGGATTTTAGCGGTATTCACATCCCGATTAACCACCACTTCAGCCCGTGAGAATTTTCCATCGAAGTAGCCTCTGGCCATAGCTAATGTAACCAGCTGATTTTTTAACTCTTGGTATACGCCGTGATCTAACACATCACCAGGTTTGATAGTTAACTGATCAAGCCAACGATTAAAGCTGTTATCTTCAATCATTTGCTCACTGAATTTAATGTCTATCCACTGAACAATGGTAGGCGCACCTTCATCGATATCGATGTTAAGTTTCCAGGGGCCCTTGGTCGCTTCTTCAACGTTAATCGATACTTTTGCGTGATAATGGCCGATGGATTCCAGCGCGGCGTTAACATTGTCTTCTACAGTAAATAAATAGGCTCTGCGTTGTACTTCAGAATCAGGGTTATTGCCTAAATGCGCTTGGATATTTTTGGTTAACCGTCCTGATGCGCCCGTTACCTTGACCGTTAACCAGTTATCTTTTGCCCAAGCGAAATTAGGTACCATCGTGACAATGGCAGCAAAGGCGACAACGCAATATTGAAAAGATTTAAATAACAATTATAGGATGCTTATAAAGGCCATAAACTCATACTGTATTGTCGCTAGAATATGTGAAACAGGCAAGTTGTGGATTGAAATTAACCTTTGAAATGCATAGAAAGAATCGTCTGATTAAAGCATTAATATAAAAACCAGTCATTCCAGTGCTCGGCTTAAGATAGGTTTTGGCCATGCAAGGTCAAAGCTACCTTGATTTTACCTTAATGTTGGAGTGATTTAATCGTCCAAATAAAAAAGCAGAACTAATTACTGTTCTGCTTTGTTGTTTAGTGTTGGTGAAGCTATTAAATTAAGGTTTTTAGAGTTGTCTTAACAAAGAGAATGCTTGTTGAGTACAATCTCGAGTCACCACAAATCCCACCATGTTATCGGCGCTGTCATAGCCTTTGGCGACAATGCCTTGAGATTGAACATCAAGATTCCAACGTGATACTGAACTAGAGTCGGTTTTACCACCTATTTGAATGGGGTAATTAGGGGTTTTAACCTTGACCATCATATTTAGCAGTGTCACCTTGGTTGCTTCTCCCAATAATGTTTTCCCTAATGCAGCAGCGCTAATTAAGGTCGGTTGTAAATACGCTTTTACTTGCCCTTCAAATTCAGCGCAATCCCCTAAAGCGTATATATTAGCATTAGACGTTTGCATGAACTCGTTAACACATATGCCGCGGTTAACCTCTAGGTTTGCACGCTGCGCAAGGTTTATATTGGGTTTTAAACCAGCGCACACAAGAATTTGCTCAATCTCAATTTGCTCGCCGCTAGTTAACGTGGCGACAACCCCATAATCAGTTTGAGCTATTGTGCTAACCCCGGTGGCGGTATATACCTTTATGGTTTTCAGCTCTAAAGCTTGAGTGAGCTTCTGGGCAACATACTCAGGCAATTGAATTTGCATCAGCTGGCTATTGGGCTCAACTAAGGTAACTTTTTTACCTGCATTGGCAAGATCTAATGCCACCTCAACCCCAATCAAGCCGCCACCAATCACTAATACTGATTTAGCATTTTGAATGTGTTGCTGGTTTTGTTCAAAATCATTCAGGCTATTAAGCGTTAGCGCTAAACCGTCATGCATACCAGTAATGGGCGGTACAAAAGGAGTCGCCCCAGTGGCAAATACCAATTTTTGATACTCAAAACTTTGGTTGTTTGCTGTGATGATTTGTTTATTAGTATCAATATTGGTCACGTGATGCTCAGCAAACAACTCAACATTAAATTGCTGTTTAAAGTCATCAGCATGAATAGTAATAACATCAGCAACAGACTGCTTTTTAGAGAATACATGGCTTAAATCTGGCTTGTTATAATCATGGCCTTTATCTGCGGTAATTACAGTAATGGCAACATTGCTATCCATACGGCGTAATGTTTTCACCAACTGGTAAGCGGCAAAGCCGCTGCCAATAATGGTAATGGGTTTATTCATTACGCAACCTCAACCTTGCTATGTACAGCAAATACATCCTTACCGAGATTACATTCTGGACATAAGAAGTAATCAGGTACTTCAGCCCAGCTTGTGCCGGGTAACACGCCTTGATTCGGTTCGCCAATGCTAGGATCGTAAACCCAATTACACACAGTGCAAATCATGCATTGGCAATCGCTATCATGGGCTTCGCTTTCAGCTGTTGTGTTTGATGCACCTACATTTTCAACGGATGTTATTTGTGACACGCTATTAGTATTATCTACAGCAGCAACATCTACAGCAGTAACTTCTGCAGTAACAGCTAGAGGCTCTACTGCTTTAAACAGTACCGGCTCAGCAACGGGCTCTGGTACAAAAGGGGTAATATTAAGCTCATGCAATGCCCATTGCTTTGCAATTTGTTGGCCGTGTGCACGACAAATTGGCATCGCTTTACCATCTGGACGCCACTTGGTTTTTAAGCCTACCGTGGTTTCAAAACCGGCATCGGTTAAGCGTGAATGAATACGGTCAACTGCGCCGCCATTCCAGCCATAACTGCCAAATGCGCCCGCTTTTTTCTGCTTGAATCGTAAACCGGTTATTTCTTCTAGCATGCCGGCAATTTTAGGCATCATCACGTTATTCATGGTTGAAGAACCGACTAACACCCCTTTTGAGCGAAATACGTTAGTGAGGATTTCATTTTTATCATGGCGTGACACATTAAAGACTTTTACTGCAACACCAGGGTCGACATCATGAATACCTTGGGCGATAGAGTCGGCCATCATACGGGTGTTGTTAGACATAGAATCATAGAAAATGGTGATGCGATCTTCTTGATAGCTATCAGCCCATTCAAGGTATTGTTCAATAATTTGGATGGGGTTATCGCGCCACACAATACCGTGCGATGTAGCAATCATATCAACAGGTAAATTAAAGCTTAGTACCTCTTTGATTTTGGCAATAACAAGGCTGCTAAACGGCGTTAAAATGTTAGCGTAATAACGCATGCATTGATCCATTAATTCAGCTTGGTCGACTTCGTCATTGAATAAATGTTCATCACAGTAATGCTGTCCAAAGGCATCATTACTAAACAGCACTGCATCACCGGTGATGTAAGTCATCATGCTGTCTGGCCAGTGCAGCATTGGCGCTTCAATAAACACTAATTGCTTGCCATTACCGATGTCTAAACTGTCGCCGGTTTTAACGGTTTTAAAGTTCCACTCTGGGTGATGGTGGTGTCCAACAATCGAATCAATCGCTGCTTCAGTACAATAAATAGGCGTATTCGGAATGCGCTCCATTAGCGCCGCTAAAGCACCTGAATGATCTTCTTCAGCATGGTTGATGACAATATAATCGATACTGGTAAGATCGATTTCCATTTCAAGGTTTTGTAAAAACTGTAGGCTGAAACGGTGGTCTACCGTATCGATAAGGACGGTTTTTTCTTCACGTATTAAATAACTGTTATAGCTAGTGCCTTTCGTCATTTTATATTCAGTACCATGGAAATCTTGAACTTCCCAATCGCGTTGACCTACCCAATGAATGTTGTTCTTTACATGAATTGTCATATTACAGCCTTTATATAAAACATAATTTAATAAGAATCTTGTCCAGCACATTGCACGTAGTAGGCCAACTTTTTAACATGCTGTTTTTGTGAGTTATCTTAAAAATAAGCTAAATTAATTATCTTTTTGATAATCAATTTTGGTTGTCAATTGGATAATTAATTATCGATTTGATAATTAAATGCTATGCTGAGCTCAGGTAATGATGTGTTTGAACAAGTGGCGGTAATATGGATCAATATAAGAATGATTGGATACAAGTCGCTTTAGATATCTCCTCCAGTATTTCAGAGCAAGACCGCTTTGAGCGCTTACTGGCGACCATTCAAAGTCAGCTTAAATGCGATGCTGCCGCACTATTGCTATTCAAAGGGCAACAGTTTATTCCACTTGCAATCAATGGCTTGACTGAAGATGTGTTAGGCAGACGCTTTGAAATTGAACAACATCCTCGCTTAGAAGCGATTGCCCGTGCAGGTGATATCGTCAGATTCCCGCCTGACAGTGATTTACCCGACCCCTATGATGGACTCATCCCGAATCATGATGAAATGCTTCATGTTCACTCCTGCATTGGCTTACCGCTTATTCAGCAAGGTCGCCTAATTGGCGCTGTCACCATCGATGCTTTTGACCCTCACCAGTTTGATGACTTTCAAGACAGTGATTTACGTTTAATCAGTGCCTTGGCGGCAAACAGCTTACATACCGCCTTATTAGTGGAAAAACTAGAAAGCAATATTGACGTTATTAATTCAGAAAAGCCTCAAAGCTTTAGCGCCAGTCACCATGAGATGATTGGGAAATCGAAAGGCATGCAGGCGCTAAAATCTCATATTGAGGCGGTAGCACAAACGGATTTGTCGGTACTAATTATGGGTGAAACAGGCGTGGGTAAAGAGCTGGTTGCGCATGCTGTTTTTGAAAAGTCGACTCGAAGCACCCAGCCATTTATTTACCTTAACTGCGCCGCATTGCCAGAATCTGTGGCTGAAAGTGAGTTATTTGGTCATGTGAAAGGCGCGTTTACTGGGGCGATTAGTCATCGAAAAGGTAAGTTTGAACTAGCCAATAATGGCACTTTATTTTTAGATGAAGTGGGTGAGCTGTCGTTAGCATTACAAGCAAAATTACTGCGGGCATTGCAGTATGGCGATATTCAACGTGTTGGTGATGATAATAATATTAAAGTTGATGTGCGCATTATCGCCGCAACTAATCGCATCATGCATGAAGAGGTTAAAGCTGGGCATTTTAGATCTGACTTATATCATCGTTTAAGTGTGTTTCCTTTATTTGTACCGCCACTACGAGAACGCGGTAAAGACATTATATTACTGGCAGGTTTTTTCGCAGAGCGTTGCCAGCACAAACTGAATGTCGCCAGCATTAAACTGGATACTCAGGTGCTTGCGTTGTTACAACAAACCCAGTGGGAAGGGAATGTACGTGAATTAGAGCACGCTTTGAATCGCGCTGCAGTGCTGGCCAAAGCGGAAACTAATTCAACGCACCTAATTCTAAAACCTCATCATTTTAATTTACTGCAAACAACGCAGCTGATGTTCTCTGAAGATGAGTCCTCAAATGCATCAACTCAGGTAACTAAGCCTAGTTTATCGCAGCAGTCATTTGAATCACAGAAGGGATTTGAACCCTATGTGCATATGGATTTAAAAAATGCCACAGAACTGTTTCAAACTAAAATGATTCAACAAACCTATGTCGCCAATAATGAAAAACTGACCAATACAGCCAATGCACTAGGATTAAGCCCCGGTAATCTACATCGATTAATGAAACGACTCAATTTAAAGTAAGTAAACGATTCTCTTGATACATTTAGTTGGTAATGTTTTAAATTAGACTAACCGATATTGTTGAGTACAAGGAAGGTAAATGAAAGCTATCTATTTGTTTGATTGGGGTGACACCTTGATGGTCGACTTTACCGATGAGCAAGGAAAAATGTGTCATTGGGAAAAGGTTAAAGCGGTTGATGGCGCAATTGAAACCCTTGCTTACTTGTCATCATCTGCTGATATTTATGTCGCCACTGGCGCTGCAGACTCCGCAGAAGTTGACATTAAACAAGCTTTGAACGTGTAGGATTAGATCCATTCATTAGCGGCTATTTTTGCAAAGCAAACCTTGGTTTCTCTAAAGGAGAAGTTGAGTTCCTGCCGTCAATCATTAATAAACTTGATGCTGAAAAGTCTCAAGTAACCATGGTAGGGGACAGTTTACTTAAAGATATTCAGCCAGCGATTGCAGCGGGTATTAACGCAATTTGGTTGACTGACCAGCCGAGACTCCAAGTTCCTCATGGCGCCAGTGCTATTCAACAATTGAATGAGCTTTGCATCTGAAGCATAAGTAAGCCTTTAATAAACTATTTTTAAATAATCAAAATTTATTAACTTCGTTGCTTAATGCTATTTTTACCATAGAATCAATAAACTTAGCCGCTTCTCCCCTTGATAAATATGAGAATAACAATGAATAAATTAACCATGTTGTCATGTATTACACTACTTGCTTCATCGTTTGGCAGCGTTGCCAATGACAAGCCGTTTGCCATCGCTATTCATGGCGGTGCAGGCACGATAAAGGCCAGTAGTTTTACCCCTGAACAAGAACAAGCCTATCGCGCTAAATTAAAAGAGGCCGTTGATACGGGTTATGTGGTGTTAGAAAAGGGCGGTTCAAGCCTTGAAGCAGTAACTCAAGCTATTAATGTTTTAGAGGATTCGCCATACTTTAATGCAGGCAAAGGGGCGGTTTATACCCACAATGAACAGCATGAAATGGACGCCTCTATTATGGATGGAAAAACCATGAATGCAGGCGCTGTATCGGGGGTTAAGCACGTTAAAAATCCCATTGATTTGGCGCGTTTGGTGATGGATAAATCAGTACATGTGATGCTCTATGGCGAAGGCGCTGAAGAGTTTGCCTTAACCCAAGGGGTGCCGCTGGTTGCCAATGAGACTTTTAATACTCAACACCGCTATGAATCATTGCAACGGGCTAAAGCTAAAATGGAGCAAGCAAAATTAGATAATAAAGACTATATCGCTTCCCATAATGCACTCGATGTCGAATTTAAAGTGGGCACAGTGGGCGCGGTAGCTCTGGATAAAAGTGGCAATATTAGTGCGGGTACATCAACAGGCGGCATGACCAATAAGCGTTATGGTCGTATTGGTGACGCACCCGTTATTGGCGCAGGCACTTATGCTGAAAACGGTGTCTGTGCAGTATCAGCAACTGGCCATGGTGAATATTTTATTCGCTACCATGTGGCTGGGGATATTTGCGCCAAAGTGAAATACCAAGGTAAATCCATTATTCAATCTGCCGATGAAGTGATTAATCAGCGCCTTATCACTGCGGGTGGCACCGGCGGGGTTATCGCTATTGATCATCGCGGCAATATTGCCACACCATTTAATACCGAAGGTATGTACCGTGCGACCCGTAAAAAGGGTGAACAAGCCCAAGTGATGATTTGGCGAGATAAGTAAGCCCTTTAGTGCGTTTTTTAATACAAGTATTAAGCACTAGCTAAAAAGGCATCAAGTATTCACTTGGTGCCTTTTTTCTTTTAAGCCTTGTTTAAAACTGTTTAAAACTGTTTAAAACTGTTTAAAACTGTTTAATGTGATTGTGCTTGATTATTAATCACTTGAGGCGGGCAAATATTCCCTTTATCTTAATAGGGTTATTCAAATGTTGAGCTTGTGGTGAATTGTATTAGCAAGATCAATGCTAATAGGTATTACATAAGCGTGAGTCAGCGGTAAGCGATTAAAGTTTCTATAGTGCAAATAGAAAGTGATTGATGGTAACTCGTTAGCTGTTGTTGGACTATAGTTAATAATTCTATTTTTGAAATAAAATGGTCGTTGCTTTGTGTTTTTGTTGCAAAGTTTACAGCTTGTTTTGTTACTGCTTTATGGCTGTTGTACATAAGTATAAAAGTCGAGTTTATATGAGCTAAGCCTCTAAATTATCCGTGAGTTAGATACACAAAACCGTATAGTTATACTGAATTATGATTATGTACCAGCCTCAATAACAAGCTAGCTAAGCACAACACTAAACATAGGTTGTGAGACACAAGCTAAGTAAATGAATATTGAAGGTAGGCGATTAATGGGAAAGTCATTTTTTACATTGAATTTGAATGAATACACGCAAGTTGTGATTTGAAGTCAAAAGGCTACAAATACCTAAACGGCGCTGTTAGCCAGTAATGCAAAGACGATATGTAGTATTTAGGAATTTCTTTAAGATTAAGTATTATTAAGGCTAGTTATGAAAGTGGTTAAAGATGGTGTTTACGAGACGGCAAAAATGAACGTTGTGATTGAGGCTAGCTCTGTCATTAAAACATTCAAAAAGGTGAAGGATTACAAGAAGCGCTACTTCAGAGAAAAAATAGCCTTACAACGATTAATCGGGCTCGATAATTTCCCAAAACTACTTCATTTCGACGATGAAAATACCACGCTGACCATGAGTCGTTTAAAAGGTACTGCACCAGAAACCTTATCAGTGAAACAAATTATCCTGTTACGGGAAATGGTTGCCAATATGCTCGCTCAAGGTGTCGCGCGCCATGCAATGCCTGTGCGAGATTTATTAGCAGACAGTGATGAGAACCTGGGCATGGTTGATTTCGAAAGAATTACATTTCGAAGCTTTGAATGGTCGCCAATTTGGTTGATTGCCAAAAAGGTCAGTCATTACCATTTATATCGTTTAATACGAACTTATCAGCCGCAACAATTAACTGAACAAGAATATGCTTTTCTTGCAAAAACTGACACTATTCGTGATTATCTAATGAAGCTAAAACCATTAAAATTAAAACTAAAAAACATGTTTAAAAACCGCAGTAATAAGTAAGTATTAACTTGCCCCGTGATATAGCGATTTATGCCAAGCTTTAGGATTAATAATAGCGTGTCAGCAATAGAGGAGTCATCATGTCAGGTATTACAGAGTTAAATGCACTATTAAAGTCGATGGAGCCACAACTGCTGCCATCAGAATTTGTGTTCTGTACGGTTTCAGGCGCGTTAGTTGATTATATTTCCCTTGATCCTGTCGCCACATTTTGTGAAGCAGAAGGATTAACGCTAGTGTTGGATAAAACTGCCGCCCAACAAGCTGGTTTAGGGTTTGAAGGCTCATTTCGCCAAATAACCTTAACAGTGCATTCAAGTCTTGAAGCTGTAGGGTTAACCGCGGCGGTATCTGCCAAATTAACGGCTTATGGTATTAGTGCTAACGTGATTGCGGCTTATTATCACGATCATATCTTTGTTCCATCAGCTAAGGCCGAGTTGGCTCTTTTAGCCTTAAAAGAGTTTAGTGCAGTCACTTAAAGCAATTCTATCAACTTGCTTTAAGTGAGTTGGCCATCGCTACTATATTTAACTTAGCTGTAGTATTAAACTGCCTTGATACGATTCAACAAACTGCAGCTAAAGTTGCAATTCCTAATCTAGGTGTTAATGTTATTTTTAAATCTTTGATTGGTATGGATCATAGCTTGAATTGTGATAATTCGAGCTTTGTTTAAAATGGATAAAGGCTGAGAAGACATCTTGCTTCGACGTTTTATAGCTTATATTTAACTAAAGGATTAAGCTAATAATGATAGGTAAACACAATAAAATGTCAGGGAATGACTATTTTCTTTTCTTTTTAGAAAGCAGCTCAGATTTTATTTATTTTAAAGACAGGGATTTTCGATTTACCTATGCCAGCAGACCTTTTCTGGATCTTCTGCAAATAAAAAACCTTGAAGATATTATCGGAAAATCAGACTTTGATCTTTTTGATGAGGATCATGCCGCTCATTATCGACAGGTTGATAAAGACATATTAGCGGGTAAAGTTATTGATTCATTGCAAGAAACTTATTTTGATCAACATGGGAAGCTGTGCTGGATAAGCACCAGCAAAACCCCGATTTTTAATGATTCTAACGAAATAATAGGCATGTTTGGGATTAGCCGAGATATCACCCGAATAAAAGAATTAGAAGCGGAAACAACCAAGCTTGCCCAAACAGATAATTTAACCGGATTATGCAACCGTAACAGCTTTTTACAGCAGTCAAGATATACACTCAACCTTGCTCAGCGTAGCGGGAGCCATGCTTATTTATTCTTTATTGATGTAGATAGGTTTAAAGGCATTAATGACACCTATGGTCACCCATGTGGCGATGCTATTTTAAAAGAGATAGCGAGTCGCTTACAGCTTTCATGTCGAAAATCAGATTGTATTGCACGATATGGCGGTGATGAATTTTTAATATTGGTGACCGAAAATGATAGTTTAGGCATCCAAACTTTAGCTCGCAAAATTCATGAACTCAACAGTGAAACAATTACATACGAACAAACTACTTTTAATCTGTCATGCAGTATTGGGGTAGCCAAATTCCCAACAGATGCAGAAAATGCAGAAGGTTTAATAAAAGTTGCAGATGATTTGATGTATGAAGCTAAGAAATTAGGAAAAAATCGAACAGTGTTTTCACCTCAAATCGTCTTTACTTCAAATGATAACGAATGGGACGGTAAAGTCATTGGCTAGTCCTACCTTGTGCCTTGCTGGGTTAATGTGGCAAAAATGCAACGCAGTAATTAAAGTCGCTGTGATTTTTATATGAAGTCTCTATATCAGCAATTCATGCTATGACTGTTATAGCCTGCCATCGCTTAACTCAGCGCTTAATTGACCTGATCCATTAACTGCTCCATGCTATTGCCAATTAATTTAAAAGCCCTATTACAGCAATCTAATTATTCAATCTGCTGATGTTGTTAAATTTGACTACACTAAATAAGTGAACCGACAAATAGCAGTCACTGACGATCTCATTTTAGCCTGTTGAATTTAATGAATTAAGCTTCAGTGGTTCGGTCAAGCGTAAGCGCATAAAAACGATTTAAGGGGTAAATATTATGGATTCAATAAAAATATCTGATTATATGGATCGACAACCCGTACTTTTAAAAGCCGATATGTCACTGGCTACAGCTGTGGAGCATTTATTAAGCAACAAAAAAGCGGGCGCCGCCGTTATTGATAATAGCGGCGCATTGGTAGGCTTTTTATCTCAGCAAGATTGTATGTCGGTAATGCTTAAAAGTAGTTATCACTGCGATATGACAGAAACTGTGAAAGATTGCATGCAAACAGAGGTACTAACCGCATCGCCCGATGGCAGTATTTTACAACTTGCAGAGCAAATGCTGGGGGCGAAACCTAAAATTTATCCGGTAGTAGAAGGCGGTAAAGTGATTGGCACCATTAACCGAACCAATGTACTAAGTGCGATGAATTTGTACATGCAGCAATGTTATTTAACCCCAGCATAGGCAGGAAAAGTCTAAACTAATACCATTCAGTCTAGTTCCTTGCTAGGATCGCATTTTTTGAAATACTTGCTAGGAATTAGATTTGAATTCAGATCAACACCCGCTCTCTAAAGCATACCTAAACTCATGTTATCAAACCGATGCGGCTAAAATTCGTCGTCGGTTGTTTCAGTTAAAAAAAGAGCCGCAATCTGAAAAGAAAGATCAACTCCTGGCTAAGTTATCAGAGCAAGCCGTTAAAGCGTTTGATAAAGCCCAATATAGGCTTAATAACATTCCTAAAGTGAGTTACCCTGACTCGCTACCTGTATCGCAAAAACGTCATGATATTGCCTCAGCCATTGCCAATAATCAGGTGGTGATTGTTGCTGGTGAAACCGGCTCAGGTAAAACCACTCAGTTACCAAAAATTTGTTTAGAGTTAGGCCTTGGTACCCGTGGCTTAATTGGCCATACCCAGCCAAGACGATTAGCCGCAAGAAGTGTGGCAAATCGCGTCGCTGAAGAGATAAACAGCCCGCTAGGCGAGGTTGTTGGCTTTAAAGTCCGTTTTGCTGATGCCATTAGTCCAGATAGTTACATCAAGCTAATGACCGACGGTATTTTATTAGCGGAATTGACCTCTGATAAGTTCTTGAATCAATACGATGCCATCATCATTGATGAAGCTCATGAGCGTAGCCTCAATATCGATTTCATTTTAGGCTACTTAAAACAAGTGCTTAAAAAGCGTCCTGATTTAAAAGTTATTATTACCTCAGCAACCATTGATGTTGAGCGCTTCTCGAAGCATTTCAATCAAGCCCCTGTCATTGAAGTATCTGGACGTACTTTCCCGGTTGAGACTCGCTACAGGCCATTAGTCCGTGATACCGATGCAGACCTAGATGTCAGTGACGGTATTTTTTCTGCTGTTGATGAGTTAATGGCAGAAGGCCCTGGTGATATCTTGATTTTCATGAACGGTGAGCGAGAAATTCGTGATACCACCGAAATGCTGCGTAAGCAAAACTATCGCGATACAGAAGTGCTGCCGCTATATGCGCGTTTATCCTATGGCGAGCAATCAAAAGTCTTTAAAAGTCATGTAGGCCGCAGAATTGTATTGGCAACCAATGTCGCTGAAACATCATTAACGGTACCTGGGATTCGCTATGTTATTGATCCCGGCACAGCGCGTATTAGCCGCTACAGTTACCGCACTAAGGTGCAGCGTTTACCTATTGAACCAATATCACAAGCCAGTGCTAATCAGCGCCAAGGTCGTTGTGGTCGTGTTGCGGCGGGTATTTGTATTCGTTTATACGATGAAATGGATTTTATGCAGCGTCCGGAATTTACCGACCCTGAAATCCTGCGTACTAACTTAGCATCGGTTATTTTGCAGATGTTAGCCATTGGTTTAGGCGATATCGCTGGATTCCCGTTTATTCAGCCGCCAGAAGAGAAACACATCCGTGATGGTTTCTTATTGCTTGAAGAGCTACAGGCGGTTAAAAAGCAGCGCAAAGATCTGGTGTTGACAAACTTGGGTCGAAATCTCGCTAAAATCCCGTTAGATCCTCGCTTAGCCCGTATGGTGCTTGAAGCAAAAGATATGAATTGTCTACATGAAGTGATGGTTATTGCTGCTGGTTTGTCGATTCAAGACCCACGCGAAAGACCCATAGATAAGAAGCAAGCGGCGGACGAGTGTCACAAACGTTATACCGATAAAGACTCTGACTTTGCCAGTTGGGTTAATTTGTGGAATTACATTAAAGATCAAAAAAACGAGTTATCGGCAAGCCAATTTAGAAAGCAGTGCCGTGAAGAATATTTAGCCTATTTACGGGTACGTGAATGGCAAGATTTATACACCCAGCTTAAACAAGCCGTGCATGACTTAAAGTGGCGTTTAAATGATACCCCTGCAGGTTATGACAACCTGCATAAAGCCTTATTGTCAGGTTTGTTGAGTCATATTGGTTTTAAAGATGCCAATAACGAGTACCTTGGTGCCCGTAACCGTAAGTTTTTTGTGTTCCCGGGGTCACCACTGGCTAAAAAAGGCCCTAAGTGGATCATGGCAGCAGAGCTAACTGAAACCTCGCGTTTATTTGCTCGCTGCTGCGCCAAAATTCAGCCTGAATGGTTAGAGCCTCTTGCTGCGCATTTGATTAAGAAAAATCATATCGAGCCGCACTTTGAAGCCAAACCCGCCAGTGTTATCGCTTTTGAAAACCAAGTGCTTTACGGCTTAACCGTGGTTAATCGCCGCCGAGTGCAATATGGCCCGATAGAACCTGTGGAAGCGCGGGAGATATTTATTCGCAGCGCATTAGCAGAAGGGCAGTTACAAACCAAAGAACCGTTTTTTGTTAAAAACCAGCAGCTACTTAATGATATTGAATCCCTAGAGCACAAATCACGTCGCCGCGATATTTTAGTTGATGAACAAGTGCTGGTGGATTTTTACGAACCGATAATTCCGCAAGGGATTTATAACGCGCCACTGTTTTTTAAATGGTGGAAAGAAGCCCGTAAAGCCTCACCTGAGTTACTTGATTTTAACCAAGAGCTGTTAATGCAGCGCAGTGCTGACCATGTTTCAGCATTGGATTTTCCTGAGATTTGGCATAAAGCCAACTTGGGCTTAAAAGTGAGTTATCACTTTGAGCCCGCGGCGGTTGATGATGGCGTGTCTATTCATATTCCTGTGGCGTTAATTAACCAAATTGATACTGCAGACTTTGATTGGTTAGTGCCGGGGTTACGCGAAGAAAAAGTAGTGGCGCTGATTAAATCATTACCTAAAACCCTGCGTCGTAATTTTGTACCCGCACCTGATTATGGCCGAGCTTGTGTACAAGCGATGGAGCCGTTTGCAATGCCAATGCTTGATTCTATGTGCAAACAGTTATTAAGAATGACAGGGACCCGTATTAGCGCTGATGATTTTGATTTAAGCCAGTTAAGCGCGCATCTGACAATGAATTTTAAAATTGAAGATGATAAACATCGCTTGGTAGATCAAGGTAAAGATCTCGATGCCTTGAAAGATAAACTGCAAGGTGTGGTGGCTAAAGCCATTCGCAATGTCGCTGAAGATGGCATTGAAAAGAAAGATATTACTACTTGGTCATTTGGCGACTTACCTAAGCAATATCAAAAACGCAGGGGCAACTATGAAGTTAAAGCATATCCAGCGCTAATTGACGAGAAAAGTCAGGTGTCGATTAAACTGTTTGATGATGAATTTGAGGCAGAGCGACATCATAGAGCAGGTTTAAGACGCTTATTGCTGATTAACATTCCGTCACCGGTTAAGCATTTACAAAAAGCATTGCCTAACAAAGCCAAGCTTGCGATGTATTTTAATCCGTTTGGACAAGTACAGTTGTTAATTGACGATATAATTTCGGCATCAGTGCAGCAACTACTTGATGAAAAACAATTAGATGTGCGCAATGAACAGCAATTTGAGCAAGCTAAAGATTGGGTTAGACAAGAGCTTAATGGCTATGCTGAACAAATCTCACTGCAAGTGGAGCAAGTGCTGACTATCTATCAACGCATCAAAAAACGCTTAAAAGGCAAGATCAGCTTAGATATTGCCTTTGCGATGAGTGACATCAACAACCAGCTTGATAAGTTAGTGTTTAGAGGTTTTGTTGAGCATTGCGGTTGGAAACGGCTCGCTGATGTCGGCCGTTACCTTAAAGCGATAGAGAATCGCCTTGAAAAGCTGCCTGTTGACCCAACCCGTGATCGCTTACATATGGTGAGCATTAGTAAACTTCAGGACTTACTTTCAGCGCAATTAGCCAAGGTACCTAAAACTCAACCAGTGCCAGAAGCACTGCTTGAAGCCCGCTGGATGATAGAAGAATACCGAGTGTCTTGCTTTGCGCAGGTACTTGGTACAGCTTATCCTATTTCTGAAAAACGGGTCGTCATGCATATAAAGCAGGCATGATGGGTGACTAATCCTGTTTGTTAAGTTTAAATACCAATAAAAACGCGTAATTTACGCGTTTTTTTATGGGTAAATTTTGCGCCGCCGCGAGTGAAAAGTGTTTAAATGCCCTGACAGTGAAATCTGTTGTTGAAGTTAAAATTCTAACAATTTAATGCTAATTTGTGATCTTTTATGAAAGACTTTCAGTTTTAGGAGCGTAAAAATCGTATATAAACGAATATCTTGTATATTGAACATACGATTTGGTAAGTTTTTCGTAATTATTGGTATCATTAAAAGTGTTGGCTTGCTACAATTAGCCTTAAGAAGACCGATGGTTGCGCTTCTCTGTATTGGTAAATGTCACCCCTAATTATAGACATGCCATGCACCTTACAAACGACCTAAGATTGATAGGAGTTATTATGGAAGTTCATGAATATGATAATGCTTATTACCAAGTAAAAGACGATGTTTTAGAGTCGTTACCTACTGAAGAAGAATAAGCGGATCGAACTAATAGTATTAGCTCTTTCACAAGCATAAAAAAAGCAGCCTCAGCTGCTTTTTTTATGCTTAAAATTCGCGAGTCGACCTAGCTTAACTCACGTTGGCTAAAGACCGCTTACAGGTCAATGCGGCCCTTTTCAGTTATTACGCCAGTGATGGTCCAACGGTTACCGTTTTTAATGAGTTTAATGGTACGGTCATCAACCCAAGGGTTGCCGCCTTTTAAGCCTTCCATTTTAACTTTTACATCAACTTCATCGGTAAATTTGCGGAAAAAGTCGATATTGATATCGTCAACACTCATATTAACCTCTGTCATGGACAGCCCCAACACATGGCGCTGTACTGCTGAGGCAATATGGTAATGGGAGATGATATCTTTTAATTCTTGATTGACATAAATCATGGCTTGATTGATATCTCTATCAACATAAATAGCATTAAAGAATCCCAATGATACTTCTTCAGGGGAGAGTGGTTTTTCTAATCGGCCTTGAGGGTTTTGTTCAGAAGGACTGCAGGCACTTAAAAGTAATAAACAGATAATAACAACGATTTTATGCATGATGAGTTGATAAGGTAAAATAAGATGATTGAGTATCGCTATTTAAAGGCTCAGACACAAGAATAACGCAAATATTCCAGAAAATATTAAATAGATCTTGACTGAAAAACTCAGCCGTGGCATATCTTAGTAACTCAATACTTAGACTGCTATGTATAACTTCATGTTATCCACAAAATCTGTGGACAACTATGTTGAAGACTATATTCGGCCTGCGTAACGTCATGAAAATTAACAGTTATCAATGCTGGTTAAAAAATAACATCATAATTTCCCCCTCGAATCTTTTTGCTTTTCACTTGCTTTTTTATCATTTTATCCTTGCATTTGGGTAATAAATCCTTTTAGGTCGTTGAAAATTCAAACCCTTGTTTAATGCTGAAATCCTATGCAGATTCATGTCATAAATGCAGTGTGAATAGCGGCGTTCTTGCTGGGGATATTTAGTGGCTTACAGACCACAACAGATTTTTATTACTCGATGACGTATGACGTATGACGTATGACGTGCATGGATGAGCAATTTACTGATAATGGCATAGGGTTTTTACCATAGAAGGTTACTGAGGTATTTTTAAGGTGGTAGCGGTTAATGGCAGGGTATTTTAAGCAGGGGAAGTGAGAGTAGCAAGTTGTAAAGTCGCCTGCTTGTTAGCTTAAATTTTGGTTTTACAGCCTAATAACAGGGCTGTCATTGTTCAGCTTTTGTAATTACGGCTTAGTTTTAAATGAATTTGGCCCCAAAAAAAAAGCACTAGCGTTAGACGTTAGTGCTTTTCGGCTTAAAACTTAGCGCAGCTTACATCGCGCTACTTAAAGTCATTAAGCTTGTTCGTTTTGTTTAGCTTGAATCGCAGTCAATGCGATGGTGTAAACAATATCATCGACCAATGCGCCGCGTGATAAATCGTTTACTGGTTTGCGCATACCTTGCAGCATTGGACCAATACTGATCAGATCAGCACTACGCTGTACCGCTTTGTAAGTCGTATTACCAGTATTTAAGTCTGGGAATACGAATACCGTCGCTTTACCAGCTACAGGGCTGTTAGGCGCTTTAGAGCGGGCCACATTTTCCATCACTGCCGCATCATATTGTAATGGACCGTCAATGACTAAGTCAGGGCGTTTTTCTTTCGCGATACGGGTTGCTTCACGTACTTTATCAACATCAGAACCGGTACCTGAAGTACCCGTTGAGTAGCTGATCATCGCAACGCGCGGCTCAATACCAAATGCAGCAGCAGATTCAGCTGATTGAATGGCAATATCTGCTAATTGATCAGGGTTTGGATCTGGGTTAATCGCACAGTCACCATAAACAAGTACTTGATCAGGCATCAACATAAAGAAGATAGATGACACTAAGCTTGAGCCTGGCGCTGTTTTAATTAACTGCAGCGGTGGGCGAATGGTATTGGCAGTGGTATTTACTGCGCCTGAAACGATACCGTCAACTTCATCTTGCGCCAGCATCATGGTGCCTAACACCATGTTATCTTCTAACTGCTCTTTAGCGACAACTTCAGTAAGGCCTTTGTGACGACGTAAATCAAGCATACCTTCTACATAGCGCTCACGTGCTTGCAGTGGATCGATGATTTGTACGCCTTCACCTAAAACCACATCTTGTGATGCAGCAATACGTTGAATTTCTTCTGCATTACCTAAAAGTACACAACGGGCAATGCCACGTTCAGCACAAATAGCGGCAGCTTTAATGGTTCTTGGCTCTTCACCTTCAGGCAGGACAATGGTCTTTTTCGCAGCGCGAGCAAGTTCAGTTAACTTGTATCTAAATGCTGGTGGCGATAAACGATGTTCTCTTGGCGAGTTTTCAGTAACGCTTTCAATCCAGCTTTGATCAATATGACTGGCAACATATTCTTGAACGTAGTCAATACGTACAGCGTCATCAACCGGTACTTCATGGTCAAAACGTTGAATATTAAGCGATGTCTGCCATGTGTTACTGTCTACAAGGAATACCGGTAAACCGGTATCAAAGGCACGTTCACACAATGCCATGACTTCTGGTTCAGGCTCGTAACCACCAGTCAGTAATAACGCACCAATTTTCACGCCGTTCATGGCGGCAAGACAGGCTGCGACAATCACGTCAGAGCGATCCCCTGAGGTGACCAATAATGAGTCGGTGCGCATATGAGTAACCATGTTTGGAATACTACGGGCACAGAAGGTCACTTTACGTAAACGACGGGTGTTCATTTCACCGGCATTGATGATTTTGGCATGTAAATGCTTGGCTAAATCAGATGCACGTGGAGACACTAAGTCCAGGTTATATGGCACGCTACCTAAAATGCGTAATGGGCTTTTACCTGGCAGTTGGAACATCGCTGATGAATCAGCTTTGTTAATGTCGGTGTGATCAAATATCTCTGATAAGTCAGGACGTGTTGCGCCTTCTTCATCAACAGGTGCACCAATTTTATTGATGATAGAACCAATAAGACGTTTGTTTTTAACGCCGCCCCAAGAGTTATAAGCGATTTCTAAGCGGTTCATTAGACCGTTAGGTGAATCGTTACCCGGAGTCGCGATGAAAATGATATCCGCATCTAATGCTTTAGCAATTTCAAAGTTAATGTCATCTGAGAAAGGGTGGTTACGCGTTGGCACTAAACCTTCAATAACGATGGTCTCAGTGTTTGATGCACATTCACTCGCGCGAGCAATGATTTGCTCCATGAGTACATCAATTTGCTCTGCACGGATCAGGTTCTCAGCATGTTCCATTGAAAATGGCTCAAGCGGGTTAACCGTTGGAGAGTGACTTAAAATGGTGGTTGAACGTTCAGGGCCGGTATCGCCGTTACGGATTTGCGCGATAGGCTTGAAAAATTGAACTTTAACACCTTTGCGCTCTAAGGCACGTACCATCCCAAGGCTTAATGAGGTTAAACCTACACCTGTGCCGATTGGAATTAACATGATATTACGAGACATAAAAACCTCTAATATAAATTGAACAAAGCCTGTTTAATAACAGGCTTTAAAAAGAATTAAGCAATTAACGATTAAGCAGTGATCAGCTTGATAGCATCTTCTGCGATAACCCATTCTTCGTTAGTTGGGATAACCATCGCAACTGTGCTGCCTTCTTCAGTGATAATACCTTCATTACCGAAACGCGCTGCAGTGTTCTTTTCTGCATTCACTTGGAAGTTGAAAATTTGCAGCATGTTAAGTACTTTTTCACGGATGAGATCTGAGTTTTCACCGATACCACCAGTGAAGATAACAGCATCTAAACGACCTAATGGCACAGTGTAAGAAGCAATGTACTTAGCTAAACGGTAGCAGAAAATTTCTAATGCTAAGGTTGCGCCTTTATGGCCATCTTTATAACCGTCTTCAATACCGCGGCAGTCGTTAGTCAGCTCTGAAATACCTAATAAACCACTTTGCTTATTGATTAAGTTATGAACTTCATCAAGGGTGTAACCTAATTGGTTCACTAAATGGAACACGATTGAAGGATCCATATCGCCACAACGTGTACCCATTACTAGGCCTTCAAGTGGTGTTAGACCCATTGAAGTATCAACGCTCTTTCCGCCTTTAATGGCAGTAACAGATGCACCGTTACCAAGATGGGCAACGACAACATTAGTATCAGCAACGTCTTTGTTTAATACTTTAGCGGCTTCGCGGCTAACAAATAAGTGGCTAGTACCGTGCATGCCATAACGACGAATACCATGTTCACGGTATAGTTTGTAAGGAAGTGCATAAACATAAGCACGCTCAGGCATGGTTTGGTGGAAAGCTGTATCAAATACCGCAACTTGAGGAAGTTTTGGGAATGATGCAATAGCAGCGCGAATACCAATTAAATGTGCAGGGTTATGAAGTGGTGCCAGTGATGCACAGTCTTCGATACCTTTGATCACATCTTCAGTGATAAGCACTGAACGAGAGTATTTCTCTCCACCATGAACAATACGATGACCAATAGCTTGGATTTGAGCAGCAAGTTCTGGCTGACCAGCAAGAATATCTTTAACAATAAATTCAACCGCTTCACGGTGAGCAGTAAATGCACCTAAACTAGCTTCATTTTTCGCGCCGTTTACTTTCCATTTAATACGTGAATCTTCTAAACCGAAACATTCCGCAAGACCAGAGATATAATCATCACCTGAAACGGCATCAATAACGGCAAATTTTAAAGAAGAGCTACCACAGTTGAGAACCAATACGAGTTTTTCTGACATGTTGAGACCTTTACATTCTAATCGAACAAAATTTAAATTGATGTGAAACCTTGTTATTTCAACAATCAATCATAGTTAATGATTTACAAATTAGCCGATAAATTTAGCTGAAATTTGGGGCTAAATAGGGCTGTGTGCTATTGTGCATGTATCTATTAATTGATTTAGGGCATACCGTTGAACGTAAAAGTATTCAAAATCATCGGCGATGGTCGACGTTATATGAAAACGTGGCCAATGATCCGACAACTTGGGTTTTATTTCCCTGAATACCGCGTTGTAAGGGCAACCCATTTAGGCATCATGTTCATGCCTTTTTTTGCTATTTTGGCTGCAATGAGCCAAGTGTATGTCAATGGATGGGCGTTTTTGCCCCAAGCCATTGCCATTTTATTATTTTTTATCAGCTTACCTGTTCAAGGCTTGCTGTGGTTGGGCTGGCGTGCAAGACACCCGTTGCCACTGACCTTATTTGATTGGGCTAACCAACTCAGTGCAAAGCTAACCGCAATGGGGATTAGCAATAAACCGTTGGGCCCTAAAGCGTGTTACTTAGATATGGCAGTGATTTTAAAAGTGGCCTTTGACCGTTTAGATCGCAGTTACTGGGAAGAGCTATAGCCTTCAAGGGTTACACACTTTAAAAATGACTGAGTCAATCATAAGTTAGCGAAACTTAATAATTGGCACTTATTCCACGCTCGACGAATACCGCTTTAATGGCTTCCATCGTTTCTTTACTTGGCGGCTCTACACCTTCTAACGGATAGGTTTCACCGAAAGCTTCCCACTTATGGGTGCCAAGCTGGTGGTAGGGCAGTAATTCAACTTTCTCAACGTTTGTCATCGGCTTGATAAAATCTGCCAAGGCAATGGCTGAGTCGATATCTTCAGTAAAACCGTTAACCACAACATATCTAACCCAAGTTTTTTGCTGACGCTTAGCAAGGTGCTGTGCAAATTGCAGTGTGCGTTGGTTGCTCACTTTGGTTAAATCAATGTGTTTGGCATCATTCATTTGCTTGATATCAAGCAATACTAAGTCGGTGTTATCGAGTAGTTCATCGATAATCGGTGTGTATTTTCGAACGAAACCATTGGTATCGAGACAGGTATGCAAATCGTTTTGCTTACAGGCTTTAAAGAGCTCGTTTACGAAATCAGCTTGAAGAATCGCTTCTCCACCAGTTGCTGTAACGCCACCTGATTTTAAGAAAGGTTTGTAGCTGATGATTTGGCTCATGAGTTCATCAACACTGACCTCTTTACCACCATCTAAATCCCAAGTGTCACGGTTATGGCAGTATTGGCATTTCATTAAGCAGCCTTGCATAAAGGCAACGAAACGAATGCCTGGGCCATCTACTGTGCCAAAAGACTCGATTGAGTGAATGCGACCTGTGGTCATGAGAACTCCGAACAAACAAATGAAAAAAGGTTGTGCTAATTAGCAATAGTGACATCACTTATATTAGCACAACCGATTTTAGTTGATATTACATGCTTTTAGTAAAGGTACGTGTAATAACATCTTGTTGCTGTTCAGGTGTTAACGCGTTGAAACGTACCGCATAACCAGACACACGAATGGTTAACTGTGGGTATTTTTCAGGGTTAACAATCGCGTCTTCAAGCATTTCGCGGTTCATTACGTTAACGTTTAAGTGTTGACCACCTTCACTGTTAGCGTTGCTCATGAAGTAACCATCCATCAATGATGCAAGGTTAGCACGACGTCCAACTTCATCTTTACCTAGTGCATTTGGCACGATAGAGAATGTGTAAGAAATACCGTCTTGTGCGTGAGCAAATGGCAGTTTAGCTACTGATGTTAATGAAGCGATTGCGCCATTTTCATCACGACCATGCATTGGGTTAGCACCCGGAGCAAATGGTGCGCCAGCTGGACGACCATCAGGTGTAGTACCCGTTTTCTTACCGTATACAACGTTAGAAGTAATAGTAAGAATAGACTGTGTTGGAATCGCATTACGGTACATTTTCATGGTACGGATCTTAGCCATGAAACGTTCAACTAAGTCACAAGCGATGTCATCTACACGTGGGTCATTGTTACCAAATTTTGGATATTCACCAGAAATATCAAAATCAATTGCAATGCCGTCTTCGTCACGGATTGGCTTAACAGTACCGTATTTAATTGCAGATAGTGAATCGGCTGCAATTGAAAGACCTGCGATACCACATGCCATGGTGCGACGTACATCACGGTCATGTAATGCCATTAATGAAGCTTCGTATGAATACTTATCATGCATGTAATGGATAGAGTTAAGTGCTGTCACGTATTGTGTCGCTAACCAATCCATTAAGCCGTCTAAACGACCCATTACATCATCAAATTCTAATACTTCTGATGTGATTGCATCTGCTTTAGGTGCAACTTGGATTTTTAGTTTTTCATCAACACCGCCGTTGATAGCGTAAAGCATGGTTTTCGCTAAGTTGGCACGGGCACCGAAGAACTGCATATGTTTACCCACAATCATTGGGCTAACACAACAGGCAATTGCGTAATCATCTGATTCGAAATCAGGACGCATTAAGTCATCATTTTCGTACTGGATTGAGCTCGTATCGATTGATACTTTTGCACAGTAGTTTTTGAAACCTTGTGGCAGCTCATTTGACCATAATACGGTAATGTTTGGCTCAGGGCTTGGGCCCATGTTGTAAAGCGTGTGTAAGAAACGGAAGCTTGATTTAGTTACCAAAGTACGACCGTCTAAACCCATACCAGCAATTGATTCAGTTGCCCAGATTGGGTCGCCTGAGAACAATTCATCGTATTCAGGAGTACGTAAGAAACGCACCATACGAAGTTTCATTACGAAATGGTCAACCATTTCTTGTGCTTGTTCTTCAGTGATAACACCGTTAGCGATGTCACGTTCAACGAAGATATCGATGAAAGTAGAAGTACGGCCCAATGACATTGCTGCGCCATTTTGGCTCTTAACAGCTGCAAGGTAACCAAAGTAAGTCCATTGGATTGCTTCTTTTGCATTCGTCGCAGGAAGAGAAATATCACAGCCGTATTTTGCTGCCATTTTCTTGATTTGACCCAATGCACGATGTTGCTCTGCAATTTCTTCACGCAGTTGCATTGTGTAAGTTAAATCTTCGCCAGCTTCAAAACCTGCTTGAAGTGAAGAGAACTGAGCGTATTTATCTTGCATTAGGTAGTCAATACCGTAAAGCGCGATACGACGGTAATCACCAATGATACGGCCACGGCCATATGCATCAGGTAAACCAGTTAAAATACCAGATTTACGACAAGCCATAATTTCAGGAGTATAAATATCGAATACACCTTGGTTATGGGTTTTACGTAATTCAGAATAAGTGTATTTAACGTCTGCGTTTAATTCGCGGCCATAAGCTTTACAAGAGCCTTCAACCATACGAATACCACCATTTGGCAGCATTGAACGCTTAAGCGGCGCATCAGTTTGCAAACCAACGATAGTTTCTAAATCTTTATTGATGTAACCAGCATCATGAGAAGTAATGGTCGAAACCATTTCTGTGTCGAAATCAACAGGTGCGTGGGTTGCATTTTCTTGCTTGATGCCAACCATCACTTTTTCCCAAAGTGATTCAGTAGCTGCGGTAGCGCCAGCTAGGAAAGATTCATCACCTTCATATGGGTTGTAGTTTTTCTGAATAAAGTCACGAACGTTGACTTCTGTTTTCCAGTCGCCAGCTTCAAAACCTTGCCACGCATTTGCAAATAACTCTGTTTTATCGGTCATGGTAATTTACCTTCTCGTCAATTAACTGCTGCTGAACTGCGACTTGATGTTAGTTGATGTCTATTACAAACAAGTTTGCAGAACAAAAATTGAGATCCCTATTGATGGATGATCGCAAGGGCATCTAATCCGTTGGCTTAACCGTTATCGTAATAGCGATTAAGCTAAATTTCCCATTTGTCTAAATTGGTAAGACCAATTTACCCTGCAAAGATTAACATAGCTTTGGGTTAACTTCACTTAAAAAAATAAAATTTGGCTATGCGAACAGTGAAACTGTTAAGTGCTTAACAGTTTTTGAGCAAAAAGTTTTTTATTTAATCAATTGGGTCTATTCTTGCTAACCTTTTGCAAGCGTGCTGCTAAGGCTGCTTAGCCCTATATTGCTTGCTATACTGATTTATAGCACCTTTTAGAAAAACTGATACTTAATTAGTGGCTGTTAATCTAATTGGGTCATGGTGCTGGTAGATTTTTTAATCTTTGTTCTTGGTCATACCAATTTAACTTATAGTTTTGCTCGGGGTTTTTATGAAAAATGCATCTGGCGATCAACAGCAAATTGCTGCGACGCCAACCACCTTCCAAAATGCTGAAGCATTTGGTTTAGCTAAAGTTGCTAAAAGCCCTTGGCAATCATTTATGTTATCGATATTTGCCGGTGCATTTATTGCGATTGCATTTGTGTTTTACATTACAGTGACTAACGGCAGTACTATGGGCTGGGGCATGACACGCTTTATTGGCGGTATTGCGTTTAGCTTAGGATTAATTTTAGTTGTGGTGTGCGGCACAGAGTTATTTACTAGTACAGTGTTAACCTCGATCCCTTGGGCGCAGAAAAAAGTCAAAACAGCGACCCAATTACGTTGTTGGGCCAGAGTTTATGCGGGCAATTTAGTCGGCGCACTATTGATGGTGTTTCTGATCATGAGTGCGCGCATGTTTGAACTCAATGATGGTCAATGGGGGTTAAGTGCAATGAAGCTTGCACAGCACAAAATTCATCACACTTGGTCACAAGCATTTACCTTAGGTATTTTATGTAACATGTTAGTGTGCTTAGCTGTGTGGATGACCTTTGCCACCAAAGATCTCCTGACGAAATCCTTACTGATGATCCTGCCTGTAGCCATGTTTGTGAGCAGCGGTTTTGAGCATAGTATTGCCAACATGTTTATGGTGCCAATTGGTATTGCTATCCATTCATTTGCACCGGATAGTTTTTATGTAGCACTTAACCTAGACCCGCAACAATTTGCCGATCTTACTGTGAGTAACTTCGTGTTTCATAACCTGATCCCTGTAACCTTAGGTAATATAGTGGGTGGTGGGGTGTTTGTTGGCATCGGCTTTTGGTTAGTTGAACAAGGTAAATTAACCCTTGGCACTGACGGCGCAAGTCACGGCACTATTACAAGCCGTGTTGAGCCTAAAAACGATTAAGCACCTTAGAGTATGAAGTCTGCATAGAACTACTGTCAGTCTTAATTTGAATGCCCAGCCTTTGCTGGGCATTTTTGTAGCTAGCCTTTTTTACCAAAGCAATTTCAAACTCAGCAGCATTTGATATCAAGTACTAATATCATCAGGCTTTTATTGTTGACTGGTTTTTATTCGATTAAACTTTTTCAATAACAAACGAATATGCGTTAAGGCTACTTTTTAGGCGCTAATATATTGTTAACCTGCCATTTTTAGATATTTTAACTAAAAGTCTGCAATATTTAAGACTATTTAAATGCTAGAATTTTATAAATAAAACCTACCTGATAATAACAATAACAGTGGTAATGAAATGTTAGAGCAACAAATAGCCAGTAATCCCCCCCAAACAACCAAAGTAATGCCTGATACCTTAGTGATCATATTCTTTGTTGCCTTTGCTGCAGCACTGTTGACCTATGTGGTGCCCATTGGCTCCTTTACTACCCAAGAGGCACATTATGTTGTCGATGGTGTGGAAAAGACACGCAGTGTTGTCGACCCTAATTCGTTTAGCTATGCAACAGATGAACAAGGTGAGCCACTACTTAGCCCAATGGGGCTATTTAAAGGTGATGGTGGCATGGGCTTTTTTAACTTCGCCTTTGAAGGCTTAGTTTCTGGTTCTAAGTGGGGCAGTGCCATTGGCGTGATTATGTTCATGTTAGTGATCGGCGGCTCATTTGGAGTGGTGATGGCCACTGGCACCATTGATAACGGTATTTTACGCTTAATCGATAAAACCAAGGGCAACGAGCAGTTATTTATTCCGGTTATCTTTAGTTTATTTTCTTTAGGCGGGGCGGTTTTTGGTATGGGCGAAGAGGCAATCGCCTTTGCAATTATCATTTGCCCGTTAATGATCCGCCTTGGTTACGACGGCATATGTACCGTGATGGTGACTTACGTTGCGACACAAATTGGTTTTGCCAGTTCGTGGATGAACCCATTTAGTGTGGCGATTGCTCAAGGCATTTCAGGGGTGCCGGTATTATCTGGGGCAGGGGTACGCTTTGGGCTTTGGGTTGGCTTTACCTTAATTGGGATTATTTTTACCATGCGCTACGCCAGTAAAATTCAAAAGCAACCCAGCTTGTCGTTTAGTTTTCATAGTGATCAGCATTTTAGAGATAACCAGCAAGGAACAGTAAAAGACAGTCGCTTTAATATGGGTGACATATTGGTATTACTAACCATTGCAGCAACCATAGGCTGGGTTATCTGGGGCGTGATTGCTCATGCGTGGTTTATTCCTGAAATTGCCAGCCAGTTTTTTACCATGGGCATTGTAGTCGGTATTATTGGCATATTGTTCAACCTAAACGGCTTAACCATGAATAAAGTAGCTCAAAGCTTTAAGCAAGGTGCAGGCACCATGCTCGAGCCTGCACTATTAGTGGGTTTAGCTTCTGGCATTTTATTATTAATTGGCAGTGGGGGGGCAACAGAACCGAGTGTGCTAAACAGTATTTTGCACAGTGCAGGTAGCGTGATTGGCCAGCTACCGAATGCCTTATCTGCTTGGTTTATGTTGTTATTCCAGTCGGTATTTAATTTCTTCGTCACCTCAGGCTCAGGCCAAGCGGCGTTAACCATGCCATTGATGGCGCCACTGGCAGATCTTGTGGGTGTGACTCGTCAAGTATCAGTACTGGCGTTTCAGTTAGGCGACGGCTTTACCAATGTGTTAGTGCCTACTTCAGCGTCGCTGATGGCGACTTTAGGCGTATGCCGAGTGGATTGGGGTGATTGGGTTAAGTTTATTTGGCGCTTTATGGTAGCGCTTATGGTGCTTTCGAGCATTGCAGTGATTACGGCCCATTATTTAGGCTTCAGTTAAACAAGGCGCGATATTATTTATTATAAATGGCATTTATTAAAAACGGCATCAATGAATTGATGCCGTTTTTTTATTGTGATAACGACTAAATAAGTCATTAACTTAAAAATGAGCTTAACAAGGCTTTTTCTTACAGCGTAACAAAGTATGACCTATGCCAATGTTATCTATATCTTCATCCACATAAAGGCCTGCTTCACTGATCATTTTTAGCATATCTTTACTGTGATACATGCGGCTATTACCATTCGCTATTGCAGTAAAATATAGTGAGGTGGCGTTAACACAGTAGGCACCCGCTTCGTATGGTTGTCTGTCCCAGTAAGTCTCTAAGATACACAACTCACTATCAGAGCGCATTGCAGCAGCGGCGCGTTTTAAAATAGTGATAATTTGCTGTTTTGAGAAACAATCCAAGAATTGGCTCATCCAATATAAATCAGCATGTTGATAGAAAGGTTTATCACTATCAAGCAAATCTGTTTCAAGTGGATGCACACGATCGGCAACCTGATTTATCTTGGCATTTTCCATCGCTACAGTTAACTGACCCGGCAAGTCCATAATGGTGATGTTGACTTGGTCATCATAGCCTGTGCAAGCAAACGCCCACTTACCTGTATTGCCGCCCACATCAACAATATGTTGAGGCTTAGATCGAAAAATTAACGGTAAAAGACTATCAAACGCATGATCGGAATAGTAATGGTCAAACTCAAACCAGCTGCGTTTAACCTGCTCAGGTAATTGGCTTAATCCCGGGTAAATGGTGTCCCAATCGCCAAGGTATTTTAAGCCTTCAGCTTTGCCATTACGAAGTGATGCTTCTAATTCAAACAAACCTTGGTAACAGACATCGTGAATAAAGTTCAGATTCTTTGCAGCCATATCATCATGTAATAAGAAATGTCCTGTTTTATCTAAGCGGTAACGCTCATCTTTGCACCAAAGCAGACCCATACTTAGACCCATATCCAGTAAAACATGAATAGCATACTCAGATACGTCAGCATCAGTTACTAACTGCGCTAAGCTAATACCTTGATCGCCTGCTGCATCAATTTGTGCCAGTAGGCCGAATTGGCTAAGGCAACGGGCCACTTGAAAGCTTACAGGTGCGAAGGCTATTTTTTGTGCTTCGAATTTAGCATCGTAGGCGGATATTTTTTTCGGTGATTGATAAAAAGACATAAAATGAAGATTGCTCTAGCAGCAGGAAAAAAAGTGCTGCGATATTAGCAAACACTATTAAATAGGAGCTTGATCTAGCTCTAGATGTTGAGCTTTTTAATGACATGCTAGGGCGGGATAATGCATTTTTGGGACACAAGCCTTAGATGTTGCAGATAGTTGAATTGAAACTTACTTATGTGCAGGTAGTTACGTTTGTTTAAACCAATAAAAAAGCCCTGTAAATACAGAGCTTTTTGAAGTGTTTACCGACTTTTTAGTAATCGGTCACTAAATATGATTACTGTACGTTTTCGCTATCGCTAAATTCGCCAGCAAATAGTGCCGATGATAAGTAACGCTCTGCAGCAGAAGGCAAAATAACAACAATGTTTTTGTCTGCATATTCTGGCAGTTCAGCAATTTTATTTGCCGCAACTACTGCTGCGCCTGAAGAAATACCGACTAAGATACCTTCTTCTTTCATTAAGCGGCGCGCCATATCAATTGCATCGTCATTGCTAACAGCTTGAACAAGATCAACCATATCTAAATCTAAGTTACCAGGGATGAAACCTGCGCCAATACCTTGAATTTTATGTGGTCCAGGTTGCAGAGGCTCACCTGCTTTAGCTTGAGCAATAACTTGAGAATCAACTGGCTCAACTGCCACTGACACAATATCTTTATTCTTACTTTTTAAGTAACGGCTCACACCGGTAATAGTACCGCCAGTACCAACACCTGCTACGAATACATCGACTTTACCATCGGTGTCATTCCAAATTTCTGGACCTGTGGTTTTTTCATGAATTTCTGGATTAGCAGGGTTACTGAATTGACCAAGAATAAGGTACTTTTCAGGATCTGATAAACGAATCTCTTCTGCTTTATCAATTGCGCCTTTCATGCCTTTAGCGCCTTCAGTTAACACAAGGTTAGCACCTAATGCTTTAAGCAGTTTACGGCGCTCAAGGCTCATGGTGTTTGGCATTGTGAGGGTTAGCTTGTAACCGCGGGCAGCGGCAACATAAGCCAGTGCAATACCGGTATTACCTGAGGTTGGCTCAACTAATTCGATACCTGCCTTAAGGGTGCCTTTCTTTTCAGCATCCCAAATCATGTTGGCACCGATACGACATTTAACGCTGAAACTTGGATTGCGTGCTTCTATTTTTGCTAGCACATTACCATTGCTTACTCGATTAAGGCGCACTAGTGGGGTATTACCTAGCGTGTATGAATTGTCTTCGTAAATGTTGCTCATGGTTTAGCTCCTTGTTTGCATTGTCTAATGATAATCGGTTTAGGTGGCTTTAACAGTGACAGTTAGTTATTCGTTATTCCTTTTAGTTATTAAAGCAAACTCTACTATAATAATAAAGCATCTTCTTAATTAACAATCATTTACTTTTGCTGCAACAGTTAAGCACATTATTACTCGCTTAGATGGTCAGACCTTTAGCAAATCGTCAATTAGTGCTTAGCGAAAATGCCAGAACCCAATAGACTTGTTTTAATTGTAAAATTTTCCCTGTATTAACCAGATGGCCAAAAGTTATCAGTATGGCAATGTCGAGGTGGGAAACTTGTTACTCCCCAATACCTTAATGGCAGATATAATATGAACAAAGTGGTGATTTCAGGAAGTGGACTTTACACCCCACCCCATAGCATTAGTAATGAAGAGCTAGTAACAAGCCTTAATCGTTACGTCGACCAATATAACAGCCAGCATGCTAGCTTAATCGCGAATGGTGAATTAAACGCATTAGCCCACTCATCGGCTGAATTTATCGAAAAAGCCTCAGGAATTAAGCAGCGTTATGTGATGGTCAAAGAGGGCATTTTAGAGCCTGACATCATGATGCCTTTGATAAAAGATCGCCCAAGTACCGAATTATCTATGCAGGCTGAAATGGGTATCGCGGCGGCGAATAAAGCCTTAGAACAGGCTAAACTGCTCGCCAGTGACATTGACTTAGTGATTGTTGCCTGTGCTTATACTCAGCGCTCATACCCTGCAATTGCTATCGAAATTCAGCAAGCCATGGGCACAAAGGGCTTTGCCTACGACATGTTGGTGGCGTGTTCGTCAGCTACATTTGCCATAGTCAATGCGATCAATGCCGTGCAGTCAGGTACAGCATCTAGGGTATTGGTGATTAATCCTGAAATATGTTCGCCGCAGGTTAATTATCGCGATCGCGATAGCCACTTTATTTTTGGCGATGTCGCAACCGCAGTTGTGGTTGAAAAAGCAAACAATGCTCACACTGAGTTTGCTTTTAATGTGCTGTCGAGCAAATGCGTTACTGATTACTCTAATAATATCCGCAGTAATTTTGGCCATATGAATCGCTGTGATCCGCTCAATGCTAACAGCAGTGATAAGTTGTTTCATCAACAAGGGCGCAAGGTATTTAAAGAGTTGTTGCCAATGATTTATCAGCATTTAGACAAGCAACTCGAACAAGAGCAGATACAAGCTAATGAATTTAAACGCTTGTGGTTACATCAAGCCAATATCAATATGAATCAGTTTGTGGTGCGTAAACTGCTTGGTGACAATGTGGATGCAGCGCAGGCACCAGTGGTATTAGATGAATACGCAAACACGGCTTCAGCGGGCTCGATTATTGCTTTTAATAAATATAATCAGGACTTTAAAACTGGTGATTTAGGTCTGCTTTGCTCGTTTGGAGCAGGCTACTCTGTTGGCAGTATTATTTTAGAGAAGACTTAATTTTAACTGTGTGTACTTTCAACTAAATCAAAAAGACTGCCAAGGCAGTCTTTTTGATCATCAATGGGTAAAATCTTAAACAACTAACGACTAATAACTACAGTAACCAGGCATAACTTACTTTCATAAAGTAGGTTTTATCTTTTTGGGTTAATGAATCGATTTCATCGGTAGCAACCAAGCCGTCGGAATAACCCAGATAAAATACACTTTGTGGATTTAGCTTATAGCCATATAAAATTTCATTGCCTAAATTCTGACTTTGCTTATTCGGCGATTGGTATTGATATAAACTTGGATCGCGCTCAATATCGGTATAGACACTGCTTAAACGTAAAAAACTATTTAAGCTGATTTGCCAATTGAGACGTAAATCAGTCAGGTTAGCGGTAAACAAAGTACCTTCATCAACATCAAGGGTTTGGTAGCGATGATTCACATCTAAGATGATTGACTCAGTCACCTTCCACTCCACCGCTGGGTTAAACATAGTCACAGTAGCCGCACGGTCGTTGGCGTAATCAATATCATCACCGTAGTTCATATCAATTTCTAATTTCAGTGACTGTATCGGGGTAAAGTTGGCGTACAACCAATTGAAATTAATATCGTACATGGTGGTATTGCCATCAATGGCCAGTGATGAGCCATCATGGCGTCTACCTACGCGGTCTTTGTGAACAAAACCGGTTGATATGTAACTTTGTAAGCCGCCGTTAAACTCAATATACACCTCAGCTTCTTGTTCAATTTTTTCATTATTTTGATTGTGGGTAATGTCCCAATCGCCGCCAAATACCACTTTGTTGAAAAAGTTTTCCATTGGGTACCAAACATAATTACCGCCGACGACAAACTTACTGGCATCAATTCGGTCAATAAAACCTAAGTCAGCTCTAAAGTCTTCACCAATGGATTCATAACGGCTAAAGGCGCGCCAGTTACGACGAATATGGTCGTAGCTTACCCGGTACATACTGTCGGAAAAGTTATCTTGCTTGTTAGTGCGTAGCACGCGTTCATTGTATTCACAATTACCCAACTCACAGCTTTGTGGCGGTGCGCTGCAATCCTCGCCTTGGCAAAACTGTTGAAACAAATCATCAGGATATTGCGTGTCTGAAAATACATATTGCCCGGTAAAAGTATCTTGCTCAGTGGGCTGATACTTGATATCAACACTGGCAACATAGTTATGGTAATTCTCTGAGGTTTTAGCGGTAACCAGACCACCAAAAGATAGCTTCTTGTTGGGATCAAAGCGGTACCTTGCTGCAAGGTTATAGCTTTCTTCGTTAATGGTGGCGATATCTGAGCTTAAGTTACCCGGGATTAAAAACTGGGTATTTTCGTCATTAGCCGCCAACACAGCTAAAGTGTGATCATCAGTTTTACTGGTAAGCTTTACCCCATAGTCAGGTGAGGCAATATTACGAGTGTGTAATAGGCTTAATTGGGTATCGAAATAATCTTTATTATCTAAAAAGAAAGCACGTTTTTCAGGGTAAAATAACGCAAAAGTATTGTTAACATCTAGCTGACCAGAATCGGCTTCTACTTGGGAAAAGTCAGGATTAATGGTGGCATTTAATAACGTTGTAGGGGTGATGCCCCAACGTAAATCGAGCCCAGCTTCAACATGATTATCATCTTCCCAAGGCTGGTTAGGATTAAGATTACGTTGATTATTACTGGTTGCCACCACTGATGGCGTAATTTGAATATCTTTACCTTGCTTAGCGCCTTCAAGGCCTGTTGCGGTGCCGAGTTGGCATAATTGACATGACACATTACGATCAATTTTATGGCTTGATATACGATGGGTTTCATTTCTTGGGTAAAAGCGAATTAATTCAATGCCCCAAGTTTGCAGGTCTTTATTGTCATCAAAGTTAAATAGTCTTAATGGTAGCTCTAGTTCAACTTGATAACCTTGGGCTGTGATCTGACCACTAGCATACCAAATACCGTCCCAGGCATCACTTTCTTCACCTGTTAACTCATTTTCAATAGAGTCATTTTGAACCCCATAAGGGTTGATAAAAAACTGATAGGCAAGGCGGGCATTATTAAAGGTGTCGAGCTTAATACCCACTTGATCATCACCCCATGAGCTATCGCGGTCACGTAAATTACTGCGGATCTGTTCAGGGTTTGGGTCATTAGCCAAAAAGGCAACAAACAAACTGGTTTCTGTGGCAAATATTTTCGCTTCAGTGCTAACGGGGGCGGCAATGTTTTCACCCGGTGAGGTTTCATATTTAAGCTGCATAGTGGCAGCTTGTTGCCACTGTGGCTCATTCAACTCGCCATCGATTTCTACAGCCTCGGATAAGGTTGGAATGGCGATATTAAATTGACTTGCATCACCAGCGATAACAGAAGCAGGGAGCAGAAAAGTGCTAAAAAACACGCTTAAAATAGCTGCGCTTCTAATGGTGGAATTTGATAGAAACAAAGGTGTTGTCAGGTATTTTTTCACAATACTTCTCATGATGAATCTGTAACTTATTGTTAGTTTGCGAGATTGTCGCAGAAAGTCATACTAAAGTCGTTAATTTTATGTGATTAAAATGTTTTTAGTTGTTACTTGCGTTTGAGGGCTTGGAATTAACAATTGATAAATATTTACTTGTTAAAAACTAGGATGACGCATGCTCAATAGGCCGCTTCCTAACGTTAGCCTCATATGCATACTTAAAGGCAACAGCAAATAATCAAAGTATTAGTCACAAACCTCAGTAAGAGACAGATATACAATAAAAAGCCTCAACAAAATGTCGAGGCCTCTTGATATCAATACCGCAGAATCAACAACGGTATTCTCATTGCGAAACTATTCAGGTGCTATTTCTGGATGCTTATAAGCATCACGGTATTTATCAACCCACATGGCGGTAGCGCCGCAAATAGCTACTGGCATGACGATAAAGTTCACTATCGGGATCATTGAAAACAGCGTTACTGTGGCGCCAAAGGTGTAGCTGGTGCCTTTAGTTTGATTGAGGGCAAACTTCATATCCTCAAACGGCACTTTATGGTTATCGAATGGGAAGTCGCAATACTGAATTGCCATCATCCATGCACTGAATAAAAACCATAAAACGGGCGCGGCGGTTTGGCCAACAACAGGCACGATAAATAACACTAGAAACAGTAATGCTCTAGGCAGGTAGTATTTTAATTTAGTCCACTCTCGGCCCATTATTCGCGGCAAATCTTTAATTAAATCTACCGTTGTGCCAGAGTTAAGTGACTTACCGGTTAAGTGCATCTCAACTTTTTCAGCCAGCAGGCCATTAAAGGGCGCAGCTATCCAGTTCATCACTGAGCTAAAGATAAAAGACATCACCACTAATAAGCTAACAACCGCCAGTGGCCACAGGAAAAAATTTAACCATGTGAGGTATTCGGGGATTTGGCCGTTCATCCAAGCAAACATTTCATCTAATTTACCAATGGCAAAATAAATGACCGTTGAGAATAAAACTAAGTTAACCATTAATGGAATGAAGACAAAGGTTCGTAGCCCCGGTTGTTTTATGAGCTTAAACCCATCCATAAAATAATTAACACCACTTTTCATTGGTTTAATTGGCATCGATTACATCCTTGAAAAAACTAGTTATGATGATTGTGGTGATGCATTGAGCGGAAAACAAGCCTTAAAGTGTGTTTAAGTCATAAAAATCGTTACAAAATGCAGCGCGATTGGTAAAGTTGTACTTTATCCGTCTTACGCAGACGAGATGATTATTCATCGACGCTTCTTAATCAATCTCACTGGAACAACTTCACAAGCACAATGCGATTAAAACAAATAAAACTTGCTGGCTTTAAGTCGTTCGTTGACTCCACCAAAATTCCCTTCAACCAACCTTTAACGGCCATTATAGGCCCCAATGGATGTGGTAAATCCAATGTCATTGATGCCGTGCGCTGGGTGCTAGGCGAAAGCTCTGCTAAGCATTTGCGTGGCGACTCGATGATGGATGTGATTTTTAATGGCTCTAGCGCCAGAAAACCCGTGTCAGTTGCCAGCATTGAGTTGAGCTTTGAAAATCTCGATGGTCGATTAGCAGGCCAATATGCCAGTTATCAAGAAATATCGGTAAAAAGACAAGTCAGTCGCGATGGTGACTCAAATTACTTTTTGAATGGTCAAAAGTGTCGCCGTAAAGATATTACCGATTTATTTATGGGCACAGGTTTGGGCCCACGAAGTTATGCCATTATCGAGCAGGGGACGATTTCGCGTCTTATTGAATCTAAACCCCAAGAACTGCGGGTTTTTATTGAAGAAGCAGCAGGCATTTCCCGTTATAAAGAACGCCGCCGTGAAACTGAAAACCGTATTCGCCATACCCGTGAAAACTTGGAGCGATTGGGCGATATTCGCTTAGAGCTCGGTAGCCAAATCGACAAGCTTGAACAACAAGCGCAGGCCGCCAAGCAATATCGTGAGTTTAAGCAACAAGAACGTGACTTACATGCGCAATTGTTGGTGATGCGCTATCAAGAGCTTAAAAACCAAAGCGACAATATTGCTCAAGAGATTTTACAACTTGAAGTTAATTTAGCTGCTGCCAATGCAGATGGTGAAACCACTGAATTAACCCTTACTCAGCTTAAAACCCAAATTGCAGAATTAACCGCTGCTGAGCAACAGCTGGTGGCCGAGTATTATCAAGCAGGCACAGAAATCGCTAAGCTTGAACAACAGCTTAAACATCAACAGCTACAAGATAATCAGCTGGAAAAACAATTAGCAGATCTCATTTCGCAGCAGCAAGTTGCTAGTAATGCGTTGCAAACCTTGATGCTGCAAGAGCAACAATTAACGGCGCAGTTAGCTGAGGGCAAACCTGAACTTGTTGCAGCAGAACAAGCGCTGGGCGTTATTGATGCTCAGCTGCAAGATGTTGAGCAAAAAGCGGCAGACTTACAGCAGCATTTATCGGTGTTATCTGATGGCGCGGCGAATGCCAAAATGGCAGCGGCACTAACCCAGAGCAAATTGCAGCATCAACAACAAATGCTGTCGCAGCAACAAAAGCAGTTAATCGAACTTAGTGTTGAGCAGCAGCGAAATACTGAGTCTGACTCACAAGCTGAATTAACCGCACTTGACCTCAAGTTAACCGCCCTTAAAGAGCAACTTGAATTAGAAGATGAAATCAAACATCAACTCACTGATGAACTTGAAGATAAGCAACAACAGCTAGCTCAGGCAAGTGAAGATTATCAGCAGCAAAAACAGCAGTTATCGTCACTAAGCGCCAGAAGTGAGCTGATTGAGCAATGGCTAACCAGCAATGACGATGATCAGCAAGCTTTATGGCAAACCATTGAGGTAACGCCAGGCTGGGAAAAGGCTGTTGATGTATTACTGCAAGGCATTTTAGCCACCAAAGTGATTGATGCTGGTGGTGCAATTGGCCCATCAGTGAGTGGTTTTATTGCCACAGGTGAGGTGAGCGCGCTGAATCACCAAATTAGCGCTGCGGTTAATTTATCCCCTTGGCTTCACCATGTAAGCTGGTGTGCCAGTGTTGATGAGGCAAAAGCGCAGCTTAAGCAGTTAAGCTCAGATGGCATTTTTGCTACTCAAGATGGTTATTTAGTGGGTCATGGCTTTGTCTTTAAAAAAGCCGACTCTAAGCAATCACAGCTGGCACTTAAAAATGAGTACCAGCAATTACAAATACAAATTAGCCAATTAAATGAGCAATTGTTGCAGTTGCAGCAGCAAGTGAGCTTACAAACTCAGCAAGTTGGCGATGCTCACGCGCAATTGAGTCAATCTCAACTTAAACATCACCAGTTGCAATTAGATTGCAGTAAGCTTGATGCTCAGAGCCACAGTTTGGTGCTGCAGCAACAAGACAGATTACGCCGACAAAAAAGCCTTGATGAACAAGTGGCTCAGCTGCAAGGACAAATTGGCGCAGGTCAACAAGCGATAGAGCGATTAACTGCCGAGCTTGAGTTATCCCAGCAAACGCATCAACAGCAGTTGGCAACCCAGCAGCAAGTAAATCAAGATTGGCAAACTGCCAGTCAGCAGCTACGAGATTATAAAGCTAACCGCAGTCAGCAAGAGCGTGATAGCAATAGTTGCCGGCAAAAAATGCAACAATTGCACACTCAAGTAGCAGTATTACAAGCCAATATTAGCCAGCAAACCCAGCAGAGCGAGTCCACCACAGCGCAAATCAAGCAGCTGCGGGAATCTTCGCAGCAAACTAATGCCAGTTTAGGTGAGCAGCAATTACAACAGCTGCAAACACAATTAAACGCGCAACTCGACATTCAGCAAGCTAAACAACAATTACTGAATTCAAATCGTACACAGCAGGCAGAGTTACAAACTCGGCTCGATAGTGCGGTATTGATTCAAAAACAACAGCTTGGTGCACTGCAAAACTTGACTCAGTCTCTCAGCGGGTTAAAGTTACGTCGTGAAGGATTAAAAGGTCAGGCCGATGGCCAATTTCAGTTACTTGAAGAACAACAGATAAAGATTCAAGATGTGATAGCGCATATTCCTGAAACAGCTAAAGTCATTGTATGGCAGCGAAACCTTGATAAAGTAAGAGCTCAAATCAGTCATTTAGGGGCCATTAACCTCGCGGCAATCGAAGAGTTTGAGCAGCAAAGTGAACGTAAGGCTTATTTAGATAATCAAGATAATGATTTAAATAAAGGCTTAGCCACACTTGAAGAGGCCATTCGTAAAATCGATAAGGAAACTCGCACTCGATTTAAAACCACTTATGATGCGGTCAATGCGGACTTATCAAAGTTATTCCCTAAGGTTTTTGGCGGTGGTAAAGCCTATTTAGCCTTAACGGATGATGATTTACTTGAAACGGGTGTGACCATTATGGCGCAACCACCCGGCAAGAAGAATAGTACTATTCACCTTCTTAGTGGTGGAGAAAAAGCCTTAACCGCTTTATCATTAGTATTTGCCATATTTAGACTAAATCCAGCACCATTTTGTATGCTTGATGAAGTTGATGCACCCTTAGATGATGCCAACGTTGAGCGTTTTTGCCGCTTATTAAAAGAGATGTCACAGAGTGTGCAGTTTGTTTATATTAGCCATAATAAAATCACCATGGAAATGGCTGATCAATTAATAGGTGTCACTATGCATGAACCGGGCGTTTCACGTATAGTCGCAGTCGATATCGAAGAAGCGGTGGCACTTGCCGACGCTGAATAAATAGAATAAATAGGATTACAGGGTCACCAATGGAAGATTTTCAACTGGTTTTGTCAATACTAGGCGCAATAGCGATTATCGCAGTATTGGTACATGGGTTTTGGTCTATTCGTAAACAACAACCTAAAACGTTAAAAGACAACCCAATGACGGGGTTTTATAAAGGCCAAGCAGAGCAGCGTGACTCACAGGGGTTTGACGCTGATGGTATTGGTGAAGTGAGACGGGTTAAAGCTGACGAGGTCTCAGTTGAGCCTGTTATGAGACAGTCGAAGGTTAGCCCACATTTAAAGCCTAATGTAAGCAGCAGTCAACTTGATAGTGCAGAGCTAGAAATTACTGCAGCGGGTTCAAAAAAGGGCATTGGCCTACAAAACCAATCAGCAGTGAATGTGCAAGCGCCAAGTTACCATCCGGGTAGAAAAGATCCCGTAATGACTACCGCTGCCAAAGAACCAGAGCATATACCAACCCAACAAGCGCTGTTTGGTGAAGAGTTTAATGATGACTCTAATGAACCGTTTATTGACGACCCTATTGAAAAAGCCCCAGTAACCAAAGCTGAATCTAATGTGAGCTCTGCAAGTGTTCATTCGCCAGAACATCAAACCTTAGCACAAGAGCCGCTCACTCCTGTTGTCGAAACTGCGCCAAAGGCTGAGCCAGTAGAAGAGCCACTTGGCGAGCCGCAAGATGTATTAGTACTGCATGTGGTTGCCCGTGACGGTGAACAATTACAAGGCGCCGAGCTATTACCTTGTTTGTTATCGCTTAACTTTAAATTCGGCGATATGGATATTTTCCATCGTCATCAAGATAATGCCGGTAATGGAAAAGTGCTATTCTCCATGGCTAACATGTTAAAGCCTGGGGTATTTGACCCTGACAATATGGAACAGTTTGCCACTCAAGGTGTGGTGTTATTTATGACATTGCCTTGCCATGGCGATGCGTTAAGAAATTTCTCAATTATGCTTAATTCAGCCCAGCAACTGGCTGATGACTTAGGCGCTGAAGTGTTAGACGACAAGCGTAACGCCTGGACTGATACTAATAAACAAGCATACTTAAGCCGAATTCGAGCCGTTTCTTAAATTTTATTATATTTTACAATGAGGCCGCACTTGCGGCCTTGTTTGCTTTTTAGATGAGTGATTTTATGCAAGACATTAAAACAGAAATACAGCAAATTAGCAGTGAACTACACCGTCATAATATTCTTTATTATGTGGATGATGCGCCGAGTATTCCTGATGCTGAGTATGACCGTTTAATGCAGCGCCTTATCGCGCTTGAAACGGCTCATCCTGAGTTGATTAGCATTGATTCTCCCACCCAAAGAGTTGGCGGCGCGCCACTGGCCAAGTTTGATCAAATTACCCATTTAAAGCCGATGCTCAGTTTAGATAATGCCTTTGAGCAAGCAGACTTTGAAGCCTTTAATAAACGTATTAGTGATAAAGTAGATACGGTCAGTTACTGCTGTGAGCCAAAGCTTGATGGTCTAGCGGTGAGTATTTTATATCGTAATGGCGTATTAGAGCGCGCAGCAACGCGAGGCGATGGCAGCGTAGGTGAAGACATCACAGATAATGTGCGCACCATTAACTCGATTCCGTTAAAGCTTCGGGGTGATGATTTCCCTGAACTGATGGAGGTGCGTGGGGAAGTGATCATGCCTAAAGCAGCATTTGATGCGCTTAATCAGCGTCAACAGGCCAAAGGCGAGAAGACTTTTGTTAACCCACGTAATGCCGCCGCTGGCAGTATTCGTCAATTAGACAGCAAAATCACCGCCACGCGCGCATTAGGCTTTTACGCTTATGCTCTAGGTGTGGTCGAAGGTGAAAGCTCGCCAATGGCACAGAGTCACTTTGGGCAGCTTACCCAATTAAGACAATGGGGCTTACCTGTTAGTCAAGAAGTTAAAGTCTGTGACAGCTTACCTGAAGTGTTTGCTTACTATAGCGATATTATGACGCGCCGCAGCAGTTTATCTTACGAGATAGACGGAGTGGTAATTAAAGTAAATGATATTGCCAAACAAACAACCTTAGGCTTTGTCGCTAGAGCGCCGCGCTGGGCAATAGCCTATAAGTTTCCCGCGCAAGAAGAGATGACGCTACTTGAAGAGGTTGATTTTCAAGTTGGCCGCACCGGTGCGGTGACGCCGGTTGCGCGTTTAAAACCGGTGTTTGTTGGCGGTGTTACTGTATCAAATGCCACGCTTCACAATGCTGATGAAATTGCGCGTTTAGGCGTAAAAGTCGGCGATACGGTGATTATTCGCCGCGCGGGTGATGTTATCCCGCAAATTGTTGCCATTGTGGCTGAAAAGCGCCCTGATGATGCTAAAGAGATTACCTTCCCGACAGCTTGCCCAGTATGTGACAGTTTAGTCGAGCGGCTTGAAGGTGAAGCGGTAGCACGTTGCAGTGGTGGCTTATTTTGTGAAGCCCAGCGTAAAGAAGCCATTAAACATTTTGCCTCTCGCAAAGCATTAAACATTGATGGCATGGGCGACAAAGTGGTTGAGCAACTGATTGATAAAGAATTAGTACAAAGCCCTGCTGAGCTGTTTACCCTTACAGCATCGATGATCACCATGCTAGAACGTATGGCAATGAAGTCGGCGACTAAGCTGGTTGCCGCCATTGATGATGCCAAAACCACTACCTTATCAAGATTTATTTATGGCTTAGGTATTCGTGAAGTTGGTGAAGCCACCGCAGCCAATTTAGCCAGCCATTATAAAACCCTTGATGCCATTAAAGCGGCCAGCATTGATGAGTTAATTGAAGTGGATGATGTCGGCGTGATTGTTGCCAAACATATAGCGCATTTTTTTGCTCAGCCCCATAACCTTGAAGTGATTGATAAGTTAGTCGCTGCGGGTGTAAATTGGCCTGCTCTTGAAGCCGTTGATGAGTCAGCCTTAAGCCTTAAAGGCCAAACCTGGGTATTAACAGGTACCTTAACTCAGTTAAATCGCAACGATGCTAAAGCGCAGTTACAAGCGCTGGGGGCAAAAGTGGCCGGCAGTGTTTCTAAAAACACCGACTGTTTAGTCGCGGGGGAGGCTGCAGGTTCTAAGTTAACCAAAGCCCAAGACTTAGGCGTGAAAGTGATTGATGAACAAGGCTTATTAGATTTGCTAAGTCACTAATTATTAATTAATAAACACTAATCACTAACAATTAGTCGCTTTAAATAATCTTAAAAAGTAGCTACTGGCAATTTATTAATAGCATAAGTTAAGGCTTACCTAGCTTCGAACTAAGCAAGTAAGCCTTTACCTAATAAACTGGATACCCTGTGAATTTTAGCAATATCACTTGGCTTGATGACAAGGGCCATATAAAACCGCCGATATTTTTGTATTTAATGCTGATCTTTCTCGCCCGTGGTTGGTGTGTCTTTATTGCATCGTTAACCCAATTTAACGATCGCACTGGGCTCGTGAGACTATTTTATCCTGAAAAAAGCGATTTTTTACTGGCATTAGCGAGCGGGGTTGGTGCGGTAATTATTTATGGATTAGTGATTGCGGAGCGAAAACGCAGCCCACAGGTATTAAGGCCGCTATTTAATCAGATTAAGTACATTCTATGGCTACTACTGATTGTTGATGCTTTATTACTTAGCCAACGCCTGGTTCACGATCATTTTGTTTTCAAAGTCAGCTTTGCACTTGATGCATTATTTATCTTTTGGTCAGCTATTTATTTATTAAAATCAAAACGATTGCAGCATTATTTTAAAGATTGGCAAAATGAAGCCGATTATATGGCAGTAGAAGCTGAACTTGCCATGGCGAAAGAACAACAAGATGCTCAACTTTATGAGCCAGATGAACAGTCACAAGCCGCGCAGCATACTCAAAAGATTGTCGAGTCAGCCAAACATAATCGAGGCGTGTATAATAAAGTTATTGCAACAGAAATAACCGACTCGATAAAGGTGAATAAGTAAAACATGTTAAGTCATAGTAGCTGACAGAAATAAAAACCAATACCAGCGGCTGCTATGGCGGTTAAAAAGGATCTTATCTTGGCTAAAGTAGTGGCTAAAACTGAGCCTATCAATATACCGTTATCACAACTGGTGGTCGGTATGACGGTAAAACTGCCGTTATCGTGGTTTAATAATCCGTTTTTTCGTAATAAAGTACTGATTAGCTCCCAAGCAGAAATTGAACTGATTAATAGCTTAGGCATTAACTATGTGACTGTGATTAACGGTCAGCATTTATTTGTTGAGCCCGTTATCAGTCAACCTGTGGTTGCTGCGGAAGTGGCCCCCGCGTTTGATATTAACGCCATAATCAAAAAGTCAGTAAATACAAGTCGAGTTCGCTTCAGTAAAGCCTGCAGTAATCTTCGCCCCGCATATAGTAAAGTCATTAGTGATCCGCCGGTATCACATCGAGAAGCAGTGACAGTCGTGGAGTTACTATTAACCCATTTACATGAAACCAAACAGCCACAAATTGGATTAGTTAACTGTGCTGATAAAGAAATAAACATGGCTCAGCATGGGATCTCGGTTGCTGTGTTATCCATTTTAATGGGGCACAGCCTTGAGTTAGCCCCTGCGCAAATGCGAGATCTTGCGTTAGGCTGTGTGTTTCATGATATTGGCAAATTAAAAATACCTGATGCCATACGTCGCAAACGCATTGATTTAACTAGTCACGAGCGAAACTATATAAAGACCCATCCCAATATCGGCTATGAAATGCTAGATAGAAGTGGTTTATTCCCTAAAGCCATGTTGGATATTGTGCTACATCATCATGAGTATATCGATGGTAGTGGTTACCCCAATAAACTCACCAAAAATCACATTCCTTTATTGACCCAAATCGTGATTCTAGCGAATGACTATACGGTATTGTTAGAAAGCACAGGCTCAGCACAATTGGCATTAGGCACCTTATTTAAAAGCCGTGCTGATAAACATGATAAAGCCTTGATTAGCATACTAGTGAAAACGTTAGGCGTTTTTCCTCCGGGCTCCATTGTTAAATTGTCCGATGGTAGTATCGCCAAGGTAATGATGACATCAACCGCATCTAAGCAGCCCCATGTAGTTAGTTGTTCAGCTCATGGTACTCAGGCCAGTTTTAGATGCTTAATTGATGAAGGGGTAACGATTGTTGAGACGGTAAAACTAGAAGATTTATCAAAAAAACTAGCTAACTTGCTAGAAGTTCACGCCCCTGTATGTTTTTATGTTTGCCATATTAATGATTAATTTTAGCGTTTTTTAACCCGTGGGATTTTCATGAACTGTATTGCAATTATCGGCTGTGGTTGGTTTGGCCTGCCATTAGCGACAAGATTAGTTAAACAAGGTTATCAGGTTAGCGGCACTAAGCGAACCCAAGCCGGTTGTGAGCAGTTATCCTCACTGGGTATTGATGCTTATAAGCTAGATTTAAGTGAGCAAAATATTGAAGCAACACAGCTTGAAGGCTTACTTGAAGCCGATGCGTTAATCATTAATATTCCGCCGGGCCTGCGCCGAGGTGAAAGTCATTATCTTGAGCATATTCAAACCTTGGTCAACTTGATTGCACCGCGCCAATATCAGCGGGTGATTTTTATCAGTACCACAGGGGTTTATCCTGCTAAAAATCGCATAATGACCGAAGCGGATGCTGCGGCATATGATGATAAAAGTGCAATATTATTGGCTGCGGAGTCGTTAATTGCTGCAATGGATAATGCTTGTATCGTGCGCTTTGCAGGCTTAATTGGCCCTAAGCGCCATCCGGGTAAGTTTTTTGCTGGTAAAACCGATGTTAGCGGCGCAAATGTCGCGGTTAATTTGGTTCATCTTGATGATTGCATTCAGGCAATAGAGGCCATATTGGCGGCGACGAGCTCAGGGAAAAATGTGTCGAGCTATTACAATTTAACTGCGCCGAGTCATCCTACTCGCGTTGAGTTTTACCAAGCAGCGACTGCTGACTTGGGCTTAGCAGCGCCGCAATTTAATCAAACCCAATTAGCCAGTAAAGTAATAAATGGTAATTTGATTTGCCAACAGCTTAATTTCAACTATATTCATCCCGATCCGCTAAAAATGCTAGCAGCTTGTTAATTGATAACTCGTTAGCGGCGAGATGGTTGGTATTAAGCAGTGATCAGGTATAATGCAACCCATATTTATGATTAAAGGCCAAAATTGAATGAGCAGCCAAGTTGCACAATTCGCACTTTTGAGTGGCGATGAGTTTGTTGAGTTATATAAAGTATTAAAAGTACAAGGTTTAGTCGATGGTGGCGGTGCAGCTAAGCATGTCATCTCTGAAGGCTTAGTCACAGTAAACAACGAAGTTGACACACGTAAGCGTAAAAAGTGTGTCGTTGGTGATGTCATTGAATTTAATGGCGATAAAATTCAAATTGTTGCCACAGCATAAGGATACAAGCATGCAATTCCCTGATGATGACAATGGTAAAATGTTAGCCGCAATGGCTGAGTCTGGTATTGACTTAACTGTAGCACTTGATGTTGATTTCTTTTTGATTTTTGATGATCAACGCGATGCAGAATCAGCATTAGAAGCACTCGCAGCAATGGGCTCAAATGGTGAGTTAGAGCTTAACTTTAGCGAAGAAATCGAAAAGTGGGAGCTGATTGTTTGTTTAAACATGGTGCCAACTTATGATGACTTGGTGGCTAAAGAACTTGAGTTAAACACCTTTGCCCAAGAGTTTGACGGCATGACAGATGGATGGGGCGTAATGCAACATCAAGAAGGTGATGACGAGTTTGCTGATGATGAGCATCAATGTGACGACAACTGCTCACACACCCACTAGTTAGCCTGTTAAAATATTGAAAACAAAAACCACCAATTAGGTGGTTTTTTTGTGTCTTTATATTATAGGATGGAGCCATATGCAGTTAAGGGAAGTTAATATCCCGCAGTATTTATGGAGTCGCATTTTAAATGGCAAGACACATTAGCTTTGGTACCCCAGTCAATGATGCCGAACGTTGGGCATTTTCTCTTTTATCTGACGAACTTCCTGAAGATTATCTCCTTTTAACCAATGTAGAAATTCCTACTCAAACTGGCCAAGCAATGGAGGTTGACGCCTTAGTTGTCGGTGAGTTTGGTGTGTATGTGGTTGACGTAAAAGGCTACATTGGTCGCTTAAACGCTGGTTTACATGCTTGGTCACTGGATGGTCGTCATGTGGACAATAGTTTATCAAAAGCCAATTATGTCGCCCGAGTATTAGCGGGTAAATTAAAGAACAAAATTCCTGTGGGCGTTTATGCTCCTTGGTGTCAGGGCATGGTGTTTGTTACAGGGCGTAAAGGCGAAGAAATTCTGGTTGAAAAAGATACCGGTAAACTGAGTATTTATACCCCTGCAAAAATCATCGCCGCGTTAACCAAAGAGTGGGGCTTAACGGCGCCGCATATTCATCCTGTGACCGACACTCAAAAAGAAATGGTATTAGACACCATAGGCCAGGTGGCACTGGTTGAGCAACGTAACAACAAAATTCAAGATTTCATTAAGCTCAAATGTTTATTCCTGCAGCAAGGCTTGGAAGTTTGGCAATCAGAATATAATCCGGGTGGCTGGACCGCGCCATGGCTGTTGAAAATACTGGTGACCAGTGAGTTTGACGACAGTATTGATGCCAATTATCACGAGCAAAAATTGCGTGATGAATTTAAACGGATTCAGTCACTTTCAGGTTGTAGCTGCGTGCCTTTTTGCGCGCCACTTATTCAAGATGGTGAACAGGTGGTCTTGCCCATCAGAATGCCCCGTGGTGTGCCACTGAATATTTTTGATATTGGACAGCAAACCACTTATCAGCTGTTAGAAATTCTGCGCCGCAGTGTCACCGGCTTACAGCAAATCCATCGCCGCGGTTACACCATAGGTGGCTGGGAAGATAATTGTATATTTATCTCAGATGACGCTGACGTTGAATTTATTGATATTAAAGATTCACTTAATACCAGTGAAGATATACAAGCTTATGCCACGGCCTTTTTAGAATTAGCTGAAAAAACCGTACAACCACGTATTTACCAATGGTATCGCGCTGCAGCCAAAGGCAGCACCATTGACCTTGACGCGATTCGTTGTGATTTATCTGCAGTTATCGATTTAGGTGTGTGTGACACTTTACCGCACAAAATCGTTATCGAGCAGGGCGCGGTGGTTGATCATCATTACCGCCTCGATCACTTTATTTCAGCAACGCCTCGCAGCCAGCTATGGCGGGCATTGCATTTACAAGGGAACTTCCCATGCTGCGTCAGTGTTTATCAAGATGTGGATAACCAATGGCACACCCTGAGTAACATGTATCGCAGCCTGGCTAAAATTTATCATCCACATGTTGAGCGTGTGCTGGCATTTGGGCAATTGCCACAGTCGGATGATTTATTCATTGCCAGAGATTGGGTACAAGGGGTCGCGCTAGATGAAGTGGCCACAATACAAGTGGGTCAACCCAGGTTGTGGTTTATTCAACTATTAACAGCACTACAATACTTGCACAGTTTAGATATTCACCATGGGGCCATTTGTCCTAAAAATATCATTTGCCGAGACGGTAAGGCTACCTTAGTAAACTTTGGTATAGGTTCTGATATAGCTGCCAGCCATTACGCTGCGCAATATGCCGATCCGACTATGTGGTCTGTAGAAGGCGATGCTGAAAAAGATTTATATGGCTTGGTCGCAAGTGTTGTCGATGCGATTTCTCCAGAGTCGATTAAACAAGGCAGTGGCGCAGATGCCATGATTAACGCCTTAATGAGCTTTGATAAGCAGTGGCTTGGCGAAGGCTTTTTTGAGGCTTGCTTAAGTATTTTGAAATTTGAATTTCGTATCGTTCCTAACCGCAGTTATGCCGAGCAGTTAGGGCTCGATGAAGTTGAGTATCAAAACTCTGGCTTGTAGTTATCTTGATTTATAGCCCTTCAGGCTTATGTGAAGGATGTTTGCCCCAAAAGCCGGTACAAGCCGTATTGGCTTATATGATTCGTGGATAATGTAAGAGGGATCCCATGATTATTAAACGCATTACTGCTGAACGACTTGATGATGTTTTGCCTCTGTTTAGCCAATATATGCATTTTTACGGGGTTGAGCAAGCCGTGACTGAGTATGCTACCTATTTGCTGGAACGGTTAAATAATCAAGAAGCGTTTATTTTTGGGGCTTACACTGAAGCGGATAAAGCGATTGGTTTCGTGCTTAATTATCAAAGTTTTTCATCCACAGAGCTAGGTAAAGTATTAGTGTTAAATGATCTATTTGTTGAGCCAGACTATCGAAATCAAGGCGCCGCTAATTTACTTATCCGATGCTCTATTGAATTGGCTCGCGGTATTCAAGCCGTAAGGGTTGATTTAAGCACCGCGAAAGTGAATTTTCCTGCTCAATCTGTCTATGAGAAAATTGGCTTTGTAAAAGATAGCCGCTTTTTTTCGTATAGCTTGTCGGTTAAAGATCATCCTTTGCTAAATGAATAGGCACAAGTGATGTGTAGCTTAGCGTGACTTTATAATTTTCTTGTTGGTTACTTTAACTAGAACGGCACTTCTTGGCTGATAAACTCGAAAAATACAGCGCCCCTATAAAGCCCATCAGTTTTTAGGCATGACACCACTAAAGGCCTTTATGAGTAATGATGTGATTAAAAAACGAATATCGATAGCGATGTTGGCCAATATAAAGCCCATTTAAGCGGCCTATTTGAAGGGGGAATCATCGCCAGTATTCTTATACTACACTTGAGTCATGCAAATTAGCTTGTGGTAGGGTCATATCCTTCATATGGGATTTATTCAATTGCTGTAAGTTGATTAAAATAGCTATAACTTACGATATTGAGGTAACACCTGATGAGCTCTTTTAAAAAAACACTACTCGTTTCAACTTTGAGCATCGCCGCGCTGACAGGTATGGCGCATGCAAGTGATCTATCATGCACTGTTGCTGGTGGTGATGATATCACCATGGCTAATATTGATATTTTACGTTCAAATGAACCTGTGGTTAACATTGATGGCTATAAATCGCCGATCTTAAGTAATATTTATCGCATCGATGCAGTTGATGGCCAGGACATCAGCGAAACACCCACTTACCTTTTATACAATCATTACCCGCTAGCTGATCATAAGTTATATGCCAAGGTTCAAGTGCACGGTGAAGAGGCCGTTACTGGTTACTGCATTGTGACGGGTGAAATCTAAGCTCGCGTTATTGCATCGTATAATCGCATAACGACTAATACTCAGTAAGGCGGATGTGCCTTACTGAGTTTTTATTTTACTTTTTTAACGCCCCTATTGAGCATTCCTGCTGCTAAAGGATCTTTTTTGCTAAGCTAGTTTTACTATTAATAGCCCGTCACCCGTCACCCGTCACCCATCACCCATCACCCATCACCCATCACTATTTTATCATTTCTCTAAGCGGCATTTAAAACCACTTATGGTTATTACAGATCACGAAACGCTAATTAACTTTGTCTTATTACAAGTTTATCCTGGGCCAGCTAGATCTATGTCACATTATTTAAACGCTAATAAACATTCAGTTTGAGAGTACTAAATGGCGAATTCCGTCAATTTGAAACTTAATAACCACAATACATCTAGTGTTACTATTGTTGCGCGTCACAACAGTGGCTGGTAATGGGATTCATCTCACGCCGCGCAGGCTTGACTATGTAATCAAGCAACCAAAAACAATGCTTTATCTTACCTATTACTCTGTTTACATTGTTGTCATTAAAAAATAAGGGAGAACGCTTTAATGGAAAACTGCCCAACAAAGTCGACGACAACCAAAAACAATAAAACTGACTTCATCATCTTGTTTGGCAACATTGCCTTGTTTGCCTTGCTATATCATTTATTACCCTTTGAACAAGGGGTCAATACCGGTCTATCGCTACTTATTTTTGCAGCTATTCTATGGTTAACCGAAGCGATTCATATCAGTATTACCGCCATTTTAATTCCGATATTAGCGGTGTTTTTGGGGGTGTTTGATACTTCCACCGCCATGAGTAATTTTGCTAACCCGATTATCTTCTTATTCTTTGGTGGTTTTGTGTTGGCGGCGGCGCTAAATCATCAGGGCATTGACCGCTTAATTGCGCAAAAGGTGTTGCTGCTGTCTCAAGGTAAGTTGAGTATTGCTTGTATGTTACTGTTTTTAGTGACCGCAGTGCTGTCGATGTGGATCAGTAATACGGCAACAGCCGCAATGATGCTGCCACTAGCCTTGGGTATTTTGCATCAACTGGATTTTAAACAGTACCGTAAAACCTATTTGTTCGTGCTACTGGGAATCGCGTATTCTGCCAACATTGGTGGAATTGGTACCCTAGTGGGCAGTCCGCCTAATGCCATTGCTGCGGCACAAGTGGGCTTAAGCTTTAGTGATTGGCTCGAGTTTGGTTTAATCACTGTGGCTATTATGTTACCAAGCATGTTAATCGCGCTTTATCTATTTTTAAAACCTGATTTATCGACTGTGTGTGAGATAAAAACAGAAAATGTAAAAATGACCGTTAGTGCAAAATTAACCCTGATTATATTTTTAGCTACAGTTTGTGGTTGGATATTCAGTAAACCATTAGCCCAAGCACTTGGTGGGATCAGTAAGTTTGATACCATTGTTGCTTTAGGTGCGGTAGTTGTGCTTGCCAGCCTTAAATTAGTGGACTGGAAAAAAATCGAATCGACCACGGACTGGGGAGTACTTATCCTGTTCGGCGGTGGCCTCACGTTAAGTGCAGTGTTAAAAGCCACAGGCACCAGTGTGTTTCTAGCCCACTTTGTGACAGATATTTTTGGCGATGCCCACATGGCGCTATTTATGATTGCAGTGATTACCTTTGTGGTGTTATTAACTGAGTTTGCCAGTAACACGGCTAGTGCAGCATTGCTGGTGCCAGTTTTTGCTGCAATTGCTGAGCCCTTAGGTTTATCGCCAGTGATGATTTCAGTAGTGATTGGTATTGCAGCTTCTTGCGCCTTTATGTTGCCTGTCGCCACCCCGCCTAATGCCATTGTCTTTGGCTCAGGTTATATCAAGCAATCTGAAATGATGCGTGCAGGTATGATTATTAACTTCATAAGTATGTTGGTGCTGTTTTTAATCACCAACTTGTTCTGGGGCTTTTAATTGCACTGTTAATCACAGTTAAAAAGCGCAATCACTTTACTCACTAATAAAAAGGTAACTTAGGTTACCTTTTTGCGTTTTTTAGCCGATATCTGTCAACAATTATTAAATGTTCACAGGCTCAGTGTTATTAAAAATAGCGACGTAAACGTTTGGATAAACTAAGGCACAATCTAATGCAGATAGCTTTTGAATTTTGCCATTAAAGCAGGTCTAATAGCGTATTATTTTGATTTATAGACCTATCTAATGTTCGAGTTAACCCTACAAATTGCTGTTATATTATTTTTCGTCGCCATATTGGCGGGTTTTATTGATGCCATTGCCGGTGGTGGCGGTTTACTCACTATTCCTGCATTGATGTGGGCGGGTTTACCGCCAGCTGCGGCTTTAGGTACTAATAAGCTGCAAGCTTGTGGCGGCAGCTTTTTTGCTAGTTTGTACTTTATTCGCAAAGGCATGGTTGACTTAAAGCAAGCACGCTTATCCATTGTGTGCGCGTTTATTGGCGCTGCAGTGGGCACCATTATTGTACAAATGATTGATGTCACCGTATTAGAACTGGTATTACCATTTCTTATCCTCGCCATTGGCTGTTATTTTTTGTTTTCTAAAAAAATCTCAGAAGAAGATAAACAACAAGTGCTGACACCTGCCATGTTTGCTTTTACTGCCGCTCTTGGGGTGGGGTTTTATGATGGATTTTTTGGACCCGGAACCGGCAGTTTCTTTGCTTTAGCCTTTGTGTCACTGGCAGGTTACGGACTGGCTAAAGCCACCGCCCATGCCAAAGTGCTTAACTTTGCTACTAATGTGTCATCGTTAATCTTTTTTATGATTGGCGGCCAAGTGGCGGTTTTATTAGGGCTTATTATGTTAGTCGGGCAAGCTATCGGCGCAACTTTTGGCTCACGCTTAGTGATGACCAAAGGGGTAAAAATTATTAAACCGCTGGTGATCACCATGGCATTTTTAATGAGCTTTAAATTATTGTGGGCGCAGTACGGGTAAGTGACTTATATCTCCAGACTAATTAAGCGTTTTATGACAGATTTCAATAACAACACATCGAACAGAAAAGGTTTTCATGCGCATTATTCACACATCTGATTGGCACCTTGGTCAAAACTTTTACGGTAAAAGTCGCGCTGTTGAGCACAAGGCATTTTTGCAGTGGTTGTTAGCACAAATTAGCCAGCATCAGGTTGATGCACTGATTGTCGCTGGCGATATTTTTGATACTGGCACGCCGCCAAGTTATGCCCGCAGTTTGTACAATCAATTTATTGTCGATATTCAAGCAACAAATTGTAAGCTTATCGTTCTTGGTGGTAATCACGACTCTGTTGCTACCTTAGGAGAGTCAAAGCAGTTGCTGGCGTGCTTAAATGCCACGGTTATCCCAGGTGCGCTTGATAACGCAGCTGAGCATGTGTTGTTAGTGGCTGATAGTCATGATCACCCCTGCGCGATTGTATGTGCGCTGCCGTATTTACGCCCTAGAGATATAGTATTAAGTGAGTCGGGTGAGTCCAGTGAAGATAAACAGCGAAAGTTAGCTAATGAAATCGCCGATTTATATCAGCGCTGTTTTGCTCATGCCCAAGCAATTAATAACCAGCAAACTACGCCATTACCCATTATTGCCACAGGGCATTTAACCACAGTGGGTGCCAGCACCAGTGAGTCAGTGCGAGACATTTATATTGGTAGCCTTGATGCATTTAATGCCAACTTGTTTCCTGCAGCGGATTACATTGCACTAGGCCACATTCATCGACCGCAAAAAATCGCCAAAACAGAGCATATTCGCTATAGCGGCTCGCCAATCAGTTTAAGTTTTGATGAACTTAACAGTCAAAAAAGTGTGTATTTGGTTGAGTTTGATAAGGCTAAATTAGCCGAGGTCAGTGCCCTTGAAGTGCCCAAGTTTCAAGCCATGGCAAGTGTAAAAGGCAGCTTGGCCGAAATCGCATCCCAGCTTGAAACCTTAGTTGAGCAAGGCAGCGATCAAGTCACTTGGCTGAGTATCGAAGTGGCCGAGCAAGACTTTTTAACCGACTTACAAAGCCGAATAGCCGAATTGACCGACGCCTTACCTGTAGAAGTACTGCAACTTAAGCGTGCTCGTAGCCAGCGCCAACAGCAAATTCAGCAAATGGATAATGAAACCTTAACTGAATTAAGCGTCACAGAAGTGTTTGAGCGCCGTTTAGCCCAAGAAGACTTTTCAGAACCCGAGCAGCAACAGCGACTTGAACGGGTAAAACAACAGTTTGATATTATCCTTGATGAAATGAATGAGCAGCTTAATGGCACAGCGCAACATGTTGAGGAGGCAAAATAATGAAAATCCTTAGCCTGCGTTTTAAAAATATTAACTCATTAAAAAATGAGTGGAAAATTGATTTTACCCAGTCGCCATTTAAAGAAAACGGCCTGTTTGCCATTATTGGCCCTACAGGCTCGGGTAAAACAACCATTTTAGATGCTATCTGCTTAGCGCTGTATCATCAGACCCCGCGCTTAGGGGTAATTTCAAAAACCACCAATGAGCTCATGACTCGTGGCACCAGCGATTGTCTGGCCGAGGTTGAGTTTGAAGTGAAAGGTAAGGCGTATCGCGCCTTTTGGAGCCAACGACGCTCCCGTGGTCAAGTTGATGGCAATTTACAAGATGCCCAAGTTGAGTTAGCGCAACTTGAAGATGGTAAAATTCTTGCCAGCCAAATTAAGCATAAAACCGAATTAACCGAAGCCATTACCGGATTAGATTTCGCGCGATTTACTAAATCGATGATGTTATCCCAAGGTCAGTTTGCCGCCTTTTTAAATGCCAAAGCTAATGAACGGGCTGAGTTACTTGAAGAGCTTACCGGCACAGAAATATACGGGCTTATCTCGGAGCAAGTACATCAAAAATTTAGCCAATCAAAGCAGGAGCTTGCCTTGCTTGAAGCTAAATCAAACAGCGTTGAATTACTAGATGATGACAGTATTAGCCTTAAACAAATAGAGCAAACTCAGTTAATTGAGCAAGCCGATTTATGCCAGCAACAACTGCAGCAACTGCAGCTGCAAGTCACGTGGGCTAAGCAGCTTGAGCAAGCAACTGAGCGACATCTTGCCAGTGAGCAACAATTACAACTAGCGCAGACTGAACTTAAAGCCCAGCAAGCCAGTTTAGCTAAGTTAGCTGCCAGTGAGCCAGCTGAAAGCTTAATTCCGTTATTTGAAGGCATGAGCAAACTTGAAAACAGCCATGCACAGTTGCAAAAGCAGTTACAGCAGCGCAATACTGAGCTTGAACAGGCCAGCGCACAATTAAGTCAAATCGCCACTGAGCAACAGTTGCAGTCTCAGCACTTTAGTTTAGCTAAGCAGCAACATACGGATTTAGTGACGCTAATTGATACTCAGGTGCAGCCACTTGATAATCAAATTGAGCAAGTGAGCTTTAAACATGCTCAGCAGTTACAGTCTCAGCAGCAACAAACCCAGCTGCTAGAGCAATTACAGCAAAAGCAGCAGGCCATCGGCGGACAAATACAAACCGTTACGGCATTACAAGCCCAGCAGCAGCAAGTCATCAACCAATATCCCCAGGGCAAGTTGATCCAAACTCGCCTTGGTGTGTGGCAGCAGCAATATGCTAACTACGCCGAGCAAGTGACTCAGCAAACTAAGTTGACGCAACAAATTGCCCGTTTTCAGCAACAGCAAATTCAGCTCCAACAGCAGCAAAGCACACTGACAGCGCAAGTAACCAGTGAGCAACAGTTACTTGGACAATATCAACTCAGCCGCCAACAAGCCCAGCTGCAATTACAGACCTTGTTAGCCGGTGATGAAGAAGCACTCATTGAGCAGCAATATAATGACATAGTGACTCAGCAGCCAAAGCGCAGTCAGCTTGAACACTTGTCGACCCGTTACAGTGAATTGCAATTAGATCTTAATCAACATCGCCAGCAAAACGCGCAAACCCAACACGATATTGAGTTAAAGCAAGCTGAGTTAACCCAAATACGAGTCTTGTGGACAGATAAAAATCAGCAATTAAAAGACTTAACAAGCTTGCTAAAACAAGAGCAATATATTGCTGATTTAACCCAGCATCGGGCTAAGTTAGTAGAAGGTGAGCCATGCGCCTTATGTGGCTCGTTGGATCACCCTTTAGTGAGTGAATATCAAGCGGTTGATTTGTCGCAAACAGAGCTGCGCCATCAACAAACTAGCGCGCAATTAGATAAGATTAAAACCCAAGGCGAGCAAGCTAAATTGGCATTGCAAACCTTGCAGTTACAATATGAGTCAGCCTCACAAGCGGTGGCTAAGCTAACGGCGCAGAGTCAGCAATTACAACAGGACTGGCAGCAAACTTGTCAGCAACTTGGAATTGCATTTGCTATTGATGATAGCCAGCTGAGTGATTATGTAGCGCAAATGGCGCAGTTGCAGCAAAACTTATCCCAGCGATTAGCCGATATCAGGCAGGCTAAAACTCACCTGCAACAACAAAACGATCAGTACCAGCAAGCGAATAACGCCGCTGAGCAACAACAGCACCAATTAAGCTTATTAGCCCAAGAGCATACAAGCTGCAACAATGGCTTACAGGACGCTGAGCTGCAGCTTATTGAGGTGAATAAAACCCTTAATAACCTAGTGACTGAATTAAGCGATTCAATTGCGCAAACCGCAGAGTCTATGCCAGATATGGCTGGGTTTAAAGCGTGGTTAAGCGCCCTTGAACAACAAATAATGCAGTGGCAGCAAGCAAGCGATCAGCAACTTGAAGCACAGCAGCAATTACAATTATTGCAGCAGCAACAGCAAACCCAGGCGAGTCAACTAGAAGAGGCGTTGCAGCAATCACAGTCGCAGCAAGCGCAATTAACTGAAGTTGCAGCTGAGTTAGCCAAGTTGACGAGCCAAAGGCAGCAGCTATTTGCCGATAAGCAAACATTAACTGAAAAGCAGGCTAGCCAAGCCATGCTTGAGCAAGCAGAAAGCCAGTTAACAGCGCTACAAAGCCAATTGAATCAATATCAGCAGCAGCAAGATAATGTTAAGGCGCATATTGAAGCCGTTAATAAACAAATTGCAGTGGCATTGACTGAGTTAACCGCGGCAACCGAGCAGTGGCAGCAGCAATTAAGCCAAAGCCCATTTGCTAGCCAAGCGGAATTTGAGCAAGCCATTATTCCTCAGGCTGAGCGTGAGCAGTTAATTAACTTGCAGCAGCAACTTAATGAGCAGCAGTTAAAAGCGCGCACCTTGGTAGAACAAGCCAAGCAGCAATTAACAGCGTTAATGACCCAAGCAGAGCAATTTGGTTATGAGCAGCTAACGACTGAAAAGCAGCAACAAGGCTCAGACAAAGTCTTACTTCAAGGGGCTGATCTAGATTCAGAGCTAAAGTCAGAGCAAGAATCTGCACAAGGCTATTTAGCAAAGGTCAGTTTGCAGCATCAACAAGTCGAGACCCAGTTAGGTGAGATAAAACAAACCTTATGGCAAGTGAACCATTTACTGGATGACGATAAACAAAAGCGCCTAAGTCAGCAGCAAATGCTGTTAGAGCTTAACCAAGCCAAACAAGCTTATGATGATATCGCCTATTTACACTCACTCATCGGTTCGCAAAAAGGCGATAAATTCAGAAAGTTTGCCCAAGGGCTGACATTAGATCATCTGGTTACTTTGGCTAATCGGCAGCTGGATAGGCTTCAAGGACGCTATTTGCTTGAGCGCAAACAATCGGTAGATCTAGAGCTGCAAGTATTGGATACCTGGCAAGGCGATGCAATTCGAGATACTCGCACCTTATCAGGTGGTGAAAGCTTTTTAGTCAGTTTGGCATTAGCGTTAGCGTTATCGGATTTAGTCAGTCATAAAACCAGTATCGACTCGTTATTTTTGGATGAGGGCTTTGGCACCTTAGACAGTCAAACCTTAGATACCGCCCTTGATGCGCTAGATAACCTTAATGCTTCAGGCAAAATGATTGGTGTGATCAGCCACATTGAAGCGATGAAAGAGCGCATTGGGGTGCAAATTAGAGTGCATAAAATGAATGGACTTGGAGTCAGTAAGTTGCAGAGTGAATATAAAGTTAATAGCGATGTCGAATTGGCTTAAGTTTGTCTCTAAAGCTTATCGCTCAGACTCGCGGCTAGGCTAACAACTAAACCGTCACTTGAGGTTAATGCAGCCGCATTAGCCTCATTATTTGCTTTGGGGTAGGGTTATTTTTAGGTCAATAAATTCTAATGATAAATCAACCATGCTGAGTAAAAAGCTGCCATTGTTGCAGCGCTTTTAGGTTAATTAAGCGAGTAATAGATGTAAATTAAAAACATCATGACTGATAACAGTCTTTTCCCATCTCAGTTACTTTCAATTGCCTAGTTCAAAGTTATGCAGGCGTGGTGAGTTTTTATATTTGTATTTGCAGTCTTTTTTGATATAACTCCCCCTTGGTATATAGTACTTAAGCACTCATTAAACTAGTGCTTAAGTATACATTCTTTTATACGTATATTAATACGTGCAGTAGGGCGGACACGAGATTGCTTTCAGCTCAAATGGATAAGCTACAAACGCTGGTTGGTAAAGCGCAAAACTTACCCACATTACATCGGAAATTATTGCTAGCAAGCGTGTTTATTGTCGCGGCGGCATTACTGTGGCCAACCCCGCAAGAATTTGCCTCACAGCGGATCCCTGTTGCCCTTGATATCGAAGCCTTGATCCCACAGGTAGCCAATCATACTCCGGTTGAAATTAGTGAGCCGGTTGCGCCGACATTTGAACGTATTATTGAGCAAGGTGACACCTTAAGTCAGTTATTTGAAATAGCTGGTATTGGTCAACAGACCATGTACAAAGTGCTTGAAGCTGATTTAAATGTACTGGCATTAGATACATTATCGCCGGGTAATCGTATTCGATTTTGGCAAGACGAACAGCAAAAACTAACCAAACTAGAGTTGTATTTTAATCCAGCTTACCAAGTGGTATTTAGCCGTTTTGACGATGGCAGTTACGAGGTTAATGAGGTCAATATAGAAGGCATTTGGCAAAACCGCATTATTAGTGGGGATATCAATGGCTCATTTTATTTATCGGCCCAGCGCTCAGGTTTAACTGCAGCGCAAATACAAACCATAGAAACGCTACTTTCAAGCAAGCTAAATTTCTCCCGTGATTTGCGTGCAGGTGATCAATTTTCAGTATTAATGAATGATCAATTTATTGAAGGCGTATCCACCGGAGCCAGTAAATTAGAAGCAGTGCGTATTGAAACCAGAGGTAGAAATATTAGCGCCTTTCAAAATGTGGATGGTAATTTTTATGATGACAAAGGCCAAGGTCTAGCCAGTGCCTTTCAGCGAATACCGCTGGAAAGGCAGTATCGCTTATCTTCACATTTCAATCCGACCCGTAAGCACCCTGTTACTGGTAGAACCTCGCCACATAACGGTACTGACTTTGCCACTCCTACTGGCACCAGAGTGGTAGCGCCGGGGGATGGTGTGGTGTCAATGGTCACTAATCATCGCTTTGCAGGCAAGTATATTGTGATTGAACACGACAATAATGTTAGAACCCGCTATTTGCATATGTCGAAGTTCTTGGTCAGAAAAGGCCAGCGGGTTAAACGCGGGCAGGTGATTGGCTTATCAGGCAGCACAGGTCGGGTGACGGGACCACATTTACATTATGAGTTTCATGTTAATGGTCGCCCAGTTAACCCAATGAAGGTGAGTATCATTGAAGCCTCGGTATTGCCTAAAAAGCAAATGAACGCCTTTAAGCAACTGGTGAAAACCAAACAAATGATGATGGATTTAGGTTAACCCATTTAATCTTTTTATCGTTAAATTAAAACCACTTTTAATTCGTTTGAAAGTGGTTTTTTATTTGCGCCATTTGGTTTCTGAGTGATTTGATTTACCAAGGTTACATTGATCGCATAGCACTTGTAGGTTATCGATATCGAGCGCAAGTTCAGGATATTTGGAGCGAGGTTTGATGTGGTCAACGTGCATGACTGCGCCATGTTGTGGGCTAGTGCCGCAGCACTGACAAACTGAGCCGTACTTTTCAAAAGCGTTTAGACGCAGGCTTAACCATTTTTGAGATGAATAAAAAGATACCGATTTGGGTTCTTCAAATGGGATTAACTCCCAATCATTAAATTCGCATGGCGCCAGATCGGGTCCCATCAAACCCACCGAAAACCCTTTAAGTTGATTATCCTTAAGCCAATTACGAATGGCTTTCATGGCTGCTTTTTCGGTTTTGTATTTTCGAGTGCGACGATTGTCGCCCCTAAAGCTTGCTACATACATTAATACCCTCCTAAGAAAATAGGTTTATGAATATCTTAAGCTTAATAAGGGGCTTTTCCTAGCTCAATACAGGTCAGTAATAAGCGTAAGTCGAATTCCAGCTGGTGGTAATCGCTGGTCATATATTCGCACAGTTGATAAAAAGCTTTGTTGTGATCTTTTTCTTTAAGGTGGGCTAATTCGTGCACCACCACCATTCTCAGTAATGGCTCAGGCACATGGCGTAGTCGTGATGAAATTCGAATTTCATTCTTAGCTTTGACCTTACTGCCTTGTACGCGATTGGCGTAGGTATGTAGGCCTAAGGCTTGATGACTGAGGGTGATTTTGTCGTCAAAAACCACTTTAGAAAGCGGCGCAGACTGTTTTAAGAATTGCTGTTTAAACACCATGGTGTAGTCATAAAGCGCTTTATCAGTGCGTATATCGTGCACACTTGGGTAACGCTTTAATAGCACGGCAGCTAAGCTGTCATTGGCAATATAGCCTTTTACCTGTTCGATGGTTTGGGCTGAATAACCGGCAATGTATTTAAGCTGGGCTGTTTGCTGTTTTTTGGCCTTTACCTCATCACTGGTTACCAGGCTTGCTAGGGCTTGCTTAGCCGCCAGTTTAGTCGCTGTAGCTTGATTAACCGCTTTTACCGTCATTTGCGGCGGCGCACTTGGTCTGACTTTTTTTGATGTAACAGGAGTGGAAAATGAGGCGGATTTTCTTGAATTCATAGGGATATTTATTGCTTACTTTAAGCTTATCAGTAAGCTGCTTTTACCCACAAACAGGCCATAAAGCAGCTTAATCACAAGAAAATCTAATTCAAACTGAGTTAGATTTTGCCATACATGTGGCGGTTTTGCTGAGCGTATGCGGCTTCAAAAGCAGGTAATTGCACACGTTTAAGCTCAAGGGTATCAAGATCGGCTTGTGGCGGATTACGCTTTAGCTCTTCTTTGATAGTCACTGGGCTAATAATCGCTACTGGTAATTCAGTAATTTGAATTGCTGCTTCAAGTTTAAAGCTAGTAGCAGAGCCGGAGAACTTGCCTTTTTGTTCACGTTCAATAATCACGATTTCATCAACTTTGTAATCTTCCATTAATTTATGGAAAGCAAAATGAAATTCACGAATTGATTCTGTTTCAACAGATTTTGAAATGCTGAACGAGATTTGACGACATTCCGGTACGTTGAATGACTCTTTCTCATAATTTAATAAGCTGATGATGGCTTCGCCACCTTTTAATTCTACACCACAAATCTTCATGTTATACCTTACTTAGAGCGAGTTTATTTGGCATGTTGTTGAGCTGTGCTCAAATATGTTCATGCTGTCAAAATTACGGTTATTCTTCGTCACTGACAATTGAATCATCAGTTTCGATAATTTTTGCTGGTTTTGCTTTACGGCGCATTGGTGTGTCACCAATATCAATACCGGTGGCAAAGCGCTTGTCGCGTTTAGGCGCCACTTTTGGCTTCTTGCTAGCGACACGCTTGGCATTACCTGTATTGGCATCAGCTGATTTTGCATTGGCGCTTGATGCCTTAGGCTTGTCTCTTAAGCCTTTAAATTTAGCTTCAAGGCCTGCGATAGTTGAGAAGTCAAAGTTCTTACGTAAGAACACCTGTACTTTCTTAAAGCTATCCCAGTCTTTCGGGCCTACTAATGAAATAGCATCGCCTTTAGCGCCTGCGCGGCCAGTACGGCCAATACGGTGAACATATTCTTCGGCAAACTTTGGCATGTCAAAGTTAATTACTAATGACACATTTAATAAGTCTAACCCGCGAGAAGCAACATCTGTGGTGACTAAAATCTTTTGTTGGCCACGGCTGAATTTGTCCATAATTTGATTACGTGCTGACTGACTTAAGTCACCACTGAGCGCAGCGGTTTCTAGCCCTTCAGCAGACAATAGTTTGGCTAGTCTGTCAGTGTCTGAGCGAGTTGCAGTAAAAATGATCACTTGCTTGTGTTGCTCATGTTTTAAAATATGCTGCAGCAGGGCTTGTTTGTGATCAAGGTGGTCAACTAAAAAGATGCGCTGAACAATATCTTTATGCTCTGCATGCGATGCGCCAATAGCCACATGGCTAGGGGTCTTTAATAATGTTGCGGCGATATCATTGATGTCATCGTGATCTAATGTCGCTGAAAACATCAAGGTTTGTCTGCGCTTATGATCTGCAGCGTCATTAATGGCTTTAAGTTGTGGCGCAAAACCAAGATCTAACATGCGATCGGCTTCATCAAGTACCAGTAACTCTAAGCCATTTAGGTATAAGTGGCGCTGTTGAAGATGATCGGCAATACGCCCAGGTGTTGCCACAATAAAGTGTGGGTCACGAGATAGCGATTTTGCTTGATCGTTAAAGTTCTCGCCACCTAAAATACTAATGGCTTTATATTGGGTATTGGCAACCAGTAAACGTAATTGACCATAGACTTGCTGAGCAAGTTCACGGGTTGGCAATAAAATCAGAACGCGAGGGTCTTTTTTAGAGAGGGCCCTAGTCGATATTACCCGCTGCAAAGCAGGTAATAAAAACGCCAGGGTTTTACCTGAACCGGTTTTAGATGATGCCATTAAATCTTTACCCGCTAGGGCAATTGGCAGGGCTTGCTGCTGAATTTCTGTTGGCTCAGAAATGCCCATATGCTTTAGACTGTCTAATAAGCGTTTATCTAAAGAAAAATCGGTAAATAACAAAGGTAAATCCCCTAAAAAATGATAGCCAGATATTATAACGTGTAAGCGACTTGATAGCCAACAGCTTAAGCGTAAGATAAGCTACTTAGGTGTGCAAAAATGGTTAAGGGTTTGGTAAATGTCTAAGGCTTCAAAAGAAAATAAATCATCACTTCGTGTTGGGATCGCCCTCGGTAGTGGCGCGGCTAAGGGCTGGGCTCATATTGGGGTGATAAAAGAGCTGGCCGCCATGGGGATCCACCCTGAAAAGATTGCTGGCTGCTCTGTTGGGGCTCTGGTGGGCGCAGCTTATGCTAATGATCATTTAGAAGAGTTACATGAGTGGGTGAGTGGGTTTTCTAGTTGGGATGTTTTAGGCTTAATGGATTTAAGCTGGCGCAAAGGTGGCTTAATCAGTGGTGAAAAAGTATTTGATGTTTTAGCTGGTCGAATAGGCGATCTAAAAATAGAGCAATTGCAAAAGCCGTTTGCGGCAGTGGCGACCGATTTATATTCTGGCCAAGAAATTTGGTTCAAAGAAGGCGATTTACGTCATGCGGTAAGAGCCTCGTGTTCAATGCCGGGCTTTTTACCCCCAGTACAATTGCATGATCGCTGGTTAGTGGATGGCGCAGTGGTAAACCCTGTGCCAGTGTCAATGTGCCGCACCATGGACGTTGATGTAGTGATTGCAGTGGACTTAAATGGTCACCGCCGTAATAGTATGCATATGTTGCCTCAACAAATGACCAGCTGTGCGCCCACTGAAATTGAAAAGCAATTAGTGGCCAAAGAGCCAGAGTCGGCGTTTATGGATCTGCTAGGTAAAGGTAAAGAGTATATAAATAGTTTTTCAGAAAAGTTTTCCACAAGCACGAAATCTCACCCTGGGATGATTGCGGTGATGTCGCAATCAATGGATATTTTAGAGCAGCGCCATAAACGCGCCAGATTAATGGGCGATCCACCGGATGTGTGTTTAGTGCCACAGCTTGCTGATATCGGTACCATGGAGTTTCATCGTGCTGATGAAGCCATAGAAGCAGGCCGTCAATCTGTGCGCCAATCTGCGCATTTAATTTATGCAGCCCTTGGTATTAGCCCAAATGATTAACGCCAATTAAAGCGCTTTGCTTTAATCATACTGATTTTTAACGGTTGAAATGACCTGTTTAAGCATCAATATACCAGTATAAATCTGTGATAACTATTTGTATAAATCTGAGATAACTATTCGTATAAGCCTGCAATTACCAGTTTAAATCTGTAATAAATAGCAATCTATTTATAGGCGTTTCAGCACTCAGTAGCTGCTTTTTATAACCTGGTCAAGTTCAACTTTTCTAAATAGTGTTGAGCTTGGCAGTAATTTTTTTCATTTTGTTCCCCTTCATCAAAACATGATCTAGATCATGGATTTTTAGTGCCTATTATTGCCTAATGCACCATATATTGTGTTTGTTGATAATTATGTGTGGATATATAGTGTTTATATCCTGTGCATAAAAGGAGTAAAAGTAATGCCTGTAGTAATTAAAAGGGACGGTTGTCGTACTCTATTTGATGAGTCGCGGATCAAGGATGCCATTGTTGCAGCAATGGAAACTGCTACAGGTAGTGCTGATGAAGACTATGCTTCAACAGTCGCTTGTGTGATTAGAGATCAAGTTGCTAACGATGAAGAAGTTGAGATCCATCATTTACAAGCTTTAGTTGAAAACTTATTAATGGAAGGTCCTCATAAAGAGGTTGCGCGTCATTATATTGAGTATCGTCACGACCGTGATATTTGCCGTGAAGCCAAAAGTAAATTGAACTGCGAAATTCGTGGTTTGGTTGAACAAAGCGACGCGTCGATTTTAAATGAAAATGCCAATAAAGACGCTAAAGTTATTCCAACTCAACGGGATTTACTTGCTGGCATCGTGGCCAAACATTATGCCAAGTCGCATCTATTGCCAAAAGATATTGTTGCTGCACATGAGTCAGGTCAACTGCATTATCACGACTTAGACTATGCACCATTCTTCCCAATGTTTAACTGCATGCTAATTGATTTAGCTGGCATGTTAACCCATGGTTTTAAAATGGGTAACGCTGAAATTGACACCCCTAAATCAATTTCAACTGCGACTGCAGTAACTGCGCAAATTATTGCCCAAGTGGCTAGCCATATCTATGGCGGCACCACCATTAACCGCATTGATGAAGTATTAGCTGAGTTCGTTCAAAAGAGCTATCAAAAGCAGTTGGTTATCGGTAAAGAGTGGGGCGTAGCAGATGTTGAAGCCTTTGCCATGGCGCAAACTGAAAAAGAATGTTACGACGCATTCCAGTCTTTAGAATATGAAGTAAATACCCTTCATACCGCCAATGGCCAAACGCCATTTGTGACCTTTGGTTTTGGCTTAGGCTCGTGCTGGGAAGCGCGTTTAATTCAAAAGTCGATTCTTAAAGTACGTATGGCAGGTCTAGGTAAAAACCGTAAAACAGCGGTATTCCCAAAACTGGTTTTTGCTATTCGTGATGGCCTAAATCATAAAGCTGCTGATGCTAACTACGATGTGAAGAAGTTAGCATTAGAGTGTGCCACCATGCGCATGTATCCAGATATTCTTAATTATGAACAAGTTGAACGCGTTACTGGTTCATTTAAAACGCCAATGGGTTGTCGTTCATTCTTAGGAACTTATGAAGAAAATGGTGAGTTAATTCATGAAGGGCGTAACAACTTAGGTGTTGTCAGCTTAAACTTACCTAGAATCGCCATTGAAGCCAAGGGCGACGAAACCGCTTTCTTTGCCTTATTAGAACAGAGAATGACACTCGCTCGTAAAGCACTCGATACCCGTATTGCCCGCTTAGTGGGTGTAAAAGCGCGTGTTGCCCCCATCCTTTATATGGAAGGTGCTTGTGGTGTTCGTTTAAATGCAGATGATGATGTGTCTGAAATCTTTAAAAATGGCCGCGCGTCAATCTCATTAGGCTACATTGGCTTACATGAAACGATTAATGCACTTTATGGTACTGATGAGCACGTGTTTGATAGCGAGCTGTTACGCACTAAAGCCATTGAAATTATCTCAGTGATGAAGCGCGCGACTGAAGCGTGGAAACAAGAAACAGGTTATGGCTTTAGCCTATACAGCACCCCAAGTGAAAACTTATGTAGTCGTTTTTGCCAGCTAGATGCCAAAGAGTTTGGTGTGGTTGCAGGGGTTACTGATAAAGGTTACTACACTAACAGTTTCCATTTAGACGTCGAAAAGAAAGTCAATCCATACGATAAAATTGAGTTTGAATTACCGTACCCAGAAATCACCAATGGTGGCTTTATTTGTTACGGCGAGTTCCCGAACATGCAGCACAATATTGAAGCATTAGAAAACGTCTGGGATTACAGTTACACCAGAGTGCCTTATTACGGTACCAATACCCCAATCGATGAATGTTATGACTGTGGTTACGTTGGTGAGTTTAACTGTACCAGTAAAGGTTTTGTGTGCCCTAAATGTGGCAACCATGAGCCAAGCCGTGTGTCGGTAACCCGTCGTGTATGTGGTTATCTAGGCAGCCCTGATGCAAGACCATTTAACTATGGTAAGCAAGAAGAAGTTAAACGCCGCGTTAAGCATTTATAAATAGCAAATTCATGAAGTTAGCAAAGCTAATTCCGTGATTAACCCAACAAGGCGCTTTAAGCGCCTTGTTTTGGTTTGGCCTTAGTGATGCAAATAGGTTTACAGCGTGAGTGTTTACGCGACAATGAGCAGTAAGAGAAGTGATTATGAATTACCATCAGTATTTTCCTATCGATGTGATCAACGGCCCAGGTACCCGCGCGACCTTGTTTGTTTCAGGTTGTGAGCATCAATGCCGTGGTTGTTATAATCAGTCTACTTGGGATCCTCGTTCAGGCCATGAATTTAGCCAAATGATGGAAGATCAAATTATTGCTGATTTAAATGATACTCGTATTAAGCGCCGTGGTTTATCACTTTCTGGTGGCGACCCATTATTCCCAGCTAATCTCGACAGCATTTTGTCTTTGGTTAAACGGGTAAAACAACAATGCCCAGATAAAGACATTTGGCTATGGAGTGGCTACAAGCTCGATCAAATGTCCCTCAAACAACTGCAAGTATTAGACTATGTAGATGTGTTAGTGGATGGCAAGTTCGAGCAAGATTTAGCGGATCCCAGTTTGAAGTGGCGTGGTAGCAGTAATCAAATTATTCATGATTTAGTTCAAATAGATTAACCATAAGCTGCTGTGGATAATGTGTTTCGTCTAACGAACTGTTATACTTCGCCTCCGTAAACGTGTTGGATTGATACAAGTGCTGTGTTTGAGCATGTTATTGTGTCAGTGGCACAATGTTGAAATTTAAGGTAACACAATGAATTTAAAAGAAGAACTGCAAGCATTAAACGATAAAGCAGAAAAGTTTCGCCGTAAACTTGCTGCTGCACAAGCCCGTGAAGATAAAGCGGTTATCATGCAGTTTAAAAAAGAGATCGCGACAGTAACAAAACGTATTGCAAGTTTGAAAAATCAGCAATCACGTCAATTAAACAAAGCCGGTAAAGATGTAAAAGAACTAAAATTTAGTCGTGTGCTGACCAAAGCGGAACAAGCAGACATGGGTAAATTAAAAAAATCAGTTAAAGGATTAGTTGTTGTACATCCAATGACTGCGCTTGGCCGCGAAATGAATATTAAAGCAGTAACTGGTTTTGCCCCAGCAAAATTCTAATCCAGTTTATCCCTATTAGTTATGACGTAAGTCAGTTGCATGGATGATGAGACTCATAAATTGAGCGTTGTCTGAAAGGTTGGTCAATGTCGATTAAATATATCGCCACTTCTAAGTTACCTACGCCTTGGGGCGTATTTGCAATGCATGGTTTTGAAGATACCGAAACCGGTAAAGAACATGTTGCGCTAACGTTTGGTGAGCTAAATGCTAATGAGCCAATGTTAGGTCGTATTCACTCTGAATGTTTAACCGGTGATGCCTTGTTTAGTTTGCGTTGTGATTGTGGTTTTCAGCTGCAAACTGCAATGCAAAATATTGCTGAATTAGGCCAAGGTTTTATTCTTTATTTAAGACAAGAAGGCCGTGGCATTGGTTTACTGAATAAAATCCGAGCCTACGAACTGCAAGATCAAGGTGCCAATACTGTTGAAGCTAACGAACGTTTAGGTTTTGAAGCTGATATGCGTAAGTACGATATGATTGAACCTATGTTGGCTCAAATTGGTGTTAGCAAAGTGAAGTTAATGACCAATAATCCACGTAAAGTGAAGGCCATGCAGGCAGTTGGCATTGAAGTGAGCGAAAGAGTTCCATTGCAAGTGGGCAAAAACCGTTACAATGAAGCATATTTAAAAACCAAATCAACCGAGTTAGGTCATATGATGACAGAACACCATTTTATTGATGACAATAAATAACAGTTGACGAAATAGCGTAGATTAAATCATGTTACTGAGTTGGTTTACTGGTTTTAAAGCAAATCAATTTCCATTATATAAAAGCGCTGTAATAGCTATTGCAGCGCTTTTTGTTGTTCAACCTTGTCAGGCTCAATTTGATGCTGACAACCCCGATCTTTCCCATTATGCTTTTGCAAATTATATTGGCAGCGGGATTTATCGCGCTTCTGGCCAGAGCGCTGCAGTGGCCAATATTCCTTTCGCATTTGATATTGAACAGGCCGATGATCACCTGCTGACCCTAAGGTTGCCAGTTTCATTGGGCTTTTTTAATTACTCTTTTAGTGACTTGCCAGAAGGTGAACTACCCGATGGTGTCGGCACTATGACCATAACCCCAGGGATTGAGTACAAATGGTTTTATGACGAGCAGCTCACCCTAGAAACCTATTTAGATTTGGGCTACGGGCATAACTTTTCAAATTCCAGTAATGTGGGGATTTTCTCTACTGGTTTTTCAGCGTTATATGAATTGGCACAACCCAAATATAATCCGGTGTGGGTTAACCGAATTTATTATGCTGGCTATAAAAGCAGTATCAATGACAGCTCTGATGGCTATTCTGTATTGCAATCTGGCATTGATTTTGGCTTAAATCAACGCTGGGATTGGGGTGAGTATACCGTTGAGCCACGCTTGTTTGTAGCGGGGCGCTGGTATTTCGATAAACTTAAGTTTGTTACCCCAGTGCAAGAAAATGTGCTTACGCAATATTCCTATGAAGTGGGAGTGACATTAGCCTTGTCTAAGCCGTTAGGTTGGGGATGGTTCAGTACAGACCGATTTGGTATGAGTTATCAAACTGATGGGGAGTTACAGGTGTGGCGATTAATTTTTGAATTCCCTATGTAGTTTCATCGGTTACAAAAAAGCCTGATGGTTTAACTAAACTATCAGGCTTTTTTGTACTATTTACCGAATAAACAGGTAGTTAGAGGTTTGTTTCAGACCGCTTGTTTATCAATGGTGTTTATTTGCCCCAAATATCAGCATTAACACCTGCAGTGCATTTATTATTTTGCGCTTTGGACACAGGTTTGGCACCCGAGCCTTGATGAGCCTTTGTCGTTGATTTTGTTGCATCATAAACTTTAGGAGCAGGCAAAGGCAGCTTGTTGGTTTTTAGCCATAAGTATTCAACTTTATCACGGGCCCATTCGGTTTTTCTTAAAAACTTGAGGCTGGATTTAACACTTGGATTATCTTGAAAACAGCGAATATTAATGCGGCTGCCTAATTCTTCCCAGCCATACTTTTCCACTAATTCAGTGACAATAGTTTCTAATTTAATTCCATGAAGAGGATTGTTTGCTTGAGTCATGTACGCAGCTTAATTTACCAATTTGCCGACATTATAACATTGGCTTGCTGATGACGTTAGTGCTGAAATGTTTCAGTGCTAAGTTAACCACACTGAAACTTCAGCATATCAGACCTAAAACTCGAAGCTATTATCTGGTGGAATGGCAAAAAGCTCTTCGGCTATGGCGCGAATTTCTACTGCTGCTTTACCTTCAGGGTCAATCTCAAGCACTGACGAGCCACTTTCTTCGCTGTCATCATAAATATTACGATTGAAGGTAATGGCATTTAGCGCTTTTAAGCCAAATGATTGCACTACTTCCTTGGCCTCTAAAATACGCTTAAATTGCGATGGCAGAGCAGGGCATTGACTGACGACTATTGCAGCCACCATTTTGGGGTTGACCATTTTACAGGTGCTTAGCATGTCCTCCATGTGTGGAAGCGTTTTTAAATCACGTCTTTTGGGCCTAAGCGGAATGAGTACGTAAGTGGCGACTGACATCGCTGCGCGCATGGCAAGGTTATCTTGACCACCGCAATCGACAATAACGTATTCAAAGCGCTCATTAAGACTAAGTAAGTCATTACGGATTTTGCCGTATAATTGAATGCAATTAATGGGTTTTAAACTGGGGTGTTCATTTCTGGCTTGGATCCAATCTGAGGTGGTTTTTTGCGGGTCACAATCAACCATCAATACACTGGCATTGAAGGTTTCGGTTACATATACAGCGAGGTTTTGCGCTAAACAACTTTTGCCACTACCACCTTTTTCGCCGCCGACTAATATAATCATAGTATCACCTTAATGTTAAAGATATTGCACTGCTTTAAGCATTTAAAGCAACTGCATGGCAATATGATAACTCTGTGGATTTGACTCAAGGCAACGACATACTTGGCCTTTGATGGTATTTTGTTTGTCAGTGTTATGGTTGAAGGTGACTGCGATTAAGTCGCCTAAGGCAAACGGCGCTTTATAGTCGATTAAAATTCCTTTACGGGCTAAATCGATACAAATGCCAGCATCTTCCTGGGGCTGGCCATTAGCGTCAATCCAATGCAATAAAACTCGCTCGGCTTCCATATCGACTCTTAAAGAAGCTCTTTTTTCTTCAAACCCTATAGGCTCATTTGACATAACCTTATCGCTCCCTGTTTGCTTAATCCATCATAAGTATTAGTCATTATTAGTGATAGTAATCAACATCGTTAAAAAAAGCGATAAGTAAGTCACTTATCGCTTTATTTGTTGATATAAATTAACAAAGGTGTCTACTCTGTGAGCTTAGTCGAAATCTTTGCTTTTAGGGTAGGGCAGTTTCAGTTGTCCCCAGCGAATGACAATGACCGTGGCTGCTAGCACAATCGTTGAAACAGAAATCGCCAGTATGCGCCAGTCATCCATATCTTTCATATCAAGAATTAAGTAACGGGCCAGTGCCACAATAGCAATATATAGTGGCATGCGGATAGGTAGCTTACCTGACTCGAGGTAATTGACCACCATGGCTAAGACTTCAAGATAAATGAAGAGTAGTAGCAAATCGGCAAGTTCTACGGTTCTAATATCGAACATATGCATCACCTCTTCGCCAATGGCAAAGACGGTCGCAAGAGAAATAATGAAAAGAACGATATGTTCGACGCCTTTAAGGCTTTTAACACCTATTTGGCGGAGTATAGGGAGTGGCATGATTATTACATCTCTTATTATAAATTTGATTGATAATTCAGTATATTCTGCTAGATGGAATAATACTGAGTGATCTAGTTCAAATAATATAAATTTATCCCAATATCATCACTATTTAGCAGTGCCATTGAAGGCTAAAGAACTGCAGATACAAAAAAGCCGCCATAAAAGGCGGCTTTTGGCGTTAATTGAAATTAGCGTTTTAAGCCTTCATTTAATAAAGGACGCATAATTTTAACTAACTCGGAAGTCACTTTAGGAGAACCTGCAACAATATTACCTGAAGTCATATAGTTATGGTTTCCGGTAAAGTCAGCTACAGTACCGCCAGCTTCACGACAGATTAAGTCGCCTGCTGCGATGTCCCAAGGCTTAAGACCGATTTCAAAGAAACCGTCAAAACGACCCGCGGCAACATAGGCTAAATCAAGTGCTGCTGAACCGGTGCGACGAATGTCTGCACATACAGGGAATACTTCACCTAAGATGTTTAGGTAAGATTCAGTGTGTTGGCGAGCTTTGAACGGGAAACCAGTACCAATAATGGTGCCATCAAGTGTTTTAACATTAGTTACACGTAGACGGAAGTCATTAACTTTAGCGCCTTTACCACGAACGGCAGAGAACAGTTCTTCGCGTACAGGATCGTAAACAACGGCAACTTCAATTTTGCCTTTGTATTGAACAGCGATAGAAACTGCGAAATGAGGGATACCACGAACGAAGTTGTTGGTACCATCCAAAGGATCAACTATCCACACATAATCTTTATTGGTGCCACGGTTTTCACCGTTTTCTTCGCCAACAATCGTATGATCTGGGTAAGATTTACGAATTTGGTATGTAATGGTAGATTCAGCTTCCTTGTCTACACTCGTAACAAAGTCATTTAGACCTTTTGAATCAATCTCAACATTGTCGAGTTCAGTGTAGGCGCGCATAATAGTTTGGCCCGCAGCGCGTGCAGCGCGCGTGGCAATAGTCAGCATCGGATGCATAGCAATCCCCTGGATGTTAAAGAACGAATAAATCAGCGGCATATTATACGCTTTTTGACAGTTATATCAAATGCAGATTTTCATATAACGAATTAATTGCTGCTTGTGTTACTATTCCAAAATAGTTTTTTAAAGAATAAAGTAGTTTCATGCTGAGTAATATACGCGTTGTTTTAGTGGGTACATCACACCCTGGTAATATTGGTTCTACAGCAAGAGCCATGAAAACCATGGGGTTATCAAATTTATATTTGGCTGAACCAAGAGTTGAGCCTGATGGGCAATCTATTGCACTTGCTGCTGGCGCAGCAGATTTAATCCGAGATATCACTATTGTTGATTCTTTAACGGATGCAATCAAAGACTGTAGCTTAGTCATTGCAACCAGTGCCAGAAGTCGTACTTTAGATTGGCCAATGCTAGTGCCAAAAGAAGCAGGTGAAAAACTTGCTCTTGAAGGGATAAAAGGGCCTGTAGCGATTGTCTTTGGTCGTGAGAACCACGGGTTAAGCAATGAGGAATTACAAGAGTGTCATTATCATGTAGCCATACCTGCAAATCCAGAATATAGCTCATTGAACTTGGCGCAAGCGGTACAAATCATTTGTTATGAAACCCGCATGGCCCACCTTGCGTTAGATGAAAAAGCAACGGTTGAAGAAGAATACCCGTTAGCAGAAGACTTACAGCGTTTTTATGTACACCTTGAGTCAACACTAACAAAAACTAACTTCATTATTAAGAATCATCCAGGGCAGATTATGACCAAACTTAAACGTTTATTCGCCCGTGCAAGGGTTGAAACTGCGGAGATGAATATTCTGCGCGGTATATTGACTTCAATCGATAAAAAAGTCGCGAAATCAGACGAGAACAAAGATTCATAACGTTAACGTATTAAGGATTGTTATATGGGCGTGATTGCGCGACTAAAAGAAGATATTGAATCTATATATCACCGCGATCCCGCGGCGAACAGTAGTTTCGAAATATTAATGAACTACCCTGGTATGCAGGCAATTTGGATCCATCGCATCAGTAACAAGCTTTGGAATGCAAATTGGCGTCTGCTATCTCGATGTTTGTCTACTTTTTCGCGTTGGTTAACAGGGGTCGAAATTCATCCTGGTGCGACTATTGGCCGTCGATTCTTTATCGATCATGGTATGGGCGTTGTGATTGGTGAAACAGCCGAAATTGGTGATGATTGTACGCTTTATCATGGCGTTACCTTAGGTGGCACAACATGGCAAGCGGGAAAACGTCACCCAACACTGCAAAATAATGTGGTGGTTGGTGCTGGGGCACAAATTCTGGGGCCTATTACGATGCATGATGGCGCAAGAGTTGGCTCAAATTCAGTAGTGGTTAAAGATGTTGCTAAAGACACTACTGTAGTGGGTATACCTGGCCGTGTGGTATCAAGTCCTTCAGCGCAATCGAAAGAACAAACTGAGCGTAGAAGCGCCATGGCGAAAAAATACGGCTTTGATGCCTATGCAGTGTCGCCAGACAACCCAGATCCTGTTGCCAGTGCCATTGGGCAAATGCTTGATCATATGCATTTAATGGACTCTAAAGTACAAGAGATTTGCCAAGCGGTGCAAACCATGGGCGGTGAAGTCTGTACTGAAAAGCTACCAGAGTTGAATGTTGACGACTTTACTGAAGCTGAACAAGAAGCGGCTGAAAAACGTACTCAAGAAATTGATAAGTTTGACCCGATTATATAATCAGTAGACTTGAAAATGACACAATCGACACCCACTTATCTGGGTGTCGATTTTTTATTTCTGTACTGCAAATTTTAACAACTGAAGCATTTTTGTAAAAGTAGGACGAATTTATCACAAATTAGGGCTTTTAATGGCTCGCTGGCATTGAATCTTGCACTATAAAAAGGTTAAATAGCCCTGCAAATTTTAAGACCTAAATTGTTAGATGTGAACGAGAGATAATACTTGAGTAAATTACTTGGTTAAATACTTGACTAAAATACTCGGGTATGGTGAAATTGCTCTATGGTTTATGGGAGCAAATAACGTTATGAAACTGACATCAAAAGGTCGCTACGCAGTGACAGCTATGCTGGACGTTGCAATTCACTCAGCTACCGGGCCAGTTCCCTTAGCGGATATTTCTGAGAGACAGGGGATATCGCTTTCCTATCTTGAGCAACTTTTCGCCAAGCTTCGTAAACATGGTCTTGTATCAAGCGTGCGTGGTCCTGGTGGCGGTTATCGCCTAGGCCAAGAAGCCAATGATATCTCTGTAGGCATGGTTGTCCATGCTGTTGACGAGTCTGTCGATGCGACTCGTTGTCAGGGAAAAGGGAACTGCCAAAGTGGCACCCGCTGTCTAACCCATTCGCTATGGGGTGACTTAAGTAAACAAATTTCAGATTTCTTAGATGGCATTACACTTGCTGGATTGATGCACAAACGAGATGTTCAATTTATCTCACTAAAGCAAGATGAAATGCAGAATGAACATAGAGTTAGTTTATAATTTCCTGTTCATATATTGATAACTATTTATATGTACGTTGTTAGTAGCCTCCTTTGGGCTACTCAGTACGGAGTGTATGATGAAGCTTCCTATCTATTTAGACTATGCCGCAACAACCCCTGTCGACAAACGCGTTGCCGACAAGATGGTGCAATTTATGACAATGGACGGTGTGTTTGGTAACCCAGCATCTCGTTCTCATCGTTATGGTTGGCAAGCCGAAGAAGCAGTTGATATTGCTCGTAACCAAGTAGCAGATTTAATCAACGCTGATCACCGTGAAATTGTATTTACATCTGGTGCGACTGAATCAAGTAACCTTGCCATTAAAGGTATTGCGCATTTCTATCACAAGAAAGGCAAGCACATCATCACTAGCAAGACAGAACATAAAGCAACGTTAGATGTATGTCGTCAGCTTGAACGTGAAGGCTTTGAGGTCACTTACCTTGAACCAAGTGCAAACGGTTTAATTGCATTGTCAGTGATTGAAGCTGCCATGCGTGAAGACACTATTTTAGTGAGCATCATGCATGTAAACAATGAAATTGGTGTGATTCAAGACATCGAAGCCATTGGCGAATTATGTCGCTCAAAAGGTATTTTCTTCCATATGGATGCAGCACAAAGTGCTGGTAAATTACCGATTGATGTACAAGCAATTAAAGTTGATTTGATTTCAATTTCTGGCCATAAAATGTATGGGCCTAAAGGCGTAGGTGCATTATATGTGCGCCGTAAGCCTCGTATCCGTTTAGAGTCACAAATGCATGGTGGCGGACATGAACGTGGTATGCGTAGTGGTACATTAGCGACACATCAACTTGTTGGTTTAGGCGAAGCAGCCGCGATTGCTAAGCAAGATATGATTGAAGACAGTGCCCGTATCCTTCGTCTACGTGACAAGTTATGGAATGGCATTAAACATATTGAAGAAACTTATATTAATGGTGACATGCAGCAACGTTATTGCGGCATTTTCAACGTCAGCTTCAACTTTGTTGAAGGCGAGTCATTAATGATGGCGCTTAAAGATTTAGCGGTTTCATCAGGGTCTGCATGTACTTCAGCAAGCCTAGAACCAAGTTACGTATTACGTGCACTAGGCTTAAATGATGAAATGGCACATAGCTCAATTCGCTTCTCAATCGGTCGTTTTACCACTGATGAAGAAATCGAGCATGCAATTAAAGTAATTGATGAATCTATCGGTAAATTACGTGAAATGTCTCCATTATGGGAGATGTTCAAAGATGGTATCGACCTTGATCAAGTTCAATGGGCACATCACTAATACATTATTATCGATAGCGATAAACGGAGCAGAATTGTTATGGCTTACAGCGAAAAAGTAATCGAACATTATGAAAATCCACGTAACGTTGGTTCATTTGATAAAAATGATCCATCAGTGGTAACCGGAATGGTAGGTGCACCCGCATGTGGTGATGTAATGAAATTACAACTTAAAATAGGCGAGAATGGCATCATTGAAGATGCTAAATTCAAAACTTATGGTTGTGGTAGTGCCATTGCATCAAGCTCATTAGTAACAGAATGGGTTAAAGGCAAAACTGTTGAAGAAGCCGCTACGATTAAAAATGCAGACATTGCAGAAGAGTTAGCGCTTCCACCAGTTAAAATCCATTGCTCAATTTTAGCTGAAGATGCTATTAAAGCAGCGTTGGATGAGTACAAATCAAAGCAAGATAAGTAATACCTGGAGTTAAGATGGCAATTACAATGACCCCAGCTGCGGCTGATAGAGTTAAATCTTTTCTAGTAAATCGTGGGAAAGGTTTAGGTTTACGCCTTGGGTTAAGAACATCTGGTTGTTCAGGTATGGCTTATGTCATCGAGTTTGTCGATGAAATTAATGACGACGATGAAGTTTATGACATCGAAGGCGTAAATATCATCATAGATGCCAAAAGCTTTATTTATCTGCAAGGTATAGAGTTAGATTTTGTTAAAGAAGGCCTAAACGAAGGTTTTCAATTTAACAACCCTAATGCCAAAGGTGAATGTGGTTGTGGTGAAAGTTTCACTGTTTAGTTAATCTATACTATGAAGCTTGTATCGCAAATCACCAATCAAAGAGCATGATATCTGCCAATGAATTATTTTGAGTTATTTCAATTTTCACCTTCCTTTGATATCGATATCGCCCAACTTGCAGAACGCTACCGCGAACTGCAACGGGCGGTTCATCCCGATAAATTCGCTAATGGATCTGAGCAACAAAAATTATTATCCGTGCAGCGTACTGCACAAGTTAATGATGGTTATCAGACTCTCAAGAATCCGCTCAGACGTGCCGAACACATATTGAGCCTTCGTGGTATTGATATAAGCCATGAAACCACCACAGTTAAAGACACTGCATTTTTAATGCAGCAGATGGAATGGCGTGAAGCATTAGAAGATATCGAGCACAGCCAGCAACCCGACGACTTAATCAGTGACTTATTTGACTCTTTTGCTGATTTTGAAAAGTCACTCTCGCAAAGCCTTGCTATTTTACTGGTTAAAGACACCGATAATGATAATTTATTAGCGGCAGATCAGATCAGAAAGCTAAAATTTATGGCAAAATTGCAAGATGAACTCGCTAAAATTGAAGATTCATTACTAGACTAATGGATTGGTAAACTTAATGCTCTGTTTTTAACAGAGCATTTTGTTTTGATTTAATCGATGAATGTTCACTAATAAACTATTGGATTACTATGGCCCTTTTTCAAATCGCTGAGCCCGGTCAAAGCGCCGCGCCCCATCAGCATCGTCTCGCTGTTGGTATCGACTTAGGTACCACAAACTCTTTAGTAGCGGCTGTTAGAAGTGGCGAAGCATCAACATTAGTTGATGATAACGGACAGCATTCTCTTCCTTCTGTGGTCCATTATAATGCCGAATCTATTGATGTTGGTGTTAATGCGCAAGCACAATCTGCCCAAGATCCTAAAAATACCATTGTTTCAGTAAAACGTTTTATGGGTAGAAGCCTTGCTGATATTCAAGCAAAAGAGCAACAGTTACCCTACGACTTTAGCTCAAGTGACAATGGCTTACCGATTTTTAATACTGCTTTTGGTGCTGTTAACCCCGTGCAAGTCTCGGCTGAAATTTTAAAGCCTCTTATTGCTCGCGCCGAGTTGACATTAGGTGGCAATCTTGAAGGTGTGGTGATTACCGTACCGGCTTATTTTGATGATGCCCAGCGTCAAGGCACTAAAGATGCAGCAGAGCTATTAGGTGTTAAAGTATTACGTTTACTCAATGAGCCAACGGCAGCAGCAATTGCCTATGGTTTAGATTCAAAACAAGAAGGTGTGATTGCCATTTACGACTTAGGTGGCGGCACATTTGATATTTCAATACTGCGCCTAAATCGCGGCGTGTTTGAAGTATTAGCCACTGGTGGTGACTCTGCGTTAGGTGGTGATGACTTTGACCATTTATTGCAAGCACATCTACAGCAAGCTTTTGGTTTAACTGATTTGTCTGCCACGCTTTCACGTCAATTATTGATTGAATCGAGAAGAGTTAAAGAGCACTTAACCACATCTGAGAGCTGCATAGCATCGATTACGTTAGATAATGCTGAGCGCGTAGAAACACAAGTGACTAAAGCTGATTTTGAAACATTGATCAGTTCACTGGTGAAAAAAACCATTGCCAGTTGTCGCCGCACGTTACGTGATGCCGATGTCAGTACTGATGAGATTATCGAAACTGTAATGGTTGGTGGTTCAACTCGCGTGCCTTTAGTACGTGAACAAGTTGAAAATTTCTTTAAGAAAACCCCGTTAACCTCAATCGATCCTGATCGCGTGGTTGCCATTGGCGCTGCGATCCAGGCTGACATTTTGGTGGGTAACAAACCAGAATCTGACTTATTATTACTTGATGTTATTCCATTGTCTTTGGGTATCGAAACTATGGGTGGGCTGATTGAAAAAGTCGTCACCCGTAACACCACCATTCCAGTGGCGCGAGCTCAAGAGTTTACCACCTTTAAAGATGGTCAAACGGCGATGGCATTTCATGTGGTGCAGGGCGAGCGTGAAATGGTTGACGATTGTCGCTCATTAGCGCGCTTTACCTTAAATGGTATTCCAGCACTTGCAGCCGGCGCTGCGCATATTCGCGTGACCTTCCAAGTGGATGCAGATGGTTTACTTAGCGTAACCGCTATGGAAAAATCAACCGAAGTGAAGACCACGATTCAGGTTAAACCTTCATTTGGTTTATCTGACTCTGAAATAGCGACTATGCTGAAAGATTCAATGAAGCATGCTAAAGATGACATTAGCCGTCGTATGCTAGCTGAGCAGCAAGTTGAAGCGTCTCGAGTAGTGGAAACACTAACCGCAGCATTAGCAAAAGATGCGGACTTATTAAATGAGCAAGAGCGCAGTGCTATTTATAGCGCCATTGAACAGTTACAAGTGACCGCTCAAAGCGATGATACTGACGCGATTGAAAAAGCGATTGAAGCGTTAGATGCACAAACCCAAGAGTTTGCTAATCGTCGTATGGATAATTCAATTCGAACAGCACTGAAAGGCCAGTCTGTCGATAATATATAGGTGAACAAATGCCGCAGTTAGTATTTTTACCCCATGAAGAGCTGTGTCCTGATGGAGCAGTTCTTGAAGCAGAAATAGGCGAAACGATTTTAGACGTTGCTTTAAAAAATGGCATTCATATTGAACATGCTTGTGAAAAGTCATGTGCCTGTACCACTTGTCATTGTATCGTCCGTGAAGGCTTTGATGAGCTAGAAGAAAGTGATGAATTGGAAGATGACATGCTAGATAAAGCTTGGGGTTTAGAGCCTGAAAGTCGTCTAGCTTGTCAGGCTAAAGTGGTTGATACCGATATGGTTATCGAAATACCTAAATATACTATTAATATGGTCAGTGAAGGCTAGTTTACTTCACTAGTACTGACTGCTTTTTAGCTAATAACAGTTTATAGCGTTATTTCAAAGCAGCGGTTCTATGTCTCGACATAGCCGCTGCTTTTTTGCAGCCTGCTTAGGCTAACACGATTATGCGCTATTAATCATTAACGACAATTTTGCTTTATTCTTCGCCTATAAGCTGTCCATATTGAGCCAAGATGATTTTATACATCAGTAGGCTACGCTCGTTGCAAGATCCTTGAGCCCCTTTGAGGCTATGCTGCAGAAATATTAAACGGCTTATTATTAAGAGGTTACTCACGAGCATGCGTTTTATCACAATTTTACTATTACCTTGGTCACATGGTTAAATTTTTATAATGTGACGCCGATAACACTATGCATTACAGGCTAAATTACGTATAATCCGCGCGAATTTTAAAATATATTTGTTATTTAAAGGAAGCTCACAATGGCGATCGAACGCACTTTTTCAATTATTAAACCAGATGCAGTTGCTAAAAACCACATCGGTGCTATCTACAACCGTTTTGAAACTGCTGGTCTTAAGATCATCGCTTCTAAAATGGTGCACCTTACTAAAGAGCAAGCAGAAGGTTTCTACGCTGAACATAGCGAGCGTCCTTTTTTCGGTGCTTTAGTTGCATTCATGACTTCTGGTCCTATCATGGTTCAAACGCTTGAAGGTGAAAACGCTGTTCTAGCTCACCGTGAAATCTTAGGTGCGACTAACCCAGCTGAAGCTGCTGAAGGCACTATCCGTGCAGATTTCGCAGAAAGCATCGATGAGAACGCTGCTCACGGTTCTGATTCTGTAGCATCTGCTGAACGTGAAGTTGCTTACTTCTTCAGTGCAGAAGAGTTGTGTGCACGCACACGCTAAATTCTACATTGATTTTAAAAAGGAGCCTTATGGCTCCTTTTTTATGCCTGTCTATCCAGCAACGTAGAGATGCCCTTATTTCTGACTTACCCAAGCTTGTTGCTTACTTCGTAATTATCACCCCAGCCATAACAACTCAGTAAAATTACTCTTCTATAAAACCCCATTCTAACTTTTACTTCATCGTCTCAAGCCCCAGGCCCGAAGTTCCAAGTTCCAAGTTCCAAGTCCAAAGTCCAGTTCGAACTATCAAGATTAAGCTAGATATATTTCACTATCGCCAAGTGAAAAGTCATACAAAATTGAAACCAAACGCACTTTTGACTGAAGAGATTGAACTAAAATGCTATCTAAATGTTAATTTTAAAGGGCGACTTAATAATGAAATAAAATTAAACTATAATAAATAAAGGTTACTTAGGTTAATGGTTTGTTATAAGTGTTGATTTATATGATCTTGGTGTTACTTTTAATTGGTGTTTAATCTATTTATTTAAGCTGAGCTGTTCGTTTATCGAACCTTTTTAATGTTACCGATTACATCCTGGTAACATTAGTATCGGTTGGCGGTAACATTGTTTGTTTTTTTAAACATAAGGCGTTGTAAATAAAAGGTTTACTTATTATGTAATTATTACTTACTTGTTTTGTATATAGATGCTCAAGTGGTTGTTTATTTATTTGTAAAAGATGTTGACTAATTCGTTTTTATTTAACAATATTGCTCTTAGTTAATAAAATCTATTAACCTAAAGAATAAAAAATATAACGTTATGGCTTTATTTGGAACATAACGAAGGGAGTATAATAATGAGTTCATTATCTTTAACTGCTAAGGCTATACGCCGTGGTTTATTAACTGTAGCTGCAACTGCAGTTGCAACAACTTCAACTTTTTCTGTTAGCGCTGCAGAAGAAGCTCAAGTTGAAAAAGTAGAGCGTATTGCCGTTACTGGTTCTCGCATTAAACGTACCGATATGGAATCGGCTAGTCCGTTAACCGTTATTGACGCATCAGCAATTATTGCTTCTGGTGCCACTTCTATTGATGACGTGTTACAAAAAATGACCTCTTCTGGCGGCGCAATGACTAACGCAGCCGTGAACAATGGCTCAGGCGGTAACTCACGTGTTAACTTACGTGGTTTAGGCTCTAACCGTACCTTAGTTCTTGTTAACGGCCGTCGTATGATTGCATCTGGAACAGGTGCTGCATCTTCAGTTGATTTAAACACTATCCCTGTTTCAATGATCCAACGTGTTGAAGTACTTAAAGATGGCGCATCAGCTGTTTACGGTACTGACGCCATTGCTGGTGTTGTCAACGTTATTCTTAAACGTGATTTTGATGGTTTTGAGTTAAATGCTCAGACTGGTATCTCTGGTCAAGGCGATGCTGATGAGTCAAGCATTGACTTCACTATGGGTAATACTTTCGATAAAGGTAACATTGTAATCAACGCGCAGTACACTAAGCGTGGCGATGCAAGTCAAGCCGATCGTGACTTCTCTGATTGTCCTATCACCGAAACCACTGATGGTAGTGCAGTTTACTGTGGTGGTAGTTCTTATGCTCAAGGCGGCCACATTTGGGGTAACCAAAACCACGACATGACTAAGACAAATGTCGATGATGACGGTAATCTAATTACAGGTCGTGGAGATTCTGGTTTTTACGGCAGCTATGTCCAACGTCTTAATGATGATGGCTCTGTATGGATGGACGATGATGGAAAAGATCAAACTGTTTTTCAAACATGGAATAGCATAACGGATTCAAGTTCACAATATTATGATTCTGGCGTAGATGATACCTGGGGTAGTCGTAAAATTGCAGATCTTAGTGGTCGTGGTGGCGAGTATCATGACTTTGAGAATGAAGATAAATATAATTACTCAAAAGACAGTTTCTTATCGACACCAATGGAACGCCTAAATTTAAGTATGTCTGGTACTTACGAGCTTTCAGATAACATTTTGTTCTTTACTGAAGCGATGTACTCAAAGCGTTGGTCAGAACAGCAAATGGCACCTCAGCCAATTTGGAATGCTTCAGCATGGACTTATGATTCAAGCTGGATGAACCCTGAGTTGATAGGTCTTCTTCAAGAAGGTGAAGCAGCTGATTACGGTCGTCGTATGGTAGAGTCTGGCTCACGTGATTTCTCTCAAGTTGTCGATACCGTTAGGTTAGTTGTCGGCCTTGAAGGTGAGTTTGACAATGGTTGGACTTGGGATGCTTCTTACAATAAAGGTAAGAATGATTCAGTTGATACCTTAGCAAATTTACACAACATTGGTTCAATCAACGATGCTGTTATAGAAGGCAACTTTGACCCGTTCCTACAGTCTTCATGGGAAGGTGAAAGCATTGCTCCGTTCATTTACACTGAAGTCAATTCTGGTGGCAGCGAGTTAGATATTGCAGCTGCATCAATTGCTGGCGATATTGTTGATTTACCCGCCGGTACTATGGGCTTTGCTGCGGGTTATGAATTCCGTAAAGAATCTGCTCACTACACGCCTGATTCATTAACTGCTCAAGGTTTAGCGAACGACCCACGTGTTGAAGCTACGGCCGGTTCATTCGATGTTAATGAAATTTACGCTGAATTAGCTATCCCATTATTAAGTGAGCTTCCATTCGCTGAGCAAGTAGATTTAAGTGCCGCTATCCGTTACTTCGATTACAGTACTTTTGGTTCTGACAATACTTGGAAGCTGGGTTTAACTTGGCGTTTATTTGATGACTTAATGCTTCGTGGTGTGCAATCTACAGCATTCCGTGCACCAACAGTTGATGAGTTATATGGCGGTAAGTCACCATCATTCGATGCAATTAAGCATGATGCTACTGAACAGGATCAGGCTGAAGTGACCGTAGGTGGTAACCCACTTCTAACACCTGAAGAAGCAGATATCACCACTGTTGGTTTAGTGTATTCTCCTAGCTTTGTTGACGGTTTATCACTAACAGTTGATTACTACGATATTCAAATCAGCAACACGATTACTTCAGTTGATTCTAACTACGTTGCTAACCAGTGTTTAGATGCTAATAAAAATACCATCAACAATGACACAGCATTATGTCAATCAGCTAATATCTCAATTGATGGCACGGGTCGCATTAAGTTTGACAATGGTTTACAAAACATCGGTGAAACAAACACAGCTGGTTACGATATCAATATTGCTTATACCTTCGATGCACTTGGTTTAGATTGGAGAGCTGGTCTTGATACTTCTATCCTAGATACTTACGAAGAATTTGACCAAGACGGTAATGCTGTTGATTATAAAGGCTTCATTACAGGTGGTGTTGGCGCATACGCTGAATTGAAAACTAACTTCAACATAAAAGCTTCTGGCGATGATTGGTCAGCTACATACGAAGCACGTTACATTGATGGTATGGATTCATTTGCCTGTAAAGATGACCCAGCTGATTGTTATGCACCGTCTGTTGATTCAATCGTTTATCACGATATCTCAGCATCATACGATGTGACTAACAATGTTAGATTATCTGGTGGCGTGAACAATTTACTAGATGAAGAGCCACCTTACTATAGTGGTAATAATGACTCTAATACCGATCCTTATACTTATGATGTACTAGGTCGTTATTTCTTCGTTAGAGCAAGCGTAAAGTTCTAAGCTAGCTGCTATCGTTATTAAGATAATTTATTTCTCTTAATTAAAAACCCCATCCATTAATTTGGTTGGGGTTTTGTTTTTTCTATCGATTACTTGCTATTTCTATGATTTTTTATACGTTTTAACTCTGTACTTTTTGGTTGATAATGATAATTCAGCTTAGCTATACCCGTCGGTGCTGAATATGAAATGATTAACTTCAAGCAAAAGTCTGAACCAAAATTTGCTTCTGGAGTTATCACCGGAGGTGATGATATGAATCCTGAGCGTGGTCACACCGTAGCCAATACCGAGATTCAATTAGGCCTACCTGCAAATGTAGATGTTTTCATGGCTGATCGTTATGGAAAGTACGAGCAATCAAGTGCCTTAACTGACAATAGTAATACAGGCCAATTAATGACTTAATTTAAGTTCATGGCGATGTTGCTGATGGTATTTTTCTGCACAATGAGCACAGCGCTGCTCTGTGGGGTCGGCGGCCAACCGCTCCGCTTCAATGTCAGACTCGCAGTCAGAACATAAACCATAGAGGCCAAGTTCAAGCTGGCAAAGAGCGGCATCAAGACGGGTTAGTTGTCCAAATAGAGGGGTGTCAGTTAATCGCTGCTCACTCATGAGTTCAATCAACTCGGTCAAACTCATATTAAATTGAACTTGAGCAGAAGGCTGAGTTTGTTGGTTTAATTGATGTACAAGTTCATATTTTAACTGTGCTTCTCGTTGCAATAATATTTGTTGTACGTCTTGAGTGTTCACAAGATCACCTAATTAGTTTGTTCATTTCACTGGTTATCCAGTCTACCGTTAATCAATATGCTTACTATGATGGAGATCAATTGAGAGTTAATTTAGGATTTCAGTATTAGGCTTTATTTATATAGTGTGAACTAAGTAGGTAACTAAACGCGCAAAATCTTATATTTTGTGCTGTAAATTAAGCAAGATAGCGAAGGGGATAGCTCAATGATGGTCTGTATCGGGGCAAATTGCTGACTCAAAAAGAATTATGCAGTTTGTTTAACCGAAAACCCATCACAGAAATGAGTTCTCAGTTAATGAAAGCTGTTAATGCTAAAAAGACTGCTTAAGTTAGCCGTTAGTCGCTAACTGTTGTTCATGGGCTTTTTCTAAAATGGCAATGATACCTTCAGCCGTTTTAAGCACTCTGAGCTCTCTGAATAACACATCAGCTTCAGGGTACTGTTTATTCAAATAAGTAAACCATTGCTTTACTCGGGCAGGGTAATAATCAATTTTCTTGTTAACCAACTGCTTTTGGGTGTAGTTCAGTAACAAATTTAGCGTTTGTGACCAAGTGTAAGGCGCTTCAACGCCTTTTATGGTGGCAGCAAGGTTTGGCAGAGACATTGCCCCGCGCCCCAGCATTATGCTGTCACAGCCTGTAACTGCCATACAGCGCTTAGCATCATCACTATTCCAAATCTCACCGTTAGCAATAATAGGGATAGGTAAACGCTCACGCACCTCGGTTATGTATTCCCAATAAGCAGGCGGCTTGTAACCGTCAGTCTTACTGCGAGCATGAATAGCAAGCTCGGTAGCACCCGCTTCATACACAGCGATAGCGTTTTCCATAAATAATGATTTATCTTCGTAACCGAGACGGATTTTAGCAGTAACAGGTTGATCTGCTGGTACTGCATCACGCATTGCTTTGACTATATCGTGAATCTTATCCGGGTATTGCAGTAATACTGCGCCGCCATTACTGCGGTTAACCATTTTAGCAGGGCAGCCAAAGTTAGCATCAACACCGCGTGAGCCTAGCTCGACGGCGCGCTGGGCGTTTTCTGCCATCACTTGCGGATGTTGCCCTAATAATTGAATTCTTACCGGGGTGCCTGATGCGGTCAAGCCGCCATTACGCAGCTCAGGGCATAATTTATGATAAACCTTCTCAGGAAGTAACTGATTAATCACCCGCACAAATTCGGTTACCACCAAATCATAAGGGTTGATTTCAGATAAAATTTCTCGCATCAAATCATCAATGACGCCTTCCATCGGAGCTAAGACTACGTGCACAGTACTACCTGGTTAACTATAAAAGGAGCGCTATTCTAGCGAGTTTAATTTTTTATACAAATTCATTTCAAGTATTTGAATTCACTGTTATCTGCTGCAACTGCATATTTAATCTTTTATATCAAGTTGATAGATGAATATTTTGTCCTATCCTTAATCATTAGAGAACTTCTCTAGCAATATTTTTAATAAAAAATGATGATTTAGATCAATTAATGTGAAATAAAAGTAGCAGGTTGTAGGTCTATTCATCTGTAAGCCAGCACTGTTTGTTGTTGGTCATCATTATTAAGTTTGAATTTAAGGAAATTATTATGAACTCAGTAAAGCAAACAACAGTCGCATTGGCATTAGGTGCAGTCGTATTAACCGCTGGCGTATCTACGTCTGTAGAGGCTAATCCATTTGGTTTTGAGCAAATGAATTCAGGTTATCAGTTAGATGGCGGCGATAAAAAAGCTAAAGAAGGCAAGTGTGGTGAAGGTAAATGCGGCGGCGATATGAAAAAAGCCAAAGAAGGCAAATGCGGTGAAGGTAAATGCGGCGGCGATAT
>NZ_JAUOSH010000016.1:0-107668 GCF_030548765.1 Shewanella sp. 3_MG-2023 | reverse complement strand
TGGACGACAAGTAAGGCGGTCATAATCGATTAGAAAAAGTAAGGTTATGCTGATTATCCCATTGCTAGCACCAACTCGTTTTGAGGCATGGACGTGTTACTGGCACCAAATTTATACTTCATTTTAATTGGCTCAGTTATGCTAGATCATCACTTCAATCTAATCCATTGCCTGCCGCAGGTAATGTATAGGATATACAAATGTCGCGATCACATGGTCAAGATGTTCCCGACATCATCATGACATTTCCCAAATCCCTATGGGTCAGATGTGAAAGAGCGACCTTATGTGCAGATACAACTGCGAGACGCTGCATTCTTTATATAAATCAAAAGGTCCCTGTAAGCTCTGCCAAAACAAATAACATCCATGTTAAACGGCCAGTTCGGCATCCATGCCTCTCGCTCAGAGCGCTTCACACTGTGAAACTTCGCCATGTTTTGGTCAAATTTGTTCCAGACAAATAATGACATTCCCACCATCCTTGGCGGTCAGAAGCTCGCTGCTGCATCTACACCGGGATTATTATCTCTTCGATTTGACTTTATTAGTGGGAATAAAAAGGCTAAAAAGCAGAAAATCTATTTGCCTCCGACTCAATTTGAATTGAGGACTTTGAAGAAAATAGCGTGAGATTGGCATGGATGCCAATATAGCCTCAGTTAAGCCATGGATGGCGCATCTGAGGCGTTAGCATTTTCAAATATGACCGAAGAACACTACAAGCGAAGTCAAAAGCTGGATCAATCCCCGTTGAAAACATGCGATTTTCAGCATTTTTCGTTGGGGCCTGAGGGTTTGTTAAGGGCTTATTTTGTAAAATGTGAGCGCTTTCCCCCTTGACTCTGCTCTTTGCAAAAGAAGGGGCGAAGCGCCACGACGTTAATCCAAACAAAGTTTGGAAAGACTTAAAGAAAACTTGCGATTTATAACTCGTATAAGTGAAGCACCACGACTTTTTTGTTCAAACTGGCAAACTAGATTTGGGTCACTAAATCGTTAGGGAAGTTTGCCGTGGTGAGTTCTGCCAACTTAAACAACTCATGACGTTTCGAACTTTGTTGTCTTAGTTTCAATCTTTATTGTCTAGTTTCAGACTTTAATGTACATCGACAGGAAAATGAATAACACCAAGCGCGCTTAAGCAAATAAGTGCCTTAGTAAGGGTTTATCCGCTGTGTCTCTACTTCACCATACAATGTTGGTAAATGTTCTCCCATTGCAGGTAAGTGAGCTCAATACTCGCTTCACTGTCACAACAGTAAGCGTCACCCTTTGGGCACACCTTTTCAGTGATATCAGCTAATTGCTCAGTAACACAGCCAGATAAGTACTCGTTACTTAATACCATATTGTTAAGTTGTTGCCGCTGCACAAGGGGAATAGCTAATGAATCCTGCGGCGCAATAACGCAATCAGACGACGCTAAAGAGAGTAACGCGGCAGTGATGAGTCCTTTCATATTAACTCCAATATAATTAAATCAATTATACGATAGCCATTGTAGCCACTGCACAGCAAGGTTTTATTCGAATTAGTTGATTATATCCTTTGCGCTAATCGAAAATTACTATAGTGTGGTTATTCAATTGTTTCGTCATTTATATTTTTCTAGATATTTGGCTTAGCTTTAGCTACCCAACTAGGACAAATAATGACGACCCCTGTACGCGTTCGCTATCACACCATTGAAATTGGTGACAACGATATTCACTTATGTACCCTTCGAGATAAACAGCAATTTAGTGACGATAACAACACAGCTAAAGACTTAGGTATTTCTTCGGCGCTATGGCCCATTTTTGGGGTAGTCTGGCCTTCCAGTATGGTACTGGCAAATCACATGCTTGATTATCAAACTCAAGGTAAACGCATTTTAGAGATTGGTTGTGGTATCGGCCTTTCAAGCTTACTGTTAAACCAAAGAGCCGATGATATTACCGCCACCGATTATCACCCTGAGGTTGAAGGTTTTCTATTAAGAAATACCCAACTCAATAACGACAAATCGATAAACTTTGAACGAGTCGATTGGGCTGATGACAACAGTGATTTAGGTCAGTTCGATTTAATCATCGGCAGTGATTTATTGTACGAAGATGAGCATATTGCCTTGCTGGCTTACTTCATTCAAGCCCATGCCAAACGCCAATGTGAAATTGTTATTGTCGATCCCGGTCGTGGCCGAAAAAACAAACTCACCACCAAGATGGATGAATACGGCTTTAGCCATAATCATATCAAACCCATTCACACTGATTATTTAACACAACAATTCAAAGGCCATATTTTGCGCTTTTCAAGAGAGAGCTAGTGCAGTTAAATTTCGCTTAGCAGTCTAGTATATACTCATAAAAAATCACGCTCTGCTCTGTAATGGCTTGCTGGGTAAAGCCCAGCTTTAAAAGTAATTTAGCTGATGCTTGGTTACTTTTGTCTACCCCAGCGATTAATTTACGCCATTGAAGTTGATCCCGGGAAAATTCAATCACTCCTGTGAGTAACTCGCTTCCATAGCCTTTTTTCCAATAATGCTCACCCAGTAAATAACCGATATGGGCTGTTTCTTCATCAGCAAGATACATAAAGACTAATCCCATCATTAAGCCTGTATCAGTCGCATCAACCCGACATAAACGGCTTTGTGCTAGCATTTCATCAAGCCAGTACTCGGCGGCTGGTAGTGAGTTTAGCTGCTGAAAATTAGCAGGAAGATGATTAACCACTGCAGGTGTCAACAACGCCATAAGCTGTATCAAGAGTGCGGATAACTGCGATGTTAACTCTGATGCAGACTCTGACGATGTCATATCAGAAGATATTTCCCTTATTAGCAGCCTCGCTGTTTGCAAATTTATCTTCACCTGATGGCTCCTATTTATGGCCATTAACAAAGCAAACCCCATTAATAATACGGAGTAACTGCAGGCTATCTTATCATTTAGCGCTATTAAAATTTGCTTTGGTTAGTACCAAAGTGACATCTAGCCATCATTAAGCTGCAATAATATGGCATTAACTCAGCCAATCACTACCATCCTCAGCCTAAGTAAGGTATAACGGCGCCATGAAAACTCCTAAACGTATACAACCACTGGTTGATGATGGCCTTATTGACGAAGTCGTAAGCCAATTAATGAGCGGTAAAGAAGCCACCGTTTATATGGTTCGCTGTGGAAATGAAATCCGCTGCGCCAAAGTGTATAAAGAAGCCATTAAACGGAGCTTCAAAAAAGCAGCGCAATATCAAGAAGGTAGAAAAAGTCGCAATAGCCGTCGCAGCCGTGCAATGGAAAAAGGTTCCAGCTACGGCCGTGAGCAGCAAGAAAATGCCTGGCAAAATGCCGAAGTAGATGCCTTGTATAAATGTGCTGACGCCAATATTCGAGTGCCTGTCCCCTATGGCTGCTTTGAAGGTGTGCTGATAATGGAACTGATCACTGATGGTCAAGGTGATGTGGCCCCGCGTTTAAATGATATTGTGTTAAGCGCAGAACAAGCGTTACAAGATCACGCCACCATGATGGGGTATGTCACTCGTATGTTGTGTGCCGGCATCGTCCATGGTGACTTATCGGAATTTAACGTACTGCAAGATGACCATGGACCTGTGATTATCGATCTGCCCCAAGCCGTCGATGCTTCAGCCAATAATAATGCCAAGGTCATGCTAGAACGTGACGTTAATAATATGACCCGCTATTACTCGCAGTTTGCACCTGAGCTTGCTTTAACAAAGTATGCCAAGGAAATGTGGAGCTTATATGAGAAAGGCGACTTACTGCCTGATACCCAGCTTAGCGGTGAATTTGAAGAGGATACCAGCGCTGCTGATGTCAATTCAGTGCTAGAAGAAATTCAAGCAGCCTTTGAAGAAGAACTAGAGCGCCGCGAACGCATTAGTGAGCCTGAAGAGCTTTAACGCCCTCACACTTAATTTCGACTGTAAATAAAAACGGCGCTGATAGCGCCGTTTTAATACTCAAGAGTTAACTCATCGACCTAGTGGTCGTTTTTACCCCACAGCCATGCTGCACCACGCACCCCAGATGATGCGCCATATTCGTTTTTAACCACTAAGGTGTCGCACTCGCGGCCAACCACATACTTAGGTAATACTTTTGGCAATTCAGTGTATATCGCATCAATATTAGATACGCCGCCACCTAATACAATCACATCAGGGTCGAGCATATTAATCAGGTGTGCCAATGAGCGTGCTAAACGATCGATAAAGCGCACAAATGCTTGGGTCGCTAACGGATGACCATCAGCCATCATTTGCGAAATTTGAATGCCACTGTCAGCTTCACCACCAGCACGGCGGAAATCACGAACAAAGCCAGTGCCTGAAATAAAGGTCTCGATGCAATCTTTGTTGCCACAAAAACACGATGTAGAATTAAATTCGTCCGAAGTCATCCACGGCAAAGGATTATGACCCCATTCACCACCAATGCCATTACCGCCGCCATGAACTTTACCATTTATCGCTAAACCGCCACCGCAGCCTGTACCAATAATCACCCCAAAGACCACATCTTTGCCTGCGGCTGCGCCATCAACAGCTTCAGATACCGCAAAACAGTTAGCATCGTTTGCTACCCGCACTTCTCTATCAAGACGAGCGCTTAAATCTTTATCAAGTGGGTGACCATTAATCCAAGTTGAATTCGAATTTTTAACCAAACCCGTTAACGGTGATACCACCCCTGGGATCCCCACACCCACACTGCCAGTTTGCTGAGTTTCGGCTTCAGCATCATTAACTAAGCCTACTATGGCATCAAGGGTTTCAGGGTAGTTTTTAGGTGTTGGAATACGTTTACGAAATAGCTCTGAACTATCTTCGGCTAGCGCCACCACTTCAATCTTTGTCCCGCCAAGGTCAATACCCATGCGCATCATAGTAACTCTCTCCATATCGTTAGAATCTGTTATTCACCAAAATGAGTGTGCCGCAATAGCTATTATTGAGCTGATAAAAGGCTAACGGTTTCAAGTTAGACACTTTTGCAATGACTCGTTTATATAACTACCTTGCAAACCATGCTGGTGACGCCGCAATAAAATACGGATTTAAAATATTTTCTTTTTGGTTGTAATCAAGGGACGTTAATTCAGGATAACGCACTACCTGACCACCAGCGCCTTCAACGACAGCTTGCGCTGCAGCGGTATCCCACTCACTGGTTAGCCCCAGTCTTGGATACACATCAGCAATGCCTTCTGCCACCATACAAAACTTTAATGAGCTACCAACACTTTGCATTTGGTGCTCGCCCACATCCTTAAGGAACTCTTCAAGCCCAGGGCTGATATGGGAGCGACTGCCCACCACCACAGGTACAGGGCTGACTGTTTGTTGGCTAATATCTAACTGTTGCTGCTGCCCTTGATACTCAAGCCATGCGCCTTGACCCACAATGGCAGAATAACATTTGTGTAATACCGGCGCGTATACCACTCCTACCATAGCGCGGCCTTGATGAACTAAGGCAATATTGACGGTAAACTCACCGTTGCGCTTAATAAACTCTTTGGTGCCATCTAGTGGGTCAATTAACCAATAAGTTTGCCATTCTTTACGTTCTGACCAAGGGATATCAGCGGCTTCTTCGCTCATGATCTTAATGTCAGCAAATTGCTGAGCTAATGCGTTAACAATCACATTATGACTGGCAATATCCGCAGCGGTCACTGGGCTATCATCTTGTTTTTGCGTTACTTGCAAGTCGGTGTCTGAATACACTTGCATAATTGCATCACCAGCCAATTTGGCAATCTCAACCACTTTAGTGAGATGCTGCTGGGTAAACAGCGGTTTCGTAAATGGCTGCTGCGCATCATCTTGCTCTGAAAAACTAAATACCTTCAAGGTTCATCCTTATGAATACGTTAACCTGTGGTTAACTCAAATCACTTAGCGCTATTATGCCAGTTGCTCGCAAGATGATTTATAACTATTTAGTTTGTCTTAGAAATAACAATGTTAGTTAACTTTTCACTAGCATAAATATCAAGGTAGCTCTGCCACGCCTCTGAGTTAATTTTTGCTACTAATATGCAACATCGTTTACAGATAGTAAGCCAAGTGCCCCTTGCATAAAAGGCACAATGGCTTAGCTGCATTCGTATTCAAACTGATTTAAAACAATGTTATTTAGTTAGCTGCACATTATCTACTTGCATAACCACCCCATTTTGATTGCCCCAAGCCGGAAAAATCACTAATGGGGTATCAACTTGGGTTAAATCTAAACTTGAGCCAGCATGACTAACAAGGTCTGCAAGCGCTAACTTATAATGGGTCCAAGTGGCAATATCGGGCGTAGTAATAGCAAAGTCACCAGAGCTACAGGGATGGCCACAATCGACCTTGATATTAAAGTCGCGCTGGCTTCGAGGATCTGTCAGCACATTGACATCAAACTCAACAAAACTAAATTGGCTAACATCTTGACCTAATCCGGTGCTTTGGTAATAAACCACGGCTTCATCGGTATTAAAACTAAATTGAGTTACAGCGCCATAATCACCACCAGCATCAACTTGAGCGATATCGACTGAACCATTAGCGGCGTAATGTCCTATGCTATATGGCGGTTTTACTTCATCATCATAAACAACCAGTTCATCAACTTCAGTAAGTTGGTATTCATAGCGCACATTATCAATTTGCAGGCTGATGTTACCTAATGCTTCAATCACAAACGGATTCACTACCGCAGCTAAGTCAGCCACGCTACCTGGCGAAAACCGATTGCCATTGGCGACTAATTCTGCGATAGATATTTTTACTTCAGTCCAAGTATTAAGCTCTGGCAGAGTGACGTTAATATCACTGACATTAGGCCAACCACTGTCAATTTTAACCAGCAGCTCGACATTATCGTCGATAGATAACAGGTTAATATCAAAGACTAAATAGCCATTATTGGCCCAATGAGACAAATCGGCTGTGGGAGGGTAAGAGAAATAAGCATTACCCGTCGCGCCCACTTTATCCATTTGCAGCACCTCACCGCGACCTTCTACTGTCAGCGTCTGCAAGGTAATACTGCCATCGGGGTTATAGCTATCAAGCGCTAACCCTTGGGCTAGTGCATCGTCAAACATGATAAATTCTGGTCCTGCGCCAATGTCAGTGCTGGGGGTCGTGATCGCTGGCGGCTGATGGCCTTCTACCACTGCTGCGGCCTCATCAATAGTGGCACAACCACTGCCTGTTGTTGGCGCGACACTGCATTCATACACGCGCACATAATCCACCTCCATGGTTTGTGGAAATACCGACTCATCCACCCCAGTGTTGTTGACATTACCCGCCCAAGTACCGCCAACGGCAAAATTGAGGATCATGTGAAACGCTTGATTGTAAGGTGCATCTTCAGGGGCTTGTTGTAAAATCCCCTCAGCATCAGTGTATTGACTGTACCAACCCGTTGAGCGCTGAGTGGCAAAATGCACATCATCCACATACCAGCGAATTTCATCTTGCTCCCATTCAAGGGCATAAACATGAAAATCATCGGCAGGATTTGCGCCGTGTGGCAAACTGTACTCTGCGCCAGAATAGACATTGCCAGGCCAAGCTTTACCATAATGCAAAGTGCCATGAACCCGGCTTTCAGGTGTCTGGGACTCATCGCCATTGGTGATCACTTTCAGATTAACCGCTTCCATAATATCGATTTCGCCAGAGCCTGCCCAAGGACCATAAACCCAGTCAGTGGGCAACATCCAAATGGCCGGCCAAGTGCCCTGACCTTGTGGCATTTTGGCTTTAATTTCAAAGCGGCCATATTTCCAATCGCCTTTATGGGTCGAATCTAAACGCGCCGAAGTGTAAGGCTGCTGTTTTGAAGTGTCATTGGCATCGTAATTAGGATCGCCCAATGCTACTGCAGGGCCATTAAAATCTTCCCGCAGAGCGGTAATCACTAACTTACCATCAACCACTTGGCTGTTATCAGCGCGCTGGGTATAACATTGTAATTCTTCGTTGCCGCCGCCATAACAGTTATGGGCTAAATTCCATTTAGTGGCATCAATCTCAGCGCCGTCAAATTCGTCACTCCACACCAATGACCAGCTTGCGTTTTCTTGCCCTGAACCCGTGTCTGAATCAGAGTCTGAGCCAGAGTCTACTGGCGCTTGCTCTGATTCAACTTCAGGCTCAGTTTCAGGATCACTATCTGAGCCACAGCCTATTAGCAGCAGCGCAGTTAAACTCGCAGCGCTAATGACTTTAGCGGATGAAAAAGCCTGGCTTAGAGCCAAATTTAACGGTAATTTTCTATTGAACATTCTTGATTCCCCAATCGAAAAATATCTAAAAAATTCCAGCAAAATGCCCTACAAACTCAATTGTAAGCTCAACGTCATTGGTGGATTAACATGCCCGCTAAGAGGATCTTAGCGGGTTAACTCATTCAGGTTTGATAAATACTTAAACCAGAATGCCTACTGCCGCTAACGATTACTGCTCGTTAGTGGCACATGAAATAGTGGCTTGTTCAGCGCCATTTGGCACTATAACTAAATCACTAAAACTCACTTCTGCTGCGCCTACCGTTGAAAGGTAAAACGGCGTATTGATTTTGCCAAAGTCCAGTTGCTGCTCTTTAAAACATTGCAAATCAACACTGATGGTTTGCCATGTATCAATGGCGACGCTATTAAGCTGCTCGGTAATATCAACATCAGCGCGGCAATCTCTATCGCATGCCATACCCAGTAATAATGGCTGCTCAAGTTTTTTAGCAGTTTTAATCATTACGCTCAGGGCGGCATTGCTATTCGAGTAAGCTCGTAAGTCCCGCGGGAAGTTACTAATTAACCCCACAAAGCCTAATCCTGAGCCGTTAAAGCTAATTAAGCGGGCATCTTCTTGAACTTGCTTATCAAAGGTGCGCAGCGTAACCACATCATTAGACTGAATACTACTACTGACTGTATCCATTGACGTTTCTGTGCCTATCATCAAGCGCCAAGGTGCTTTTACAGCACGTTCAAATAATGGTAATGCTTCAAGCTTATCATCGGTAGCAAAGTTATCTTCAGATAAGGTGTTAGCGACCACATTACTCGGAACCTCAGTGTTGATGTCAGCGCCATAATGCAAGCCATAGCCATAGCCAAATAAAGGCGCGTAGTCTTTATCAAACACATTCACTTTGGTTTGTTGCGGGCGAGTCGGCCAAGAGAAAGACAATTTACCTGCAAAGTTTTCATTAACCTCGCCATTAGCTTGGCTCAATAACACTTGAGCCACCCCGTCACCTTCAGTACCAGGAAGCCAAGCAGCCACAAATGCATCAGATGCATTTAACTCAGCATTGACCCACATAGGACGGCCACTGATAAACACTGCTACCACAGGAATACCTTGGGCTTTAAGCGACTTTAGTAAAGCTAAATCACGTTTATCACCACGCTGATATTCAAGGTTATCAATATCACCATTGCCTTCGGCATAAGGCTCTTCACCAAATACCACAATCGCTACATCGGGCTTATTCGCAGCCTCAAATGCGCCATCAACGCTTAACCAAGTTTGACCACCTGCAGCTTTAACCGTTTGCTCAATACCAGCATAAATTGAAGTTGCACCAGGAAAGTCTTCATTTAAGTTATCAGTACCCTGCCAAGTAATACTCCAGCCACCCGATTGCTTACCGATGTTATCTGCAGCATCACCTGCCACTAAGATTTTGGCACTAGGCGAAATAGGTAAAATGTTATTATTGTTTTTCAGCAACACTAACGATTCTCGTACAGCTTGTCTGGCAACGTCGCGATGCTCTTTGGCACCAATTAACTCAGTTTTACCTGAAATGGCACGATTAGCAGGGCTTGGTTTTTCAAATAACCCAGCGCGGATTTTTACCCGTAAAATACGGCGCACCGCATCATCGATACGAGACTGGGCAATCACACCGTTTTTGACTTGGGCAATGGTATTTTCATACAAAGGCTTCCAAGCACTGGTTGGCACCATGTACACATCTAAACCAGCATTGACGGCCTGTGCGCAAGACTCATTGGTGCAACCTGCCACTTGTCCGTGACCATTCCAGTCACCAACCACAAAACCATCAAAGCCCATTTTGTCTTTTAATACATCGTTTAATAGATATTTATCACCGTGAATTTTACTGCCATGCCAGCTATTAAAAGATGCCATCACCGTTTGTGCTCCTGCAGTTAAGCCGCCCACATAACCTTGGGCATGAATATCAAATAATTCCTGCTCAGTCGCTAGGTTATCGCCTTGATCGATACCTTTTTCAGTGCCGCCATCGCCAAGGAAATGCTTTACGGTTGAAATAACATGCTGGTCTGATAAAAAGTCTTCGCCAACGGCGCCCTGCAGGCCTTCAACAATTGAATGAGAGTATGACTTTACGATTTGTGGGTCTTCAGAATAACCTTCATAAGTACGACCCCAGCGGTCATCCCTTACAACGGCCACTGTTGGCGCAAATACCCAATCAATACCAGTTACCATGACTTCTTTGGCGGTAATGGCAGCTATTTGCTTAATTAACTCAGGATTATTGGCTGCGCCTAAACCGATATTGTGCGGGAATAAAGTCGCGCCAATCACATTGTTATGGCCATGGACTGCATCTGTGCCCCACATAGTAGGTATCGCAATACCATCTACACTGTCATCCATCGACGCTTGATACATTTTTTCAGCAAGTTCAATCCAGTCTGATGGCGTGGCATGTTTATCATCATTTGGATAAGCACCGCCGCCATTTAAATAAGAGCCGAAACCGTATTTACGCATATCTTCCACAGTAATGTCGCGAATTTCAGGCTGGATCATTTGCGCGACTTTTTGCTCTAAGGTCATGGTCGCCATCAGCTTATCGATACGCGTTTCAAGGACAACATCTTTAGCAAATGGAATAGCAAGTGTTGGCCAAATATCAATATTGGTTGCCGCTGTTGCTTTTGTGATAGAAGCTTGTGCCACAGTTTCCGCTGCGCTAGTAACTTCGCTACTAGACTCTGGCGTTACGGGTTTGACTTCATCTTGACCACACGCACTTAAGCCAACCAACACCGCCAAAACCTGCGCGGGCAGCGTTAATCGCTTAAATGTATTCATTGAGTTTACTGTTCTCATAATCACGCCTTTTAAAATCGTTTTTTTATGTAATTTGTTTATGTAAGTTTTTTGATACAAATCATACAGTTCTAAAATCAAACGCTTTGTGGTCGTGTAGCCTTGCTACCCACTAAGCCGTAATAAGCAATAAATGCATAACAAATTAACGGCAATGCAAAAGCTAATTGGATACCTAAGCTGTCAGCCATAATGCCCTGCAGTAATGGCACTATCGCGCCGCCGACAATAGCCAGGCACAACACCCCTGAACCTTGGCTGGTATATTGCTTTAAATCTTGTAGCGCTAAACTAAAGATGGTTGGGAACATAATCGAGTTACATAAGCCCACTAATAATAAGGCCCACATCGCCGTGGTGCCTTCTGCAAACATGGCAACAGCGACTAATAGCACGGCACAAGTGGCATTAAAGGCCAGCACTTTGCCGGCTGAGATTTTTTGCATTACCAGTGCGCCAATAAAGCGCCCCACCATTGCGCCGCCAAAATAATAGGCAATGTAGTTAGCCGCTTCAGCTTCAGTAAAGCCGCCAATATCTGGCTGAGTTAAAAAATTAATTAAAAAGCTGCCAATACCCACTTCTGCGCCGACATAAACAAAAATACCCACAGCCCCTAAGACTAAATGAGGATACTTCCAAGCACTGCCGCTACTTGTCCCTGGGGTATTTGTTGGTTTAATCCCTAACACTGGTAATTTTAAAATCATAAAGACAACCGCTAACACACATAAGGCGCCCGCTAACATCAAGTAAGGCACCTGAACGGTGCTGGCATGATGTACTGCTTCAATGGCAGGATCGCTGTTGTGAGTTAAGCTACTTAAAATTAACCAACTGCCAAAAAATGGCGCCACTGTGGTACCAAGAGAATTAAAAGCTTGAGTCATGGTTAAACGTGATGATGCGGTTTCTGCAGGACCTAAAGCACTGACATAAGGATTGGCTGCAACCTGTAAAATGGTAATGCCTGACGCTAACACAAAAAATGCGCTTAAAAACATCCAGTAAGATGCATAACTTGCTGAAGGGTAGAACATTAAACAACCAACACAAGCAATAGCTAAGCCGGTAACAATCCCTTTTTGATAACCAATTTTTCCCACCAAATGCCCTGCGGGAATTGAGACAATAAAATAGGCGCCGAAGAAACAAAACTGCACCAACATTGCTTGGGTGTAGTTAAGTTCGAACATATCTTTCAGGTAAGGAATAAGAATATCATTGAGGCAAGTTAAAAAGCCCCACATAAAAAATAATGACGTTAATGCCACCAGCGCAAAACGAAAACTTCCTGTTTGATGAACATTGCCAATATCACTATTGATTGGTTCAGCAACCCCATTTGAAGGTGCACTAGCCATAACATTTCCTCATTTATTGTTATTTATTTTGGGTAAATGACTATCAATTAAATTAACATTTTCATTGATAGGCACACCAAAGATTGTGTAAATCAATTATTGACCTTTTGTTAATTAATCACTAACCTCGATGTAAGCGCTTTCATTTTTAACATACCGATAACGAATGTCAACGATTTTTCGCAGTAAAAATCGGATTTTAAACTGCTAAGCACACTGAGACTCGCACTTTTAAGTCACTCTGACCTAAACACGCGAAAAACTTATTAAGCGAATGAAAAATATGAAAATATCTTTACCATCAAATTCAAAAATGCACACAAAAGAGTTCACTTTTGGGGTGGCAACCGCTTCTTTTCAAATTGAAGGCGCCGCCGATACCCGCCTCCCTTGCATATGGGATACCTTCTGTGCAACGGCCGGTAAAATTCGTGATGGTTCAGACGGGAAACACGCTTGTGAGCATGTGGCATTATTCAAAGATGATGTGCAATTAATCGAATCTTTAGGCGTTGATGCCTACCGATTATCAATTTCTTGGCCACGAGTCATTAAGCAAGATGGTAGCCTCAATCAACAAGGTGTCGACTTTTATATCAACTTAATTGATGAGTTAAATAGCCGCGGTATAAAGGTTTACGCCACCTTGTATCATTGGGACTTACCGCAGCATATTGAAGATCAAGGTGGCTGGCTCAATCGTCAAACCGCATACTTATTTGCAGACTACGCAGATAAAATCACCCAAGCTTTAGGTGACAAAGTCTATTCTTACGCCACCTTAAATGAACCTTTTTGCAGTTCATACTTAGGTTATGAAGTGGGTGTTCATGCCCCAGGGCTTGCCAGCAAAGCATTTGGCCGTCAATCAGCCCATCACTTATTACTGGCCCATGGCTTGGCTTTAAAGGTCATTCAACAAAATTGTCCTAATGCATTAAACGGTATCGTGCTTAATTTCACCCCTTGCTATCCATTAACTGACACTGATGCCGATATAAAAGCCGCTCAAACCGCCGATGATTATTTTAACCAGTGGTATATGAAGCCAATAATGGACGGTGAATACCCTGCAATTATTCATGATTTTGATGATGCAGATAAACCTGACATTCAAGCAGGTGACATGGAGATTATTAAGCAGCCACTGGACTTCTTAGGGATTAACTTTTATACCCGCGCAGTTTATAGCACTTGTGATAAAAATGAATTTGTTCAAGTTGATATGAAAGATGCCCCTAAAACCGATATAGGTTGGGAAATCTACCCAAGTGCATTTACTGACTTACTGACTAGTTTAAATAGTACATATACATTACCGCCTGTTTATATCACTGAAAATGGTGCCGCCATGGACGATAAAATTGTTAATAACCAAGTTGATGATTTAGATCGTCTTGAGTATTACCAAGCTCACTTAAACGCTGTAAATGATGCCATTAACCAAGGCGTTAATGTCGTCGGTTATTTCGCTTGGAGTTTAATGGATAACTTTGAATGGGCTGAAGGCTATTTAAAACGTTTTGGAATCGTGTATGTTGATTATCAAACTCAGCAGCGCACCATTAAAAGAAGTGGCTTAGCTTATCGCGACTTTATCAGTCAACGTCAATAAAGACTGTGGGTTAACTTTGCACCACATCTAAGTTAACTAGAACAATATTTAAAGCCGATAACTAAAAACAGCACAACCATAATAATGACCCGGAAGAGGTTCGCATGATTAGCGTTAAAGAAAAAATAGCCTATGGATTAGGTGATACCGCCAGCAATATTGTGTTTCAGACCGTAATGCTATTTTTAACTTTTTTCTATACTGATATTTTTGGCATTTCACCGGCCTTTGTCGGCACCATGTTCCTAGCAGTTAGGGTAATTGATGCGATTACCGATCCTTTGATGGGCGCCTTAACCGACAGAACCAATACCCGCTGGGGTAAGTTTAGGCCTTACTTACTGTGGTTTGCGCTACCCTTTGGATTAATCAGTGTGCTGGCTTTTACGACACCTGATTTAGCTGAAGAAGGCAAAATGATCTATGCCTTCGTCACTTACACTGCGTTAATGATGGTCTACACCGCCATTAACATTCCCTATTGCGCTTTGGGCGGAGTGTTAACTGCCGATCCTAAAGAGCGTGTGTCAGTACAATCTTATCGTTTTGTTTTTGCCATGCTAGGCGGATTAATGGTGTCAGGATTGACGCTACCATTAGTTGAGTTTTTCGGCCAAGGCGATCAAGCCAAAGGTTATCAGCTGACCATTGCCGCCATGAGTTTTCTTGGCGTGATCATGTTCTTACTGTGTTTTGTCGGCACCAAAGAGCGCTTACATCCTCCGCAAGATCAAAATTCGACGTTTAAAGCAGATTTCAAAAACCTATTAAAAAATGACCAATGGCGCGTGCTTTCTGTGGCAGCAATTTGCTTATTATCTGGCATGGTTTTAAAAACCAGTTTAGCGATTTATTACGTCAAGTATTACCTCAACTTACCAGACATGATCACCTGGTTTATTACTTTAGGCATGATTGGAAATATTTTCGGCTGTATTTTGGCGCAACCACTCGCTAAAAGAGTGTGTAAAGTAAAAGCCTATATCACCATTCAACTCATTGCCGCCATTTTATGCGTCGCCGCGTATTTTGTCTCAAGTGAGCAAGTGGAACTCGCCTTTGCGCTTTATATTCTATGGGGCTTTACCTTTAATATGGGTACCCCGCTACTATGGGCCAAAATGGCTGATGCGGTTGATTATGGCCAATTCAAAACTGGGGTAAGAATTACCGGGATGATTTATTCATCGGTTATTTTCTTCATCAAATTAGGGGTGGCAATTGGCGGTGCTGCTGCGGGTTGGTTACTGGCAATGTATGGCTATCAAGCTGATACTGAGTTAACTGAAACCACTAAACAGGGCATTTTAATTTCATTTACCTTATACCCTGCTATTGGCTCAATTATCGTGGCTGTGGTTATGCGCTGGTACACTCTTGATAATCAGGAAGTTGAAAGAGTGCATTTAGCCATCACTAAATAAATAGCTAAATAAGAAGTAGTTAACTAATTAGCTACTTCGAGATATTGAATATCGTTAACTGCTTCTCGATAATGATGAATACAAATATCAATATAAAATCCGTATTGCTGAAGGTTTAAGGCTTTATTGCCACATAAAATAAAGAATTAAGCACTAAGTGAAGGTTTTTTTAGTGATTATGCTAAATAGTTCATGGTAGGCTAATCGCCGCTTAAATGATTATCTAATACGGAAAGCTTAAATAGGGATATATGGCAACAATATATGATGTATCTGTCTTGGCGGGTGTTTCACTTGCGACTGTGTCGCGAGTGATGAATAACAACACCAAAGTCAGCGACAAGACCAAACAAAAAGTATTAAGCGCAATGGAGCAATTGGGTTATCGACCTAACTCTATCGCGCAGTCATTAGCATCTAACCGCTCAAACAGTATTGGGGTGTTAGTGTCTCAATTAGATGGCCCCTATTACGGCCCTATGATGACCGAAATTGAAACAGCCCTCAGAACGGCCAATAAACACGTTATTATTGCCGCTGGTCATAGTGTCGAATCCCAAGAAAAAGAAGGCGTTGAGTTTTTAATGAGTCGCGGTTGTGATGCGTTAATTCTTGATGTTGAAGCTGTAGACGATGACTACCTTATAAAGCTTTGCCAAGGCCCAACGCCCATTGTATTAATTAACCGCTACATTGAAGAAATCAGTGATGCCTGCGTTTACTTAGATAATGAACTGGGTGGCTATTTAGCCACTAAACACATTCTCAGCCATGGACATAAAGCTATTGCTTATATCTCAGGCCCTAAATTTAAACTCGATGCCAAGGACCGCTTGCGTGGCCATCAACGGGCATTAACAGAATTTGATCTCAAGTTTGATGAGCAATTGTGCTTTGAGGGTGACTTTAAAGAGCACAGTGGCAGTTTGGCGATGGAACACTTACTTAGCGTCAATAAACCCTTTACTGCTGTGGTATGTGCCAATGACCAAATGGCCTCTGGTGCTATTGCTGTTTGTCTTGAACGCGGCATGAAGATCCCCCAAGACTTATCTTTTGTGGGTTACGATAATATTCCTTTCCCGCAATATATCTCCCCGAAGCTCACCACGGTTAATAACCCAATCCACGAAATGGGTAAAATGGCGGCATTTTGGGTATTAAAACATGTTTATAATAATACCAGCGCCAATGTAGAAAATACCTTTACTCCTCAGCTGGTGGTTAGAAACTCTGCGACAGCGCCAATCAAATAGATGGTAACTAAAGCACTGCATATTAATTGTTATCAGTGGTGATTTAGCCACTGATACAACTGGGTTATAACCCTCCTAGTACCCGCACACGCTAATCTTTTAAACCTATAAGTCAGCAATCCTCAATAGTAAGCTCATTAATCGTCAGCCCTATCGCTAATGCTGCCTGCCAAATACCGTTTTTATCGCTGCAATTGCGGCATTTTTTGAGCTTTTTAATTATCAATCTAGATTACTCTTTTTACTCTCTAACAGCCTAATTAACTGATAAAAATCCCCCCTAAAGCCAAGCTAAACACTGTTCACTAAAGCTGCAATTGTACGTTTTTAAGAATCAGCTTCCATTTATGGCAATAAACAGCTCCCCAAGCACATATTTTTACAAATTTATGTAAGCGCTATCACAAAAAATATTTTTATCTAACTATTTTAAAAAAGCAATAGAAACACAATTTACCAGATTAATAACAATAACTTACTGGAAACCCCTAACATTTTCACAAAAAAACACGGTTAATGAGTTGTAATCTTTATGCTAAATAATGTTGACGCTGTTAACAAATTAATCTAGTTTTATGTAAGCGCTTACATAGTGTTTTACACAAAGCCTTAACCAAGCGCTAACAAAATGATGAATAAAGAACGTTACGAATTAATCGTAACCCGAATAAAAAATCAGAGAGTAGTAGCCTGAATTCGAAGTCGAGGGGAGACTTAGATGAAACCTAGAACATTTAGAAAAACCAGAATTGCCACTAGCTTGTCGGTAGTACTGAGCGCAAGTACCATGATGCCAGCATTTGCAGCAGATGAAGTTGTTGCCGATGAAAACATCGAAGTACTTAAGGTCACTGGTATCCGTGGTAGCTTAATTAAATCGATGGATTTAAAACGCAGCTCTAACGGTGTTGTTGATGCAATTAACGCAGAAGATATTGGTAAGTTCCCGGACAGTAACTTAGCAGAGTCTTTACAACGTATTACTGGTGTATCAATTGACAGACAAAACGGTGAAGGTAGCCGTGTTTCTGTGCGTGGTTTTGGCGCCGACCAAAACTTAGTGATGCTCAATGGCCGTCAAATGCCTGTGACAACCGGTTCTCGTTCATTTGATTTTGCCAACATTGCCTCAGAAGCCATTAGCGCTGTTGAAGTTGAAAAAACTAGCCAAGCTAAAAACTCAACTGGTGGTATTGGCGCAACAATTAATGTTCTAACTCATCGCCCTTTAAGTTCTCCTGGTTTAAAAGCCAGTTTCGGCGTGAAAGCCGTAGATGATACTTCAACTGATGAAGGCTCTATTACGCCTGAACTTTCTGGTATTTACTCAAATACCTTTGCTGATGGCAAATTTGGTATTTCAATTTCAGCCAGTTATCAAGAACGTGAAAGTGGTAACCAGCAAGCCCAAGTGGGTACCGGCTGGCGCAGTTTCCCTGGTATTGTTGACCAAGATTGGGGTGGCAGTAATGCTGAGTGGGGCGGCGTACCAAAAGATGATAATCAAATAAACCGACCTGGTGAAGGCGATGTTTACTCGGTACCACAAACAACTGTGTACCGTTTTGAAGAGCAACAACGCGCTCGTACCAACGGTCAGTTAGTATTGCAGTACGAACCAATCGATTCTCTTCGTGCTACGTTAGATTACACTTACATGCAAAACGATATCGATACTCAATCACATGATGTTTCGGCATGGTTTAACTTTGTTCCAACGCAAGAAAGTACTTGGTCTGATGGGCCAGTATCTTCACCACTGGTTTATTCTGAAATCTATCCTGATGGCGGCGCTGATTTATCTATGGCGGCGGGCGATTATGGCACCCGTGATGAAAGTGGTTCAATTGGCTTTAACTTAGAGTGGGATGCAACTGATAACTTATTCTTATCACTTGATTACCATAGCTCTGAAGCTGAGCGTTCACCGAACAATAAAAACGGTAGTAGTAGTAACTTAAGTACAGCAGCATTTATTCGTACTAGTGCGGCAACTGACTTTACTGGTGATGTGCCTGTGCTTGCTGTTGGTGGTGGTAATCAAGTTCGCCCAGAAGACATGCGCGTAACTGGTTCGGTATTTGGTAATGCTCGTAACAAGTCTGAAATCGAGCAACTACAAATTAATGGTACTTACATCTTTGAAGAAGCCGGTAGCATTGACTTTGGTATTGCAGCAACTGACGTAAACAACCATTCGCAATCCGTAAACGTACAACGTAATGACTGGGGTGGCGTTGGCGCTGAAGGTGACTTTGACCCAGCTTGGTTCCCAGCAGGCAGCGTGCAAGATAAATTTGACGGTTCACAAGGTGACTTCTCAGATTATCAAGGTTCAGCATCTATTGACCCACAAGATGTGATTTTCTTATGGGACTTTGAAGCAGTTCGTGCCCGCGCTGCTGAATTATATGGTTCTACTGCTGTAGGTGATTGTGGTAATGGTTTCTGCCCATCAACAGATTACGCCAGCGATACCGACCGCTTTACTCAAGAAGAGTCTCAATCAGCTTATATCCAATATAACTACGAAGGCGATATCGGTGACATGCCATTTGATGTGCACGTGGGTGTACGTTATGAGCAAACAGATGTTGAATCAAAATCTGCTGTTTCATCATATGATGAAGCAACTTGGATAGCAGAAACTGAAATTGCTTTACAAAGTACTGCTGCAGATAGCCGCGTATTCCAAACCCAAACGGGTGAATATGATTACTTCTTACCCAGCTTTAACTTCAATATTGAAGTGGTAGAAGATGTCATGTTACGTGCGGCGTACAGTGAAACAATTGGTCGCCCTGATTATACCTCGATTCAAGGTGGTACCACAGTTGGTACACTTGCAAACCGTGGCGGTGGTAGCGGCTCTACAGGTAACCCAAGCTTATTACCGTTAGAGTCTGAAAATATCGATTTTTCTGCAGAATGGTACTACGACAATGCCAGTTATGTCTCGGTTGGTTACTTCAGAAAAGATGTGACTAACTTCATCGATAACAACGCGATTAACTCTGATATTTACAATATTCCTGATCCATCAAATGGGGTATACGTTCAAGAAGCGATTGCTGCAGGGGCAACAACAGCAATTGAACAACGTCAATGGATTTATGACAACTATGGCGCAACAGATCCAAACGTTACGATAAATCCTGATAACGGCAATATTGAAATCACCGGTAACCCTGGTGACCCAAGTGTGAACTTCGTTCTGACATCACCAACTAACAGCAGTGAAAGCTCTGTAATTGATGGTTGGGAATTTGCAGTACAGCACTTCTTTGGTGAGTCAGGCTTTGGTTTACAAGCTAACTACACCTTAGTTAATGCCGGTGATGATTATGATAATACTAACTTAGGTCGCCCTGACAGTGTCTCTCGTGCAGCTGATGCGCCACAAAAAGTATTAACTAATATCAGTGATACTGCCAACATTGTTGCTATGTATGAAGACTATGGTTTCTCAGCACGTTTAGCGTGGAACTGGCGTGATGAGTTCTTAAACTCTACCGGCAATGATACTGGTGCTAACCCCACTTATACTGAAGAATACTCACAACTTGATTTTAATATCGGTTATGACATTGCGGCAGTAGAAGGCTTAACCGTGTTCTTCGAAGGTCTTAATATTACCAACGAAAACACCCGTACCCATGGTCGTTCGTACACAGAAGTACTTAACTACACCCAAACTGGGGCACGTTATAGCTTAGGTGCGCGTTACACATTCTAATGTGTATGTAAATCTATCAAAAAGTAAGGTCGTTTGAGGTGACCCCATGGTCACCTCTTTTTTTAAGCTACATCCATTAGCAACAAGGACGTTGCACTTTTTTATCAAACTACTGAATACAGATTTCACTAACTATCCCTTGTAAGTGACTGAAAATTATTCGATGCTGTTTAAGTTAACAACTAAGCCTTAAAGATATTAATAAAAACAATAGGCCCTTTTATGGAACAAGCGATAAATCATATAGTCATTGTCGGTGGCGGCACTGCAGGTTGGATTACAGCAGGTATTCTGGCTGCTGAACATAATGCTGATAATGGCAAACTATCGCCCTCTCCCAAGCTCAACATTACCCTGATAGAATCCCCTGATGTTGCCACGATTGGCGTTGGCGAAGGCACTTGGCCTTCAATGCGCACCACCTTAAAAAAAATCGGTATCAGTGAAACAGAATTTTTAATCAGTTGCGATGCCAGCTTCAAGCAAGGTTCACGGTTTATTAATTGGACCCATTCGCTGACTGAAAACCACAGCAATAACCCAAGCAATAGTCCAAGCAATAGTCCAAGCAATAAAAGCAGCGATCATTATCTACACCCGTTTAGCCTGCCGATGGGCACTAACGAAATTGATTTATGCCCCTATTGGTTACCCCACCGTGACCAAGTCAGCTTTGCTGATGCTGTCGGTCAGCAAAACCAACTGAGTCAGCTATTTTTAGCGCCTAAGCAAATCACCACTGCTGAGTATCAATTTCAAAATAATTACGGTTACCATTTAAACGCCGGTAAATTTAGTCAACTGCTACAAAAGCATTGCACTGAAAAACTCGGCGTCAGCCATATACGCGATCACGTCACGGCTATTCATAAAAAAGACAACGGCGACATTGGCTATTTAGCCACTAAACACTCAGGTGAAATTGCAGCTGACTTATTTGTTGATTGCACTGGGGTGAAATCATTACTTTTGGGCGAGCAACTTGAAGTGCCATTCATTTGCCAAAAGGCAGTGTTATTTAATGACTCAGCCCTAGCGGTACAAGTCCCCTACCCTGAGCCTGAAACAGATATCGCTTCATGTACCCATTCAACCGCGCAAACTAATGGCTGGATTTGGGATATCGGCTTACCCACACGCCGCGGTGTTGGACATGTGTACTCGTCGAGTCATACAACGCAAGCTGAGGCGGAGCAACAACTGATCGATTATCTAAAACCGACCGCGGGGTTAGATGTTGATAATCTCAACATTAGAGCGCTTTCCATCGCCCCAGGTCATAGGCAGGTGTGCTGGAAAAACAACTGTATGGCTATTGGTATGGCTTCAGGCTTTATTGAGCCCTTAGAGGCATCGGCATTAGCCTTAGTTGAATGGAGCGCTAATACCCTTGCGCAGCAACTCCCTGCTAACCGTCAGGTGATGGATATTGTATCGGCTAGAGTGAATAAGCGTTTTCAGCAACATTGGCAACAAATTATCGAGTTTTTGAAATTGCATTATGTGCTGAGTAAACGCAGTGACAGTGACTATTGGCATGATCATCGTGAATCATCCACCATTCCTGATAGCTTGCAAGAGCAGTTACAACTATGGCAGACCCAGCCTCCAAGCCGTCATGACATTCAACATACTGATGTGCTGTTTCCGGCTGCGAGCTTTCAATTTGTGCTTTACGGAATGGGCTTTGAAACACAAATGCCAAACCAATTAAAACCTTCTTTACAAAATAGAGCTCAGCAATTATTTGCCGACAATATCAAACGTACCCAAGGTTTAAAGCAAGTATTACCGAGTAATCGAGAATTACTTAATAAAATCCAACAATATGGGTTATCTCGTATTTAGCACCCAACCCATTGATAAATTATAACGACAACATAAACAGCAATGACTGTACTTGATTAGGATGTCAGCATGAACAAACCAGTATTACTCAATAGCGTCGACCACAAAGATTTGAAAATCATCACTGAGCGCTCAGCAAAGTACGGTGATAATTTATGGTACACGGTGACTTTCCCGTTAGAATTTCGCAGTGTGCAGGCTAATTATCCGATCTTTTTTCAAAAAGACAGCCAAACGGGTCAATTCTATTCGGTGGCGTTATTTGGCTTCCAACACAAAGAAAACCTGTTCTTACAAGATGGTAAATGGAATGCATCATATATCCCACTAACCGTGCGTCGTCAGCCATTTCTAATTGGTCAACAAAAAGTGACTGAAGATGGCGTTGAGCAGGTGCAACGAGTGATCCACCTCGACCCTAACCACCCTCGGATCAATGAAACTGAAGGCGAAGCCTTATTTTTCCCTTATGGTGGTAATACCCCCTATTTAGATGAAGTAGGCGATATGCTTGAGGCGATTCACCATGGTTTAAGTGACAGTAAACAGTTCATCGATACCTTAATCAAATTAGAATTACTGGAGTCTTTCACCCTAGATGTGCAATTAGATAATGGTGAAAAACATCAAATGATTGGTTTTTATACCATTAATGAAGACACCTTAGCGGGGTTATCAGCAGAAGTGCTTGGCGAGTTGCATCAACATGGCTATCTCAATGCCATCTATATGGCGCTGGCATCACAATCTAATATCAGACAATTACTTAATTTCAAAAATGCCCAAAACAGCTAAATCTCATTAAATTGGATTTACAACAAAAATTAAGTTCTTGATAGGATGTAAGGTAATGAGCATGGCACTAAATCAGACAGCAAAGCAGACGGTAAAAGTCATAGATGATTGTCCATTAGAAGATATTCAAGCTGTGATTGAGGCAATGAATATTGAAAACACCGTTCAGCCCGTTATCTTTAAAGGTGCTTGCCGCCATTGGCCGCTGGTTCAGGCAGGTTTAGATTCTGCTAAATCAGCCGCTGACTACCTGTTGTCTTTTTATCAAGAAACGCCGGTTACTGCCTATTATGTTGCGCCTGAACATAAAGGCAGAGTTTTTTATAATGAGCAGGTCAATGGCTTTAATTACCAAGCCAGCCAACTCAACTTAAGACAAGTGATTGATAAGTTATTTGCCCACCAAGATGATCAATTGCCGCCAAGTATTTATATGGGCTCCACCGAGATAAACCATTTTTTGCCCGGACTTGCGGCTGAAAATAGCGTTAATATCAACCCCATAAAACCACTCACCAGTGTCTGGCTTGGTAATCAATCTCGCATCGCTGCCCACTTTGATTTTCCACAAAACCTCGCTTGTAATGTTGTCGGAAAACGCACCTTTACTCTTTTCCCACCTGAACAGGTGGCCAATTTATATGTTGGCCCGATGGAGTTTGCCCCCGGCGGACAAGAAATTAGCATGGTGGACTTCGATAATCCTGACTTTGAGCGTTTCCCTAAATTTACCCACGCATTAGCGGCCTCACAAACCGCTGAATTAGAAGCTGGTGACGTACTCTATGTTCCAAGTATGTGGTGGCACCATGTGGCGGGTAATCAAGCCTTTAATGTGCTTATTACCCACTGGTGGCGTGACAGTCCAGGTTATTTAGGTAGACCCAATAATGCCCTAGCCTTGGCGATGCTGAGTTTACGCTCATTACCAAAAGCGCAGCGCCAAGCATGGAAAGCCATGTTTGAGCATTATGTTTTTGACCATGATGACGACGATGTAGCGCACATCCCTAAAGAGGCTCAAGGGATGCAAACCAAACCGCTAGATGAGCTCAATGCACGTAAATTAAGAGCTGATTTAATCAATAAATTAAAACGCTAACCGCTTTTGCCAAGCAACTTATTTTAGCAAATACGTCTTTAATATCATGATATTACAAGCAAATACAGTTTAAGGAATGCCAATGAACATACCAAATAAACCCATTAAAAAGGTCGTCATCGCCGGTGGCGGCACCGCAGGTTGGATGACAGCTGCGGCATTAACTAAGTTATTAGGTAAAAACCTTGAAGTAGTATTAGTTGAGTCTGATGAAATCGGTACTGTGGGTGTCGGTGAAGCAACCATCCCAACACTGCATATTTTTCATCGCTTATTAGGCATTAAAGAACAAGATGTCATGGCGGCCACCAATGCTACCTTTAAACTGGGCATTTCTTTTGAAAACTGGCATGACGTCGGCAAAGATTATATTCACTCATTTGGTTTTTTAGGCAAAGATTGCTGGGCTTGTGGCTTTCAACATTTTTGGCTTAAGGGTCAGCAACGTGGGCTAGTCAGTGAAATTGGTGATTATTGCACCGAACATTTGGCCGCCCGCGAAGGTCGATTTGCCGTGTTACCTAATCAAGATTACAACCATGCCTATCATATGGATGCCAGCTTATACGCCAAGTTCTTGCGGGTTATTGCAGAGCAGCACGGTATTAAGCGTATTGAAGGCAAAATATCAGCGGTACAGCAGCACCATGATAATGGCCATATCAGCGCGTTAACACTGATGTCAGGTGAAGTGATTGAAGGTGACTTATTTATTGATTGTACCGGCTTTAAGGCCTTATTAATCGAGCAAACCCTTAATGCAGGTTTTGATGACTGGAGCCATTGGTTACCTTGTGATAGCGCCATTGCGGTGCAAACAAAAACCACCAGCAAGCCCATTCCCTATACTCGTTCAATTGCCCGAGAATCCGGCTGGCAGTGGCGCATCCCGCTACAAAGCCGCACTGGCAACGGTATTGTGTTTTGCAGTAAATACATCAGTGATGATGAAGCTAAAGCCACCTTAATGGAAAACATTGAAGGTGAACCATTAACTGAACCACGAGTGATAAAGTTCCGCACCGGTAGTCGCCGTAAAACCTGGGATAAAAACTGTGTCGCTATTGGTCTTTCTTCTGGCTTTTTAGAGCCTCTAGAGTCCACCAGCATTCATTTAATTCAGCGCGGTATTGTACGTTTACTGCAAATGTTCCCTTCACAAGGCATTGTTGAAGAAGATATCAATGAGTTTAACCAACAGACTCGCACAGAAACCGAGAATATTCGTGACTTCATTATCTTGCATTATAAAGTCACTGACAGAGTCGATACACGTTTTTGGCGTCATTGTAAGAGCATGGACGTACCTGCCTCATTGCAACATCGTATCGATATGTTTGATGCTTCAGGTAAAGTCTACAAACACGGTAATGAGTTATTTGGTGAAAGCTCTTGGATACAAGTAATGATGGGCCAAGGTCTAGCGCCGAAACAATATCACCCGATTGTGGATATGATGGAAGATGCAGAACTTGAAAGCTTCTTAGGCAATATCAAAGCAAAAGTGAAACACAAAGTGGCTAATTTGCCTGATCATTATGAGTTTGTGCAGCATTACTGCAAATCAAAAATGCTTTAACTCATTCTAATCGCTTGATAGGTATAGATAACGGATCCGCATATTATGGTCGATGTAACATCAGCAGCACCTAAGTCAGATAAACATATGCCAGATAAACATATGCCAGATAAACATAAGCCGGCTGGCAGCAATAACTTAAATGCTATGGTGCTGGTCAAAAAGCCCATCAAGCCGCAAGTGGTTTATATCGGTGAGTTAAAAACACCGGTGATTGTGATTGATGACTTTACTGCTGATGTATCTGAGCTTCAGGCCTGTGCCAGTCAAATCGATTTCAATCTCGATATGGGGTCTTACTACCCTGGTGTGCGGGCAAAATTACCTAAAGACTATGTTATTGAATTGCTTAATCATATATTCCAGCTAATTTATGATGTGTACAAGGTGCCAACCAATTTACGAATTAAGCCTCAAGCGACCTATTTTTCGTTAATTAACCGTCAACCAGAAAGCTTAACCACCTTGCAGCGGATCCCCCACTTTGATACCCCTGCGCCCTACTATTTTGCCATTTTACAATATTTGAACGACCAGCCCCACGGCGCCACGGCGTTTTTTAAACATAAACCCAGTGGTTTTGAACGTATTACTCAACAAAACATGCAGCAATATTTTAATGCTGCCGAGCCCTATTTACAGCAAATAGCCCCTAAACCTGCCAAGTATTTTGTTGAAAGTAACGCCTATTATCAGCAACATCATCAAATTGAATACAAGCAACACCGTTTGGTGATTTACCCCGGTAACCTATTACACTCGACCTTGGTAAACCTTGATACTGACATTGACAGTAATCCTGATACTGGTCGGCTAACCGCCAATATTTTTATCAATATTGAATAATATCTACAGTAATTATCCGCCAAGTCAGTGATTGAACAAGCCGTATGCCTTAATACCTAACAAACTAACATTGTACAAACGAGTACATGACTAAAACATTAATAGCAAAAGCCAATCCAGCAAGGAGCCTGTGATGACACCGAAAACACCAACAGCTATGAAAGGGCTTACAAAAAAGGTTCAGCTAGCGTTAACACTTACTGCGGCTGCAACAAGCCTTATCAGTGTTTCAACAAATGTTGTTGCGTCTTCGGTGAATGCCTCATCACAGTCTCAAGCTTCATCACAAACTCATGCCTTATCGGTTTTATCAATAAGTGAACAACAACGCTTACAACATCGTTTGTCCAATGTAGAAGCTGAAATTGAGCGCCTTTTGCCGCAACTGACTTTAGAAGAAAAAGTCTCTCTAGTGCATGCTGGCGGTAAATTTAACATCCCAGCAATTGAGCGATTAAACATTCATGAAATGTGGATGTCTGATGGCCCCCATGGCGTACGTTATGAAATTGACAGAAACTCATGGGCGCCTGCTGGCTGGACCAATGACTACTCCACTTACTTGCCGCCATTAACCGCGGTTGCTGCCAGCTGGGACCCGCAAATGGCGACCTTACACGGCAATGTTTTAGGCGCTGAAGCCCGTCATCGTAATAAGGATTTAATCCTCGGCCCTGGGGTAAATTTAGCCCGCTTACCTTTGTATGGTCGTAACTTTGAATACATGGGTGAAGACCCATTTTTGGCGGCTGCACTGGTAGTACCGACAATTAAAGCCATACAAGCCAATGATGTAGGCGCCACTGCCAAGCATTATGCCCTTAACACGCAAGAGTTAAACCGCACAGGCGTTAACGCCATACCCGATGAGCGTACCTTACGAGAAGTGTATTTACCGGCATTTGAAGCCGCAGTAAAGCTCGCTAATGTGCACGCGATTATGGGCGCTTATAATGAATTTCGTGGTACTAATGCTAATCAAAGTAAGCATCTCATTAAAACCATTTTAAAAGGTGAATGGGGCTACGAAGGCGTGCTTCTCACAGATTGGAATGTTGATATCAATACCTATGACGCCGCCATGAATGGCCTTGATATCGAAATGGGTACTGACGTAGCCAGTTACGATGAATACTTTTTAGCAAAGCCGCTATTAGAGATGATCAAAGCGGGCAAAGTGCCTGAGGCTGAATTAGACGATAAGGTTCGCCGTATTCTAAGAGTTCAGCTCAGTATCGGTATGATGGATAAACAACGTTTATCAGGCGAGCGCAATACCCAGGCCCATCGTGATGATGCAAGAACCATTGCCACCAACGGTGTTGTCCTATTAAAGAATGATAATCGCGTATTGCCACTGGATAGCAACAAGGTAACAAACATTCTGGTTTTAGGCCCTAATGCCGATAAGCGTCATGGTTTCGGTGGCGGCTCATCAGAAGTCAAAGCCCTATATGAAATAAGCCCACTTGATGGTCTTAAAGCTAAGTTTGAGCAAGCAGGAAGCAAGGTAAAGATTGAACATATGCGCCCTGCCAGTAGTCAATTTATGCCCATTCCCAATGATTACCTCACCACACGACATTGGACTGGCACGCCGTCATGGCAGATTAATTACTTTACCGATACCAAGATGGAGCAATTAAGCAGTGAATCATGGATTGCAGACCCACAGTTTGATTCCAAGGGCAAAGCGCAAATCATCGAAATCAAAGCTAACATTAAGCCAATGGAAACGGGCAACCATACCTTAAAGATTAAAGGTAGCGGCACAGTATCGTTAACCATTAATGATAACCGCTTAGTCAGCAGTACTCAGGTCACTGATGCAAAAGTGTTAAGCCAAGATATCAAGCTAACCGCAGATGAAACCTATGCATTTAGCCTAACTTATCAAGGTGATGAAACCGTCACTTTAGGCTGGGAAACACCTAACAACTTATATAACACAGAAAAAGAATATCTCGCCGCAGCGAAAAACGCTGATGCAGTAGTTTATTTTGGTGGTTTGAGCCATGCTGATGATCGTGAATCTATTGATCGCCCTGATATGAAGTTGCCAGGTCAACAAGATGAAATTATCGCTAAGCTATTAACAGCTAACCCAAATACCGTGGTATTTATGATTGGAGGCTCAGCGGTAGAAATGCCATGGGCAGATGATGCCAATGCTGTGTTATGGGGCTGGTATGGCGGTATGGAAGCTGGACATGCTTACGCTGACATCCTATTTGGTGATGAAAACCCCAGCGGAAAGATGCCGATAACATTACCGAAAAAACTCGCTGATACCGCGCCAATTGCCCTAAATGATTATAACGAAAAGGAATCACGTTATAGCGAAGGTGTATTTATTGGTTATCGCTGGTTCGAGCAACAAAATATCACCCCACAATTTCCTTTTGGCCACGGTCTATCCTATAGCGATTTCACCTACTCAGACATTCAACTTTCAACTGATCATATCAAAGCTGATGACACGATTACTGTTACTGCAACAATAACCAATAGCAGTAACATCGCTGGCGCTGAAGTGACTCAGTTATATTTGCATGATCTTAACGCCAGTCTCCCGCGACCTGCCAAAGAGTTAAAAGGCTTTAATAAAGTGTGGCTCAAAGCCGGTGAAAGCAAACAAGTGAGTTTCAACTTAACCACACGAGACTTATCTTTTTGGGATGTAAAATCCAATGATTGGCTCGCTGAAACCGGTGAATTTGAAGTGATGATTGGCGCGTCTGTCGCTGATATAAAGTTGCGTAAAAAGTTTACCTACACGCAGTAGCAAGCTGAATTAAATAACGACAACTGATAGATATAAAGGGTGAGCAAATAGCTCACCCTTTTATTATATTGTTGAGTTTACGCCTTGAGATTCAACTGCTGCAATAATAGCGCGGTAATTTCAGCGGCCAGCTCGTTTTCTCCAATCTCATTGAGTATTTCAATCGCGCACTCTGCAGTGCATAACCCCCCTTCTACTTGATTGCGCCTTAATTGATATAAAGATGCATGTTTCGGCGTTAAGCTGACTTTTTCAAGCGCCTGTAAATAAGGGCTGCGGTTATACATTTTGCGCGCTTCTTGCCAGGTGGCATCGATGATCACTAGCGCATCAAACTGAGCTAAAGCTGACGGTTTAGAAGTAGTAGATGAAGGGATAACTGCAGCCTTAGACGACTTTTCTGAAAAAGCCTCATCATCAACCTTTAACGGGTTTGTCTCCTCTTCAGATGGGAACACTAAAGCCACTTTTCCTGAGGCGATCATTTGCAATAACTCATCACTTGGGGATTTACGTTGCCAAGTGATCACCGGCGCAGCATCAGCCAAGACTTGCGTAACCCACTGGCCAGTATTGGTTGCTCTGGTTAGCTCTCGCTCATGGGTTAATAACACTATTTTCATATATAAGGTTTCACAGTTTTCAAAATATCGAATCTCTGCCAAACTGTTCTGGCAGCTTAATTTTACTAGCTTACAGGATTGCATATTGCAGGCCTACTGCTCTGCAGCCATTCGCTGCTTGCGCTAATCATTGACTAATTATCAATTAATACAAAAAATTAATCCTCAGGCTGCATCAATAATTTTTGTAACTAACTGGCTACCTTTGTGCCGCGAGGCTTGAGTGTTTTGTAACATTCAGTAAAAATTGCTTTTCTCAATACGTTAATTACACAATTGGCTGTTATCATAGCGCTAACAACTAATTTTTATCATTTGGTGAGTCATTTCACCCCAAAGAGCATTCAATGAAGTTAAAAATACTAGCAGGGATAGCACTATTTACTAGCTTTTCTACCCAAGCCGCTTGGTGGGTGGAACCTACAGACTTGCCGCTTAGAGCAGATATACAATTACTTTCTGATACTGGCGTTATTATTCAGCCTGTGACTACCTTTCCTTTGATGTGGTCTGGGATAAAAAAAGATTTAGATAATGCTGCTGACAGCCCAATGTCGGTGCATCAAAAAGATGCTTATCATCGTGTGATGCGCGCTTACAATAAAGATCACCAAGCTGTGACTTTAGGTGCAAGCTTAAGTGGCGCCAATGAAAAAGCTCGCTTTATTGGTTACGGTAATGACTATCGCGACAAAGCTGAAGTTGAATTTACAGCAGAAGTCACCCAAGACTGGTTTAGTGGCCGCTTAGCAGCGAGTTACCATTACGACTCAGCAGATGGCAATGAAACTCGCCTAGATAATAGCTTTGCAGCAGTCAAACTGGGTAACTGGATTGTCACTGGCGGCGCAGTGCAAAAATATTGGGGCCCAAGTTGGGACTCAGGTTTAATCCAAACCACCAATGCCAGACCTATGCCAGGCATTACCTTTTCTCGTAATGACAGTAATGCCTTTGAAACCCCTTGGTTAAACTGGGTTGGTCCGTGGACCTTTACCACCAGCTTTAGCCAAATGGAAAGTGATCGCTATGTGCCTGACACCCAGCATTGGGGCGCTCGTGGTACCCTAAGACCCATTTCAAAATTAGAAATTGGCTTTTCTTGGACCATGCAATGGGGCGGTGAAGGCTACGGCAACAGCTTGTCTGATTGGTGGGATGGCTTATTTAATGGCGGGATGTCTGAAAGTGAGCTTGAAAACGGTCAAGAAAACATGCTCGCAGGTTACGATTTTAGATGGTCTGATACCGCTTGGGGCGTACCTTATGGTATTTACTACGAGCGCATCCACGAAGACTATCACAATGAGAAACATAAGCTGATTAACGCCTCAAACATGGGTGGGGTTGATGTTTTTATTGCCTCACTTAACACCCGTTTTTTTGCTGAATACTCAGATACTGCAGCTGCCTGTGGCGAAGACTCTAACGTCTACAACTGCATGTATGAACACGGCTTTTATAAAAGTGGTTATCGTTACTATGGCCGCAGCTTAGGCAGCACCTATGATAATGATTCTCGCGTTGTGGTGTTAGGTGGTATTACTCAACTACAACATGGCCAAAGCTTATCGACTAAGTTTCGTTATGCCAAACTTAACTTTGATGGGGTAGACACTGGTAACCCAACTGGTGGAAATCCGGTATCCCCTAGCCGTTATGAGCGTTTGTTGCAGCTTGATGCCAGTTACCACCGACCATTTTATGAAGGTAAGTTAAAACTTGGCGGCACTGTTGGCTACAGTGAGTATCCTGAAGTTGATACCAGCAGCGATTGGGAAACCACCGTTTACGCTGGCTGGGAACGTGATTTTTAATTGCTAACCACAATAGCAAATTAACACACTGAAATATAATAAAGCCCATCATTTGATGGGCTTTTCTGTATTTCCTATGTAACTAAAGCTAAACCAGACTCTTTAAACTACAAACCTTTATCTTCCCATTGCTGCTTTTTACGATAGATAGTCGAAGGGCTTACATCTAATAAACCCGCGGCTTTTGGAATATTACCGTCACATTGCTCAATAGCGGTTTCAATGGTCATTTTTTCGATTAACCACAATGGCTGTATATCATCATCAACGACCTGAGTTTGTTGATTAGGAGCTGTTTCTGTTGTTTTTTGTAGGGCCTGTTGAGCCGCATTTTCAAAGCCTGACTCGCTTGCATAATGCGCCTTTGCCTCTACTGGTGCGGCTGAGGTGTTTAAATCTGTCATCGACAATGACACTGCGGTGCTCATTTGCGCAGTCATTTGCGCAGGTAACATGGCCAAAGACACTTCTTCGGCTGTGTTAAGCACTACAATTTGCCTGATCACATTCTGCAGTTGACGCACGTTACCTGGCCATGGGTAATTGACAAAGCAACGTTCAACTTCGGTAGAGAAACGTTTAAAAGATTTGCCCTCTTCTTTGCTGTATTGCTTCAACAGCTTTTTAGCAATAGACATCACGTCTTTGCCCCTTTGTCTTAAAGGTGGCAGTTCTATAGGGATAACATGTAAGCGATAATATAAATCTTCCCGAAAGCGTCCTTCTTGCACTTCTTTCCATGGGTCTCGGTTGGTGGCACTAATAAAACGCACATCAACTTTTTCTTCTTTAGTGCCGCCTACACGCTGAAATACCCCAGTTTGAATAAAGCGTAGCAATTTACTTTGCAACTCTAAATCCATTTCACAAAGTTCATCAAGAAACAAAGTGCCACCATCAGCACGAGTTGCTGCGCCATCACGATTACTCACAGCGCCAGTAAACGCACCTTTGGTGTGACCAAAAATTTCGCTTTCAATTAAATCTTTCGGAATTGAGGCGCAGTTTAAAGCAATAAAAGCTTCTTGTGCTCGTGTTCCTGCTTGATGGATCGCTTGGGCGCAAACCTCTTTACCTGTGCCACTTTCGCCCATCACAAACACTGACGCTTTACTGTTGGCCACGCAATCAATGGTGTTATATACGGTTTGCATGGCTAAGGAGTCACCAATAAAGCCATGAAAATTGGTTTTTGGGAGGCTATTTTCATAATTGGTCACAAGTGCCAATAAGTCTTTTTGCTTCAGAGCATTACGCACAGTAATCGCCAACCTTTTACTATCAAAAGGCTTAACTAGAAAATCAAACGCACCGGCGCGCATGGCATCTACGGCTAAATCAATGGTGCCATAAGCAGTGATCATAATGACGGTGATCTGCGGGTAGTCTTGCTGCACTTTGGTCAAAATATCCATTCCCGACATATCCGGCAATTTAATATCTAACACTAATAAGTCTGGTTGTTTACGGGCAAGTTCTTTTAATGCATCTTCACCAAAATTAACCAGGGTGACTTCGGCGCCTTCGGCACAAAGGTATTCGCTGTACAATGCGCCTAATGACATACTATCTTCTACAAGAACGGCACTAAATCCCATGGGTAACTTCCTTATTTAATTATTTATGACCGATATCAAATCGTTGCTCAATTAACGTCAAGCTTTGCTCAGCAACCACAAATATCTGCTCAAATAATGCGGCTAAAGGTTCATCTTCGGTTCTGGCTGCGGCCTCAAGTAAAATGGCTACTTCAGATAACTTTTGCGCCCCAAAACTGCCTGCACTACTTTTAATGGTATGAACTTGATCTTCAATCTCTGCTCGGCTTCCATTGGCAGTGATGGTTTTTAAAATATCGATACGCATCTTAGTTTCATTATGAAATACCTTCATCATTTTAACTAAGCTTGCTTCACCTACCGCTTTTAGTAACTCATCAAACACCTGCTGATCCAACAACACATCATCAGTTATAGTTTCATGTGTGGTTTCAGCTATTAAGCCATTTGAGGTGTCAGCTAATAGGATTTCATTTACCTCAGCTGTTGGCTTAATGTGAGTTTCTTTCTCTGCAGCAATATCACTAACCTCGTCACTAACCTCATGAGTTATTTCCATCGCGTCATTAGCATTGCCCTTCACCTGAGTTAACCAGTAATTTATCCCAGAGATCAAATCCTGCTTTTTAACCGGCTTACCAATAAACCCAAGCATGCCGGCGTCTTTACATGCTGCAACCTCTTCACTGAATACGTTGGCTGACATGGCCAAGATAATTTGATCAGGCTTACTGGCTAAAATTTTACGGCACGCTTCAAGGCCATCCATTTCAGGCATACGAATATCCATCAAAATTAAATCAAACTCTTGCTTTAACCCTATCTCTACCGCTTCTACACCGTTATTAGCATAGGTCATGACTGCGCCGCTATTGGTCAATATCGTACCTGCGACCATTTGGTTTACTGGGCTATCTTCTGCGAGTAATAATTTACAGCCATCAGGCAGGGTTAATTTACTTTCAATGATCTGCTTATCACTCTTTTCTACATTACTGGCATTACTGATTAAGCTTAGTAATATCTCTCGGCTTAACGGCTTGCTGACAGACTCGACTATGCCTAAGTCAGTACTGCGCGCCTGCACTTGTGTATTCACCCCAGATAACAAAGCCGTGATATAGCCTGTCTTAGTCAAATAGCGATTTGATAAGCCCTCTACGCTTTGATGTTCACAGTCTAAAATACAGCTTTCATCGAGCATGATGACATCAAATTGGCCGTTGTTGCTTGATTGACTATCAAGCTCGCTGAGCTGATGCGCAAAGCATGTCTCGACGCCATATTGGCGGTATTGCTTTTCAATTAACTCACAAAGGGTCATATCGGGGTGAATCACTAACACCCGAGGCGCTGTTGATAAAGCAATATCAACAGTTGTTATTTCAGCAGGTTCATCAAGTACCACAGTTAATGTAAACTCACTTCCTTGGCCTAGTTGGCTTTGAACGCTGAGGTTGCCCCCCATCATTTTAGCCAGTTCAGAACATATGGCTAAGCCTAAGCCTGTACCTGCATAACTGGTGGTATGCGTGTCATGAACCTGAGAAAACTCTCTAAATAACTTCTGTTGTGATATTTCACTGATCCCAATGCCTTGATCTTTTACCTTACAGCTCAGTTGCACCTTGCCGTTATCGCGGTTGATAATCTCAATCTCAACAGCAATACACCCATCGGTTGAAAACTTAATCGCATTATCCACCAGGTTTTGCAGCACTTGCCTAATACGCTGCGCATCTCCGATTAAAATTTGCGGTACATCTCGGTCAATAACACTGCCAAGATGCACTCCTTTATCATGGGCTTTATGGGACAAAATCTGTAACACTTGCGCGACTAACTTATCAGGTTGAAACTCTTTAGCTTCCAGTTGCATTTGCCCAGCTTCAATCTTCGAGAAGTCCAAAATATCATTAATGGTACTTAACAAGACTGAGCCCGCTTCTTTAGCCGCGCGAGCATACATGCGCTGGCCCTTTTCAAGTTGAGAGTCTAAAAGCAAATCAACACTGCCAAGTACGGCATTCAGTGGTGAGCGAATTTCATGGCTCATAGTGGCTAAAAATCGTGACTTAGCTTCACTGCCCGCCTCTGCTTGCTCTTTGGCTAATCTTAATTCTTCTTCTCTGGATTTTTGCTCTGAAATATTGCGTAAAAAAGCGGTGAAGAACATTTCATCACCTAATTGAATGGGGATCACCCGCAATTCAACCGGAAACTCCTCGCCAGCTTTATTATGGGCAGGAACTTCGATGCGATTATTCAGCACAGGCCCTTCACCAGTGCGGCGGTGATGCTCCATGCCATTTTTATGGGCACTATGGAAACCTGCGGGAATAATTAAATCTTCCAGCCTTTCACCTAATGCCTCTTCGCGCTCATAGCCAAACAGTTTGACCGCCGCAGCATTAAACTCAACCACTCTGCCGCTAATATCAATAGAGATTAACGCATCATGGGTGGCTTCAATGGTTGCCACCAAAATAGATTGAGTTCTGGCAGCGGTTTGTTGCTCTTTTTTAAGTTCGGTTAAATCTTTGATAAAGCCTAAAAATAGAATCTCACCATCAATTTGCATTTTTGAAATGGTTAGCTCGATAGGAAATAAGCTGCCATCTTTATGCTGCGCTTTTAACTCACGACTGTTACCAATAATTTTTGCATCACCCGTTGTAAGATAATGCTTGATATAGCCATCATGCATAAAGCGATCTGCCATCGGCATTAAAATAGACACATTTTCATCAATAAGCTGTGCTTTTTCATAGCCAAATAACTTACTGACGGCATTATTCACTTCATTAATCACGCCGTTAACATCAATAATGACAAAGCCATCAGCCGCTGAATCTAATATGGTATTTAAGCGAACATTGGCACCTTGTAAATCACTGCGTTTTTCATCCAAGTTTTTAAGCATGGCATTAAAGGCGTTAGTCGTATCGGTGATATCTTGGGTGCCGGGCTCATGCACTTGCACCCCTAATTCCCCTTCAAGCACCCGCTTTGAGGCATGCTGAATATTAAAAATATGTCTGATGAGCTTAAGGCCCTGATACCAAGATAAAAATGAAATCAAAATGATCACTAAAATCATTAATGCGCTATATTTCAACGCCACTGCTTCAACGCTATTATCAAATTCATCGGTATTAACAAGTACGCTTATTTGAATGCCAGTGCCATTATTAGATACTGCCACCACCTCAACCGTATGCTCTTTTGGGGTCACAGCTTTAATGATCTCAAACATGCCTTGGCCATTACGCTGAGCCGAATACAATAGCTTATCTGCTATGGATACTTCAATTGAATCAATATGGCTAATGTGGTGGGCTTCTAAAGATTGTTTAAGCAGTAAGATGGACTCGCGGGCCTTATCAGGGTTAATACTATTAGCCACCAGCTGCGCTGCAAGTTGAGCTTGCTGCCTTGCTTCTTGCTGATTGGTCTCTTTGATAACAGCTAAACTATTAACAATTAGCATCAGTAATAGTACGACTTGCATTAATCCAATGGCAATTATCGCTTTTAATCTAAATGACAAATTCCTTCTCCTGATGCATTTTGCAAACAGCGCTGTTTAACCCTGTCAAAAATCTATTCCAAAGCAAATGTTTACTACATTATTACTCACTATGAATTACCTGTTCGCATTTTGCAAAAAATTATTCCCAATCTGAAAATGCAAATAGTAAATCTTACTAGAAAGCTTCTTAACCACCTGATTTTATTATTTAAAAATTATGGAACAGCTTTTGCTTTAATAAGTTATTAAACAAACTTAATAGAGAATCGCCATGCAAAATGCTAATGCGTCAACGTCGACTATCTCCATCCTGTTAGTGGAAGACACATTCAGTGAACGCTATTACATTGCCAGTTTAATTCAAAGTTTTCAGCCGGAAAATGTACAGTTTGAGATGGTGCAATGTGAAGATGGCTTAACGGCACTGGAGAAGTGCCGTACCCAGCAGTTTGACTTAATTGTCAGCGACTGGCGCATGCCTAGGATGAACGGTGTTGAGCTGTGTAAAAGACTAAAGACCAAAACAGATCCCGGTTACTTCTTGCTTTTAACCGGTAACGATCAAACTCAAGACATGATTTATGCTATGGACTCAGGTGCTGATGATTACATTACCAAACCTTTTTTGGCCTCAGTATTAAAAGTCAAAATTCAAGCTGCAGTAAGGCTCATTCAAGCAAAAAAGTCGGTACTTGAAAGTAAGCAACAGCTGCAAAGTTTACTTTCTCAAAAACAGTCTGAACTGACCCAAGCTGCGATTTTGCAGCAATCCTTACTGCCAAAAAATAATTTAGCCTTCAATAATTGGACTATCCGACATTATTTTGAACCCGCAGAGGAACTTGCAGGCGATATTTTGCAATGCTTTGAAATTGATGAACAGTGGATAGGCTTCTATGTTATCGATGTATCGGGTCACGGTGCCAGTGCTGCTATGCTCAGTTTTACCCTCGCCCAAGGCTTATCACCCCAAAGGATGAACTGGCAGCAATCGCCAGAAAAGGTCATGAATGCCTTAAACAATCTCTTTGATGATCCTGGTAATTTGGGCCAGTTTGCCACTGTAATGATAGGTAAAATCAATATAAACACCCATGAATTACAACTGTGTAATGCAGGTCACCCATTACCATTAATCATTTCTAAACTCGATGTGCAAAGCATCGATGTGCCCACAGGTATGCCAATTGGTATTGATAAACACTGCCAATACCAAAGTGGTCAATACCAACTTTACCCGGGTGAGCAACTACTGCTGTTTTCAGATGGCGTGTATGAAGTTAATCATCCAAAGTTTGGCATGTTTGGCTTAGAGCGCTTAAAACAGCGCTGCTTATCAGCTAAAGCCATGCCAGCGGCGAATTTATTGAGTCACTTAAGTTACTTACTCAACCTTTGGCAGCAGTCGCAACCCCAAGATGATATGTCACTGCTACTATTTACCGCACCCGATTAAAAAGTTATAGCAATCATTGTGATGATAACTGTATGCCAATTATTGCTGATTATAGAGTTAGATTTAGAACGAAGATAAGCACTTAAATTAACAGCTTATATTTTTGAATTAACCCACAGTGACCCACAGCTTAAGGAGTTAATATGAATAACACTCAATTGAACATAAGCATCAATTCAATGACAGCAGATCAAGTTTATGACGAACTAGAACAGTTTTTGATCAGCAATAAGGTTGAGCCATTACAACGCTTCAAACTCATCAGTTGTGCACTCGAAGCCACCAATAATGTGCAACAGCACAGCGCTGATGACGCTGAAGATATTAAGCTGTTATTACAGAAAAACGATAACAAGTTGATTATTGATATATTAGATAACTCAAACTTTACCCCACTAGCCCCCCCTAGCACTTGTCCTAACAAACACAAAGCCAACGGCCGCGGCTTATGGATAATGCATCAATGGATGGATCAGGTGCAGCAACAGGCAACGGTATTAGGCACTCACTTGAGATTAAGTATAAACTTGGGCTAATGCTTTGGGCGGAATGTAAACCAATAGCGACACACCTTTGATAAGCATTAGCGATAACAACATAGTTAATCCAGCTTTGCATGGCTAAGGATGCCAATTCGCCGATTTCAACTTACTGAATAATGTTCAGTCCATTCGGGTAATAAAGGTTTGCTCGTCATCCACAAAAGCCACAAAGCCGCCGTGATAGATAAATACCCGACCACGCCCCTCAACTATGCAGGCAAGTTGTGGGTTCAAATCTTCTTCGTTATCCTGACGTTGAAAAGTGCCAGTATCTGTGATTACGCCGCTGAGTGCAGGCAAATATCCATAAGTGCGCTTGGCTTGATCAATCAGGTTCAATTCGCTGGCGGTTGAGAAGCAAAAGGGGATCGCACCAGCTTCTTCAATAAATAAAGTTTTAAGTTCTTCAAAAGCTGTAATCACCAGCCAGTCGATGCCGTTAACATGATGGATAAACATAGATTTTCTCGGTTATTCTAATGCGGATATTTTATCACTACTAGGAAAGAACCTAGTAGATATTTAGTTGCTAAAGTTATGTCCAGACATTCATAAACCAACTTGAAATACGTCTTTGCCCAAATACAAGTTAGCAAACACTCTATATCAAACAATCCATATCAAACAATCTATATCAAACCAAAGCCGTTTTATCGAAAATTCATATTATCTGTACTTAGGCTGACCCTTCCCTGCAATATAAACTAAATCAATACTGCGAATTGCAAATACTAGGTCGTGAAGTTGTAATCAGTGCTTTTGCATTCTGCAACGACATAGTTTTAAACCGCAATTAAAGCTTAGCAATAAGCAACACACAGCCAGACGACAGCAAAACAAAACCTCAAACCACTGATTAATAACAACTAAATAATTGGCACGCATCCTGCTAACTATAGATTAAGCAGAGGATAAATGATTAATCCACCCATTCAATTTTAGACGTCATTTATCTCATCACGATTTAGTTAATCAAAGTTAGCGCATCAATAGATGTTTAGGAGCAGGTTATGAAATTTGAAATCAAAGTAGCCCAACATGCAAGTGTAGTAACATTACCTATCAGAATGTTTATGGCTCATACCCCAACTTACCGAGCGGCACTGGTTGATTATATTGATAGAGGCCATACCCGCTTAGTTATCGACATGCAGCATTTAGAGTACATCGATTCAAGTGGCTTATCTGTGCTTATCTCCGCCCGTAATCAAGCGCTTAATTATCAAGGCAACATCGTATTACTGTCACCTAGTCCTGCGGTACGTTCATTAATTGAATTAACGCGCCTACACCATATTTTTGAGATTTTTGAAACTGAGGCGTTAGCGTTAGATTTTTTGCGTCATAGCAGCATTGTTGAACCCTCTGACTTTGATGAACAAATCATCTCAGAGTTAGCAAGCTAAGCAGGAACCACTAAATCACGGACGTAAAGGGGAACAGAAATGAACATATTCAAATCACTACTTTCTATCGCTATTATCGCAGGCTTAACCGCTTGCGTGACCCCTATGCAACCAGCTGAGCAAGATGTTTGTGATTTAGAGCAGCAACTCACTAGCTGCCATTACTTTGGCCAAAAAACGCCTTATAACAGAAAGGTCAGCGCTGTGACCTCAAACCATACGACTTTCCCTACTGCGCCAATTTTCGGTAATAAGTCGATGGTGGTTGATACCCAGCAAGCGTTGTCATTATCTGTAGGGGATAAAATTTCGGTAAAAATACTCAATGGTGATGAATTTAGTAAAGATGTGGAAGTAGATGCCGACGGCAATATCTATCTGCCTTATTTACCGCCAATTTCAGTTACAGGACTGACTCTTAATCAATTAAACAATCAAATCAGAAACATATTAATCGATGAAAATCTGATGTTGGCCCATGCGGTGCGTATCAGTATATTACCTATTAGCTGGGCACCTATTGAAATCACCACCTCTGGCGCAGTATTTGAGCCAGGTCAGCACATGATCAACAAAAAACTCCCCATTGAACTTAAAGATGATGGCAGTAACTTTGCTGGTGACCAAGCCATTCAGCGTAATGTAGCCGCCGCGGTGAAGTCTTCTGGTGGGGTGCGCCCAGATGCTGATATTTCAGCAATTAAGGTCATCCGTAATGGTCAGGTTTTCAATATGGATTTACGTGGTATGCTAACGGGAGAGAAAGTACCAAACATGACTTTAATGGCTGGCGATCATGTACATGTTCCTTCGACGCATTCATTTAATGATCAATTAGCCAGACCTTCTCAGTTGACAACACCAGGGATCAGGGTATTTATGTCAAACTTAACGCAACCTGCAAGTTCAAATAGTCAGTCAGCAGTAGACCGTGAAGCAACACGCTTTCCTTACGGCACCCGCTTGCTAAATGGCGCCATTGCGGCCAACTGTGTCGGTGGTGCCCAAACCACCAATGCCAGTCGTTACGTTATCCTAGTGACTAAAAATCCATTATCTAATCAAATAGATATTGTCGAACGCTCAATTGATGGCTTAATTCAAACGGCCTGGAATAATGAATCAAACCCAGTATTACTCCCCGGTGATGGACTTGCCTGTTATGACTCTCGCGTAACTAATATCCGTGAAATAGCCAGAACAGTAACTGAATTGGTCGTGCCAACAACCCTTATCGGATGGTTGTAAGGAGACAATAATGAGCCAAGGAAACTGCAAAAGCGGCAAAGGCGAACAGAGCCAGAAACAAGCAGACTCTGGGGCAGGGGCGCACACAAGCTCCAGTGCTGATACTGACGTTAAGCTTGAAAATGAAACCCAAAGCGCACAAAACACTGACATCGAAACAGAGCAAGATTACGCCAGCTTTTCAGAACTTGCCTATTTATATTGGATTAAACGCGCCACATTAGAAGGCAGCCACTTAACCCCTAAAGCCCGTAAACGCCTGTACATCAAAACAGCCTTGATATCACTGCTCATTGTCTGGCTGTTGGTGGCTGTTTTTATCGCGCTAACCCCCACCAAATACGAAAGTAAATGGGTGGTCATATTACCTGGGGTCGCAGCGGGGTCTTCCCTAAGCCTTGACAGCCTTGGTCAAGCAAGTAGCTCCAATAGCTCGCCTTATATGAGCTCGGCCATTGATCCAAGAGAGAATTTTAAAGCGATTTCCATGAGCAGCTTGCTGATGCAAACCGCTGCGTTTTATTTAAAAGTGCCTAGCAATGAAATACCAAAACCCAAACTTAAACTCCCCAGTCAAACGGGCTTAATGGAGTTTAGTATTAATGGCGCATCGCCAGAACAAGCTCAAAAACGTGGCTGGGCTATGTATCGTTCTTTACAAGACATTCTTGATGATCTGCGTTTTGATGAAAATAGCCTGCGCGAGCGAGGTATTCAACGTAGCCTGAAAAGCTATAACGCCCGAGTAAAGCAAACACAAAAGCAATTACTGGATTTTCAATCTAAGCGAGGCCTAATAACCCTTGATCAGTTTAAAGAGTTAGCCATCACCATTGAGCGCTTACGCCATAGTAAAGTGACCCTTTCAGCGTCACTGCAAGGTTTAAATGCCAGCTATGAACTCTATGAAAAACACCTTGGCATTAATGACTCACAAGCTGCGATTTTACTCAAACTCAACAATGATAAGCTGTTTCAGCAGTTACTTGAAAAACACAACACCGCCAATACCACTTACATTGAAAATGCTGGGCGCTTGGGTCGTCGTCACCCGACATTAGTCACCCTAAAAGCAGAGTTAGACAGTATCTTCGATAGTATGAAGCAGCGCTTTAATACCATTATTGGATTTCAAGATGAGAAAATTTTAATGATGCTAACGGTGGATGATGTTGATGGCCGCGCAGTGATGATGCAAGAGTTCATTACCATAGCCTCAAAACGACAAGCGACGCAATCAGAAGTAGATTCACTGATCGCGCAAATTGATCAGTGGGAGCTACGCTTGCAGCACAGTAACGATGATGCCGCCAAGCTTGCAGATTTACAACGTGAACACCAGTTAGCCACTACGGTATTAACCTCTGCGATGGCAAAATTGGATGTGGGTAAATCAGATATCTACTCGGCTTACCCCATGTTGCAATTATTTTCGCCGCCGAGTTTAGCTCATTCTCCCAATAAATTAGCCAGCATACTAATTATCTTTGGTGGGTTAAGCGCTTCTTTCATGTTACTGCTAGGGTTGAGCATTTTATGGATCCGCAAACCATTGTTGCGCAAAATGTTGACGAAAAAATAATATACAACAGCATTGTTTATAGTTATTTATTTTGGCTGTTTGGTGCTTTATATGTCATTGCACCTGTGATTGCATGGGTGCTATTTGCACGCTTACTTTATAAAAAAATTTCAGGTCAGCAAACATATAGAATTAGCATCAGCCATTATGTATGGGTGTTTGGCATGTTGTTCATGCTTATTGCCTTAGTGGTCGGCCACCTCGATTTTGGCTTAGGTATTGGCAAATTAATTAAATCATCTATTGGCTGGGCCAAAGGCTGGGCCTTACTGGCAATATTTCCGCTTATTGGCTGCTTATCTATTCGGCCTGAAATTATTTATCGCGCCTGCTGCAGAGTCTGCAAACATACTATTTTGCTGTTCCCGCTGTTTTTAATTGCTTGGAAAGTTGGCTTGCCCAGCACCTTATATGTGTCGCCACTGAGCATTATTGGTGGCCCAGGGCCTGAGTTTTTCAGCGTCAGTTTATATGAAATCGACCCTGGCAGCGGCGTTCCCCGCTGGCGTCTGTTTACCCCATGGGCACCGGCATTAGGCATGCTAGGTAACTTATATTTTATTTTTGCCGTACAAGAAAAGGATTCACGTTGGAAAAAGTGGGGCATTGCAGGCAGCTTACTGATGGTATTAATGTCGCAATCCCGTCTTGGCTTGGTGTGTTATTTCGCCTTAATCGGCTTTTTCACCCTATTTAAACTTGTGCGCTCACCTTTACTGTACTTTTTACTTAGCCCGTTAATGTTACTTATTGGGGTTGTCGGTGAAGCCACTATCAACAAAATACAAATCAGTATTGCCGCCATAAAAGCTGCCCGCGCCGATTCAACTCGCGTTCGTCAAGCTTTGGCTGATATTGCCGTTGAAAGGTGGATGAATGAAGCGGTGATCTTTGGCCATGGTATCGTTGAGCGAGGGCCGCACATGGTGGAATACATGCCCATAGGCTCGCATCATACTTGGTATGGATTATTGTTTGTTAAAGGCGTTGTCGGCGCTGTAGCGTTAGCAATTCCGATGTTAGTCACCTTCTTGATATTATTGATCCGATTATTTAGTCAGCCTATGGCCAGAGTCGGCATGGCAATTTTACTTATGTTAAGTTTATATACCTTCGGCGAGAATTTAGAAATTCTAGCCTATTTATTTTGGCCGGGATTAATTGTATTAGGTATGACGCTGCGAGCTGAAGAGCCAGAAGCCGTACTCAAAAAAGCCGCTGCCTTGAAGGACTAATCATTGTGTTTTGTTACCTAAGTGGTAACAAAACACTGTCATCACAGCGGCTATGGCTTACGCCATTAAATAATTTTTATCACTTGATCAAATGCAAGACGCGACTTAGGTAAGCTGGCATTGTAATCTTCATCACTATGATGGTAACCGATAGCTAAACCAACATAGCATTCATAACCATCTAATTCTTCGGCAAAAATATCACCGATAAGTTTACTATCAACCCCTTCCATTGTGGTCGAGTCGATACCTAAACGGGCTAAAGTATGCAAGGTGTTACCCAGTGCAAGATAAGCTTGAGAGCGTGTCCACGCCTCGTTATTGCCCTGTGCATCGGTATTTAATTCAGCAAAAGAGTAACCACCAAAAGCTTGCTCGCGATTTTCAGGTTTTGTGCGACCATCTTCAATGCCCTTATCAACCACTTTGGCATAATCGTCACGGGTATAGTGAGGGTTATGGGCAAATAAAATAATATGAGAACATGCTTTTGCATGGGGCTGATTAAACTGAAACTTATTAGCGAAGGTGTCATGCATTCTTTGTTTTGCCGCATCACTTTCAAGCACAATAAATTTCCACGGCTGTGAATTAATCGAAGATGCTGAAAGTCGCATCGCTTCGCAGATCACCGCTAAATCTTCTTGTGAAACACGCTTTGAAGGATCATATCGCTTTGCTGTATAGCGATTGTTTAAGTCTTCAATAATTGGATGTGTCATATTTACTGTCTCCACTTTCATTAATATTCCCGGCTTTCATCCACGGGAAATGCAACTGCCGAATGCCATAAGTTATAAAGTATTCAATAAAATCATTACTTTGCTTAGCTAAGCTAAATAAACTCAAAACAAATGCTTATTTAATAAGTTACTTTTAACTTTTTATGTAAAAAACTTTTATTAATTAAGCACTTTATATGATTATAAGCTTATTTAACCCCGCCATAGCAAACAGAATTAAAATAACTTCCTAACGACATAAGAACGTTGATTATAGTCGCTAGGTCCCTATGCTTAAAGGGGCTAATAGTTGTTACATTATCAACAATTTTTTGGTAATAGATGATTAAACCCCATAGCATGCACAGCTATCACCCCTCTTTAAGCGCTAACCGCTAAAGTGACGCAGAAGTCAGCCCTTGATAAGAGCTGATAAAAATGGATAACACTCACATAGATAATGGCAGCTGGTTACTGAGATAACTTCTGCTGCACATACGCGCACCAAGCCTTAGAGTGTCGATTTGGCACATCAGTGTCGCCCCTTACACCTAACTTAAATTCAATCACCGACTGCCATTCATCTGAGCCTAAGTCAGGCCCATGACCTTGACCATCGCCTGAAATCAGTTGTTGATCTACTTGCTTAAACCAAGCTTGAGTACACAAGCTACTTTCAACTGCTGCAGTTGATTGCGCACTTGATTGCGCAGTTGATTGCGCACTTGATTGCATAGTCGATTGCTCAGTTTGCTGCTTTGGCACATCTTGGCTACAGCCTGATAAAGTTAATCCAGCTAACAAGGTTAAGCTCGCTGGCAGCAAACCCATGCTCATCAATAAAGAGGTCGATTTGTTCATTTGTCCATCCTGTTAGTTTTGCCTTTCACTCACTTGCCAATACACGCTGGCACCACTATTAGCTAGAGTGAATAGCTAAAGTAAATAGCTAAAGTGAATAGCTAAATCAATCCTAAACGGGTTAACGCCATACATCAAAGCAAACCAATGAAAGCGCTTTGATGCTCTCAGTTAAAGTATTGCAAACTGCAACGGCCCTATCTCAATTTGCTAAAACACCTCAGCAGCACTTACCCCATAAAATAATAAAACCCAATTAAAACATGCATATAAAAGTTGGCACGATAAGTGTAACTCCCCTTGTAAGCAGTCAGCTAGTCCTAATTTGAATGTGCAAACAAGATCAAATTAGCTAACAAGATCAAGGGTACAAATAATGCAAACAACCACTAACTCACTAGGTCCTAAAACGACCGTCAATCAAATGCTGAATCAAGGCATTCGTACATTGGGTAAAAACCTAATGTGGTTGGCGAGTGCTCAGTTTAGTGGCCGTATTGTGAGATTAGCAGCTAGCGTGATAACCGCGAGATTACTGACACCAGAAATCTTCGGTCAAGTGGCCATTACCTTAACCCTATTTGAATTAATTTGTACTCCAACTCGCCGCATTACTTCAGCAGCACTTATTCGCATGAATGATACCGAGTTTAAAGACAACTTAGCCAGCGCCAATGTGATTAACTTCGGCGCCTGCCTTATTGCCTTTGCACTAATGAGTTTAATCAGCTTACCACTGGCTTATTACTACCAAGACAGCCAACTTGTTCTGCCTATCTTGTTTGTTGCCAGTAGTTATTTATTACTGCCATTTGGCATGTTGTACGCCACGGTGAACTTACGTAACAACAATATGCGTAAAGTGGCTAGCGCCAACCTTTGGCAAACCGTGGGCGATGGCATCTTAACTGCAATACTTGCACTGAGCGGCTTTGGCTTGTGGGCCATTATTATCCCTAAAGTGGTGATGGTATTGGTCTGGATTTACCTGCATAAAAATGGCAATCCGTTACCGACTTTTACCCAAAAAGCATCCGTTAAAAATGTTAAATCAATCCTTAGCTTTAGCATTCCGGTGAGCTCAAGCGATTTGATTAACACCCTAAGACAAAGCATTGATTATCTGGTCATTGGTTACTTCATGGGGGTTGAGGCTCTGGGGGTTTACTTCTTTGCTTACAACGTCAGCTTGGGGATCAGTTTAGGGCTAGTTCAAAGCTTTGGTACCGCGTTTTACTCGCACCTTTGTAGCGACGATAAAATCGCGAGCAATGTAGCAAATAGCCAACAAGTTGCTAAGCAGAAGTTTCGTCACAGTGTGATGGCCATTAGCGCGATTACCGCCCCTATCATCATCTTACAAACAACACTTGCGCCCCTTTACGTGCCATTTGTATACGGTGAGCAATGGTTAACAACCGATGCCATTTCAGTGTTCATCTTCTTATGTTTAAGCGGCCTTGTTCGCCCAATGGCAGAAGCCGCCAGTCAGTTATTACTTGCCCACGGCCATAGCCGTTTAAATTTCAAACTCAATTTAGCTATCACCGCTTTGTTAACCCTGGTGATCAGTGTTGCAAGTCAGTTCAGCTTAAGCACAGTCGCACTGAGTGTGATGGTGACTTACTTAATTATTATGCCTTGGCTTTGCTGGTACAGCAGCCGTATCTCATTTAATCAACCAACTGTTACAAACAGTTAAGGAAAACATTATGTCTCCTAGAATCTCAGTAGTAATGCCAGTTTATAACGTTGAACAGTTTGTTAAATCGGCTATTGAATCAGTATTAAAGCAAACCTATGACAACTTCGAGCTATTGATTGTTGATGATCGCGGTGATGATAATAGCATGCAAATATGTAAACAATTTATCGGCGATCCAAGAGTACATATCATCCGTCATCAAACCAACAAAGGTTTAGCAGCGGCAAGAAATACCGGCATCCGTCATTCATTAGGTGAGTTTGTGGCCTTTATTGATTCTGATGATTTATGGCACCCTGAAAAACTACAGCGCCATGTGGTGCATTTAGATAAGAACCCCAACGTTGGATTAAGTTTTTCACGCTCAAGCTTTATTGATTATCAAGGTAAGTTTATCGATTTTTATCAAATGCCAAAACTTTTTGACATTGATGCTGCCCATTTATTATGCCGTAACCCTGTAGGAAATGGCTCAGCGCCGGTTATTCGCCGCAGCACCTTAAACGACATACGCTTTCAGCCAGCAAGCAGTAAAAATCGCCACAGCTGCTACTTTGATGAGAACTTCCGCCAATCAGAAGATATTGAATGTTGGTTACGTATTGCTGCAACCACCTCTTGGGAAATTGAAGGGCTACCAGAGCCATTAACTTACTACCGCCTTAATCATGGTGGCTTATCAGCAAACCTTGAGAAGCAATATGCCTCATGGGAGAAAATGATTGAAAAAGCCCGTGGTTTTGCTCCTAAATTATTAAAGCAACATGAAGAGTCTGCTCGCGGGTTCCAATTACGTTATTTATCGAGACAAGCTATTCGCATTGGTGATGGCAGCGCTGCTGTAAAGCTGTTTAACCGCGCGATGAAAGCATCACCTAGCATTATAAGAAGTGAAACCTTTAAAACCGTCACCACCATGATTGCCGCATATGCGCAGTGGATAATACCTGCTTGGGGTTATATCGCTATCGAAGCTGTTGGGCAAAAATTTATCGGCATTTTACAAAAACTACGTATTTCACGTGACGGCGTTTCAAGTGAATTTATGCAACAAAGTAAATTGTAACCCGCAGCTCTTATCTCATCTTCCCAGTTCTGGCTTTGCAGTGCGATTCGCATTCTGCAAAGTCAGCTTTTTATTGCAAGCCCCTTGCTAAAAAACCACCGAAAAAAACAGTTAAAAACACAATAACACACTATTAATTAGATGCTTAACAAATATGGAATAGTTCGTGCTTTAACAAGGTATCGAACGATTAATCATTGCATTTTATGAGGTACGGTATGGACGCTCATCAATCAGTAAACACTCAAACCCAGTCGCAGGCATCAGACTCAACCTTATTGTCAGTCCGCGCTTTTGATTGCTTTATGGCGATAATATTACTGGTTTTAATGCTACCAATAATGGTGTTTAAAACCTTAATACTTGCCTGCTCAAAGCAAGCTATTTTTGATGCTATCTACATTCATGTAAACGATCGCCAAGTTGCGCTGTATCAATTTAGCCAAGGGCGCTTTTCAAGACTGCCGTTTTTATTGGGGATCATTAAAGGCGATATTGGTTTTTTAGGCAGTGCCTTTGAGTATTGCGTGTTTGAGCCAAGTTCAACCAATAGCCGCCCTGGTGTTTTTTCCATTGAAAAAATGCAGCGCAATATGGGGATTGAACATATCAATAATGCAGCCCCTGAATTTAGCAGCTTATTTCATTACCTAATTAACCTAAGTAAGTGCCTAATTTGCCGTTTAATTGTTGTCTCTACTGAGCTGAATTACCCTGAGCAATTCAACTTACTTGGGGTCAATATTGATAATAATAAAATGGCTGACAGTGTTGAAAAACTGGTTAAAGCAGCGCAGCACTGTGTGGGCGATGAAACCCAACATTTTGCCTTTGTAAATGCAGACTGCTTGAACATTGCCTCAACAGACAGCTCTTATAAAAATATTCTCAATCAATGCCAGCAAGTTTTTGCTGATGGTAGCGGTATTCGTATTGCTTGCCAGCTACACGGTATCGGCCTTAAAGACAATGTGAATGGTACTGATATGCTGCCGTTACTGTGTCAACGCGCCAGTGAGCAAGGGATAAAACTGTTTTTCCTGGGGGCAACTGCTGGCACCACTGAAGAGGCGGCAACCAACCTTAAACAGCAGTACCCTGATTTACAGATAGTGGGCTGTCATCATGGTTATTTAAATGAAAGCAACCAACAAGAGGTGATTGAGCAAATCAATCAATCAGGGGCGCAGCTACTACTCGTCGGCATGGGGGCGTCAAAGCAAGAACATTGGATTGAGCAACATAAATATCAATTAAAGGTGGGCGCAGCCGTTGGGGTTGGTGGACTGTTTGATTACTTCGCCAATAATGTTTCTCGTGCACCTATTGCTGTCAGACAAGTAGGAATGGAATGGATATGGCGCTTAGCACAAGAGCCACAACGCATGTGGAAACGCTACGTGGTGGGTAACCCGCTATTTTTAGCGCGAGTGTTAAAGCAAAAACAACAGCTAAATTTGGCCTCAGCGACCAGCCAAGCTAAGGCTCAGCCGCTATCAGCTATTTCAAATCACAACCGTCATTGGTACTTCTTTAAAATCAAATGTGGCCAATTTGCAAAACGCACATTCGATATTGTTGCTGCTAGCATTTTGCTAATTTTATTAGCGCCATTATTTGCGTTAACCGCATTAAGTATCCGAATTGAGTCGAAAGGGGCGATCTTTTTTTCACAAACACGCAGTGGCAAAAATAACCAAGCATTCACCATGTGGAAGTTTCGCTCAATGTATATTGATGCCGAGCAAAGGTTAGAAAAAATCAAACAAAACAATGAAATGCAAGGTGGCGTCATTTTCAAAATGAAGCAAGATCCGCGTATTACCACCATAGGAAAACTTATCCGCAAAGCTTCAATCGATGAGTTACCACAACTTTGGAACGTGTTAATTGGTGATATGTCACTAGTTGGCCCAAGACCTGCACTACCTAATGAAGTAAGCCAATATCAGTTAAGCGACCGTCGCAGATTAGGGGTAAAACCTGGCATCACCTGCATTTGGCAAGTTAGCGGACGCTCAGATATTCCTTTTGATAAGCAAGTAGAACTGGACATTGATTACATCTACAAACAATCGCTTAAAGAAGATATCACACTGTTATTAAAAACTATTCCAGCTGTACTTTTGGCGCGTGGCGCCTACTAGGAGACCTTATGCAAGCTATCGTATTTGCCAACCGCAATGGAAATGAATTAGCGCCGCTAAACCAGCAATATTGCCCAGCGCTATTACCGCTAGCAAACAAGCCTCTAGTGGAGTACACCCTAGAAGATTTAGCGGATGCAGGCATAAGCCAAGTCAAAATGGTGATTTGCGCTGATGCAGAACAACTGGAAGCCCAAATTGGTAATGGCCAGCAATGGGGTTTGAATATTGAGTATTTTTTAAGTAAGCCACAAGAAGCAGTTAATAGCGTGCTTGCCAGAATGCATATCGATAACACCACCCAGGCATTAGTGGTTCGAGGCGATATATTAAGAAGCCCTTGCCTAGAGCGTTTTGTGGCATTTTCCAGCATGGTACCCACCAAATTTGTTCACGCAACAATGGAGCAGCGTAACCCTGGAATGATGATGCTACCCGCTGGCTGGAAACACAATCAATTGCTTAACTGGCCACTGCAAACCACAGCGGTAGATCATGATGATAGTATCGCCCAAGTGCTTCATGGTCAGTGCTTTTATTTAGACAGCTTATCAGGCTATGTGGCAGCCACTGAATTTGTGATTTGTAGCAAAATATTTAGCAGTAAAGGTCGCAAACACCAAACAGGCTCAAGCAACCAAAGCCTTATGGTTGAAGCCCAATGCGAGCTGCCGCAATTAGATAGCGCCGAGGTGTATGGCGCAATTGGTGAATACACCAAAGTGTCTCATAAAGCTCAATTAACTGATGCGGTGGTGGTGGGAAAATACTGCTTTATTGAAGATAGCCAGATCCAAAACAGTATTATTTTGCCTAATACCTATGTTGGGCCGCAATTATCGGTTAACAATAAAATCATTTCCCAAGACTTGATGATAGACCCACAAACCAGCAGTTGGAGCAAAATTGAAGATCAAAGTTTAATCGCCACATCGACCCAAAGCGCCAGTAATTACCACACGCTAATGCAGCGTGGACTAATGATGATGTTTTATATCTTACTGTCACCACTATTACTGACCTTATTTGTGGGCGCATTGATCATCAAGCCCAATAAACCACTGCTGACTGAAACCGTGATTAACAACCACAATAAAGCCGTTAAAGCGCACAAGTTTAATTTTAACAACAAGTTTTTTTCACTACTACCACAACTTTGGTTAGCAGCCAAAGGCGATTTAGCCCTATTTGGCGCATCCAGTAAACATAAGCATTTGCATGACAGCAACACCACTTATGGCGTCTATGGTCCGGTGCAATTGAACTTTGACCAGCACACCCCTGATGAAGAAATACAAATGGTTGAAATGGAATTTGCCCAAGCGCAAAAGCCACTTTACCTAGCAAACATATTGCAGCAAAAGTTTCACAGCAAACAAGCTGACATCATCATTAAAAGCTAAATTGATTTTAAATTAGAGATTGCAGCTAATTACTGATTAAAAAGGATATTCATTATGAAAACCATCATTACATACGGTACATTTGATTTATTCCACTTTGGCCATGTGAGATTATTTCAGCGCCTAAGCAAAATGTGCGATCAACTGATTGTTGGGGTTTCTACCGATGAATTTAATGCCCTAAAAGGCAAGGCAGCTTTCTTTAGCTACCAGCAACGGGTAGAAATTGTGGCGGCTTGTAAATATGTATCAAAGGTCATTCCTGAGCATAACTGGCAGCAAAAATCAGCTGATGTTAGCCGTTTTGATGTTGATATTTTTGCCATCGGCGATGATTGGCAAGGTGAATTTGATTTCTTAAAAAGCCAGTGCGAAGTCATGTACCTCACCCGTACCGACGATATTTCAACCACTGAGATTAAAAATAACCTCGCGGTTAAATCTGTTAAAGCGGCCTAAGCTTATTAGCAGTTTAGTGCTAAACTTTGTATTTAAAGGAATTTACAGTCAAGGAGACATTGCATGAGCCAATTTATTGCCAATAGCATCAAATATGTCATGACTCAAAGCGTATATTTTTTATCTGGCTTAACGCCAAGAACGCGCAAAGCAGTGATGGGGTGTTATAAAAATAAATTTGCCGATAATAGCAAATACCTGTTTTTACATTGGCAGCGCACAAAAACGATCCGCGCGATTTGGATAAGTGGCGATGGCGATGTTATCAGCGCATTAAACCAACAAGGCTATGAGGCGTATCACCGCTGGAGCGCCAAAGGGATTTATCATGCGTTAACCGCTGAGTTTTATTTCTATACTAGTTATATTGGTGATATTAATCAGTATTTTGCTAAAGGTGCCACCAAGGTTAATTTATGGCATGGCTCGCCGCTAAAACGTATTGAGTATGATATTAACAACGGCCCCTTATTAACGATTTATCACCCTAAAAGCCTGAGCGAAAAGCTTAACTCTGCAAGTTTATACCACCAGCAAAAAGTAAAGCCTGATCATATGATTGCCCCCAGTGATTTAGTGGCCAACCTTTTTGCCAGCGCCTTTAACATCAACCTTAACCAAATGCTCAATTGCGGTAATCCGCGCACTGATTATTACAGCCACTACCCCGAATCAAATTCCTTAGCTGATGAACTTAAGCAAATTAATCACGCTGACAGTATTATTCTTTATGCCCCGTCATGGCGTGACGCCTCTGCCCTTGCTGAAAAACAATCGAATCCTTATTTGCAAGCATTTGATTTTGAGTTGTTATCGGCTTATTTAGTTGCTAATAAGCAGCTATTTTTATTACGGCTTCACCCTAATGAAGCCCAACTTGGCAATGATATATCCAATTACCCTAACATTATTAATATCAGTGATTGGCAAGATACCTATGAAATTATTAATGAGGTTGATCTATTAATTACCGATTATTCGTCTTTGTATATCGATATGCTGCAAAGCCAAGCGGATATTGTGTTTTATCAATTTGATCAGCAGCAATATAGTACTGACAGCCGCCAATGCTATGACTATGCAGCGTCTATTCCTGCTGCGGGTAGGGTGATAACTGAATTTAGCCAACTTATGGCTTACCTTGCTACGTCGTTGGATAAAAACGATGCTAGTCAGCAAGCTGAGCATAAAAAAAATAGAGCTGAGTTATCTCAGCTCTATTGGCAATATCAACATATCAATGTGTTTGATTGTTTGGATGAATTTGTTAAGGCTAAATAAAACCCCATCAATGACTTACTAACAAGCGACTAGCGACTAGCGACTAGCGACTAGCGAAGCAGTGACAGTAAATCATCTGCATTACCTGTCCACTGGCTTTTAGCGCTGCCTGCAAGAATGCTATCAGCTAGGCTTTGTTTGTGCTGCTGCATCTCTTGAATTTTTTCTTCTACCGTCCCTTGGGCAATCAGTTTATACACAAATACAGGGTTGAGCTGACCGATACGGTGCGCCCTATCTGTGGCTTGCTTTTCGGCAGCCGGGTTCCACCATGGGTCAAAATGGATCACGGTATCGGCGGCGGTTAAATTAAGCCCTGTGCCGCCCGCTTTTAGGCTAATCAAAAACACCGGAATTTCACCTTCTTGGAAGGCGTCAATTTCAACCTGACGGTTACGGGTTTGCCCTGTAAGCTTGCTATAGCTTATGCCTAAATCAATCAATTCTTGCTCAATTAGCGCCAACATACCGGTAAACTGGCTGAAAATAAGGATTTTACGGCCCTCTTCAACCATCTCGGGTACATTTTCAGTCAACCAAGTGAGTTTGGCGTTATCTTTGACGTACTGCGCTTGCTCTAGCTTCACTAAGCGTGGATCACAACAGGCTTGGCGTAGTTTAAGCAATGCATCTAAAAACTCAATGTGACTGCTTGATACACCTTGTTTAGCAAACAATTCACGTAATTTTTTCTCCATCACTAAACGGATACTTTCATATAAATTACGCTGATCTTTTTCTAACTCTAAGGTTTGAATGATTATGGTTTTTTCTGGTAGCTCCGACATTACTTCGCTTTTGGTGCGGCGCAGTAAAAACGGCGCAATACGATTGAGCAATATCGCCGATTTTTCAGTATCAGCTTGCTTTTCAATCGGGCCTCTAAATTCTTTATTAAAGTAATTATGCTGACCTAATAATCCCGGTAAACAAAAATCCATTAGTGATTTTAACTCGCCTAAATGGTTTTCAAGTGGCGTACCTGATAAGCATAATCTAAATTGGCCTTTGAAGGTTTTAAGCGCTTGAGTGACTTTTGCTTGGGCATTTTTAATCTGCTGTGCTTCATCTAAAATAATATGCTCAAAGCTGTATTCGCTATAGAACAATTCATCACGCAAGATCAAAGGATAAGTGGTCACAATCACATCGTAATCTGCAATCTGCTCAAGTAATGCCTGACGTTTACTGCCGTGTACCACCAGCACTTTTAAACTTGGGGTAAACTTTTGTGCTTCTTTAAACCAGTTGCCCACTAAACTGGTGGGACAAACAATTAAGCTAGGTCTAAATGCCCGTGGATTAACTGCGCTGCTTTGTTGCTTTGATTGTTTCGCTTTAAGTAAAAAAGCGAGCGTTTGCAGGGTTTTACCTAGCCCCATATCATCTGCAAGAATACCGCCTAATTGGTATTCTTTTAAGAAACACAGCCAGTCATAACCTTGCTTTTGATAGTCACGTAAGGTGGCATTAAGCCCTTCTGGCAGCGGCGCTGACTCTATGCCTTTAAACTCGGTAAGTTTATTGGCTAACTGTCTAACGCGCTCACCATTAAGTAACCGAATATCGCTTTCTGATAACTCATTCAATAAGTCAGCCCGATTGCGAGGGACTTCTAGTTGGTCGCCACCACCACGCTGGAATAACTCTTGGATAACCGAAATAAGCGGTTTAATGGTTTTGGCTTTAATCTTCACAAAGCGGCCATTAGGCCCTGGCAGAATGAGCTCCTGCTCGTCATCTGGCTCGCCATTTTGCTGCAGCCAACGGGCAACTAAACTTAATAAAGGTACACTTTGGCCATCAATATCAGCATTAAGTGACAGTGAGAACCAGCCGCTGTCTTCATCATCGTCAAGGTCAACTTCAATGTCGGCTTCAACAATATTAAGGTCAAACTCTGGGGCAAACTCTACGTTATAGCCTAAGTCTTCTAAGGTCATCACCCCAAAGGTGGTGAGCTGGGCCCACTCATTCACCATATCAGGCATTAAGCCTAAACTGTAAAAGCTACTGGCATGATTATAAGTCAGCAGGCTGTTATCAATAAGTTGCAATTGCAAGCTTTGTAGTATCTGCACCACTTGCGCTTCTTGCTCAGGATCACGATGAATTTGATACTGGACTTTACCTTGCTTAATCAAGGTGATTTTTTCGCGAGCTAATTTGCCTGACAACAGCATATCGCCATAGCCAAACTGCAGCTGTAATACCGGCTGCATAACTGCGCTGTCGCTTAATTGCACCATGGTAAAAGTCAGCTTTGCGACTAATGGCTGCTCAATTTCATAAAATTCAATTTCACTGGGTACAGGGACACTTTTAGGGGAAAAGTGACGCAACATTTTATCGCTGATATCGTCGACTTTATCTAATGGCACTGGCGGCATTTGTTGCAATAGCTTTAATTTTTCAACGCTTAAGTCAGTATCCAAATGACCAATCTTTAGATAGTCTAAATCCATAAACATCGGTGGATTGGTGGCAATAAACTCCCAGTTTTCAAGCTCAGGCATGGTCATACTGATTTGCGTATGACGGGTATCAGTTTCTTGCCAAATAAAGTCTGGGGTTAATGCGCGGGTCATCTGAATTGGGGTGCGGCTTTCTTCCCAAAAGCAACTGCCAAGTTGGATCATCTTATTTAATGCCAGTGCGCAAATTTCACCTTCAAGATAGATTTTTGAGGCACTTTTTGAAGACGATAATAATAAGCTGATGATTTGGCTATCTTCAGCGTTAATCCACCATGGCAGATGATACTTCACATCATTTAACGCAACTTTACTGCCTTTGTTGTACTGCAGTTTTTTGTTTAATTTACTGCGTTTAAACTCAACAAAAATACCATGATGATCGCTTGATAACACAAAGATTATCCGTTCTTTATCTTCATCATCTTCGGTCTGTGTGAGGGTATCTTGCTTATCTAATTGTAAAATCCATTGGCTAAGACGCTGCTCTTCAACTGGCTTTTTATCCACTAACGCCAGTAACGCTGCGGCAACGTGCTTACAATTGCTAGCAACAGGGCAAGTACAATGAGATTTCATCACGATTTTATGATTGACATTGACCAAGCTGATGTCTTGACGATAAGGCTCGGTGGCGGTTCCTACCACATAGGATTCAACATTGTGGTTATCTTGACTGGCGTGAACGTCGAGTACCCGCCCTTCAATCAAATAATTCTGCGCCTTTTGCAGTTGAGTAGATGAAAATAGCTTAGCAACAAGTTCTAAGGTAATTTTTATTGGAAGATTAAACAATTTGGCAGACATGCATTATTCCATACGAGCAGTAGCAAAAGATGGCTACACAACAACGAGCGTAACCATCCATTCTATGGAAGATGCCTGTAAAATTCTACCGTGACATGCGCTTTAATTATTTTTTTTAAGGCTAATATCATAGAGTGCGTAAGCTAATTGATGCTAGCCTTGCAACTAGCCTTGTAATAAGTGCTCTTCAATGGCTTCAATTGCACGGGGTTTTCCTACCACCATCACAATGTCACGGCGCTCAAACACCCAATCATCCGGCGGTGGACTTATCTCCTCACCTTTACGTCTAACAGCTCGTGCTTCAACACTAAACTGCGACCAGTCAATATCGGTGAGTTTCTTGCCGATAGCATCTGCACCTGTATCTAACGCCACAGCATGCAGCAGTTCCAAGGTAAAGTCGGTTTCGGCGCCAGTGAAAAAACCATGTAAATATTGGTAGTGATTACGGCGCTCAGACTCTAAACGTTTAATAATTCTTGGTAGCGGCACGCCACATTTATACAGCACTTGCGACACCAGCATTAAACTGCCTTCGAGCTTTTCTGGAATAACTTGAGTGGCGCCAGCTTCTGTTAAATTTTCTAATTCAGCATCATCTGTAGTGCGAACAATAATTTTAGTTTCAGGGGCTAATTTACGTGATAATGCTAAGCAGTCTTCAACTTGCCTTGACTCACCAAAGGTGATCACCACCATGCTGGCTCGGCGAATACCAATTTGCTTTAACAAGCCCATTTTACAGGCATCACCAAAATAGACCGGCTCGCCTGCAGCGCGGGCTTCAGAAACACGTTTGGGATCTAAGTCCAGCACCACAAATGGCACCGCTTCGGTTTTTAAAAAACGCGCAATGGTTTGCCCTACACGGCCATAACCTAATATTAATACCAAGTCGCCATCATCAGGGCTGGGTAAAATGAATTCTTCATCCATTTGATCTTTACTATTGGTTTTACCCTCAATTTTTGCCGCAATATCAACACAATGCCTGACTAACCAAGGTGCGATGGACATGGATAACACCGCCACCATCACTAAAATGGTACTCATTTGAGTTTCTAATAGCTGATAATTAACCGCCAAGGCTAATACCACAAAACTGAATTCGCCCACTTGAGCCAAACTGATAGCCGTACTTAATGCCACTTTAAATTGCTCGCCCCCAAGCTTTAATAAACCAAACACCACTAAGATTTTGGTCATTAACACTGCAATGAGGATTAATAAAATTTGCCACCAAAACTCAACAACAATAGCAAAATTTAATAGCATACCGATGGAGATAAAAAACAGTCCCATCAGTAAATCTCTAAATGGTCTAATATCCGCTTCTAACTGACGTCGATACTGACTTTCCCCTAACAGCATCCCGGCTATAAAGGCACCTAACGCCATGGATAATCCCAGCCACTGGGTAAACGCCCCAGTAACTAACACCACCACTAAGGTTGATAATACAAACAATTCGTTAGAGCGAGAGCGGGCTACTTCATCAAAAATACGCGGTAAAATCCATTTACCAAATGACATCAATGCTAAAAAGGCCAAAATACCAGTGAACAGCCCCCAAGCGATTTCAACAGCGCCCATGGCTTCACTGCTAGGAGATAACAAAGGTAATACAATCAGTAGCGGTACCACGGCAATATCTTGAAATAACAGCACACTGACAGAGAGCTCGCCATGTCGGCGACGCATCCAGCCTTGATCATTAACCAGTTTTAGCACAATCGCCGTTGATGATAGCGCCACAGCAGAGCCAATCACCACAGCAGCAACCATATTTTGACCGAATAAGTAGGCGACTAAACCGGCAATTAATGCGGTGAATGTCACCTGAGCACTGCCTAAACCGAATACTGTGCGGCGCATAGACCAGAGCTTAGGAACCGAAAACTCTAACCCTAGGCTAAACATCAGCAGCACCACACCCAATTCTGCCACTGAATGCATTTGCGCTTGAGTAAACCAATGAAAGCCACTAGGCCCGCTGAAAACCCCGGTTAGCAGATAAGCTAAGATTGGCGGTAAACCAACTCGGCGTAACAAAGAAATTGCCACAATCGCAATGACTAGCATTGAGAGAATATGGATGAAAATACTGTGCTCCATAAAGGCATGTTCTCCGAGTCAATAAAATAACGATTAGATAAACAGTCTATTAACAAAGTGGCAAATTAACAATAACCTTATGAAAATGGTAAACAAAAAATAACAGGCATAGTTATTGCTTAATAAATTTATCAAACGAATAACAATTAGAAACTTGAAATCATCATTGGGATAATAGCTATGGACTACGCAGTAACGTCACAACCATACCCGAAGTTAACTATAAGTAAATCAGAAGCTTATTATAAAACAACCGATGAAGAACCTAGGCTTAATTTACTGGCAGTGTTACAGCAATTACACTCAAATTTAGACCCTGAAAGCGTTTTTGCCCGCTATGGCAAAAGCATCGGACAAGTTTTGCCGATCCGCGGCATCCAGCTTAATCACCAATTAAAACTGAATTGGGGTCGTTGCCAGGGACTCAGTATTCAGCGAGTGATCACCGGTTTTGGTGAGCCCTATAGCATTAAATATTACTTATCTACGCCACTGACACCAAGTCAAACAAGATTGTTAAACACCTTAGAAGAACTGTTCAATCAGCCATTACATAATGCCTACCAATATGCGCAGATGTCGAACCAAGCGATGTTTGATGCCCTGACTGGGCTAGGTAATCGCTATTATTATCGGCAAAGTATTAAGAGTGCACTGGCAAGAGCTAACCGAAAACAAGCTGATATTTCTCTGATTGTGCTGGACTTAGATAACTTTAAAAACCTCAATGATCAACATGGTCATAAACTGGGGGATACGGTATTAAAAGAGTTTGCTGATTTATTAAATGATGCTATCCGCAATACTGACCAAGCATTTCGAATTGGTGGTGATGAATTTATAATTATAGCCCAAGGAAAAGAACATACGATGACACCTTTGTGTGAACGTATTATTGCGGCAATAAATAGCCACCCATTAACCAGTGCATTTAAGGTGCAATGCAGTATTGGGGTGGCTGAGTTTTTACCACCACAAACCCAAGACAAACTTTATGAAACTGCAGATATGGCGTTGTATGCAGCAAAAGCCGCGGGTAAAAACGGCTTTAAATTAAGTATGCAAACAAACGCCTAACTCGTTATGGCTGGCAAGATAGCGTTTATCAACCCAAAAACCAATGGCGGCAACTAAGGTGTCATTGTAAAAAATAAGCGGTATTTTATGCCTTTGCCAAGGTGGCACGGCTAGCTCCTGCCAAACTTTTTTAAGCTCACGGCCTTTATCACGAAAATGCGGCTGACAGCGAATACTGCCTTTGGCGCCAAATGAGATAGTCACTTGCTCCGTTGTCGCTAACCTTAGTCTTACTCCCGTTTGCGTTAAACCAATAGCGCAGTCAGCTAGCTGATTCATCTGCACGGTTAAACTCAATTGCTTGCCAGTACACAATGACTGAATATTGCCAATCAACTCAACATCATCTGGCTTTTCATTACTAACAGGCACCACAAATGCCTTGCCAGCAAAACGCTTTATTGAGTAATCACCACAAAAAATATCCACCTTGGCATCATCAGCGGCATAGATCAGCTGCTGTAAAATTTGTTCCAGCTGCGATTGAGACGGCAAATTAAACCCTAAAGATTGAATAAAGCCCCGCAGCAACAGGGCTTGCCATTGAGGTGTTTGGTCTGACAATTGCTGTAATTTAAAAGCGGGCAACTCAAATGGTGTTGCTGTATCAAGCCATGCGGGTAAGCGCGTATCAACTTCATCTTCAATCACTTGCTGCTGCTCAGCGCATAATTTAGCACTGCGTGATGCGGTGGTGGCAATACTTGGCCAGCGAGCTTTTAATCTCGGAATGATGTCATGGCGCAGAAAGTTACGGTCAAATTGCTCATCTTGATTACTTTCATCTTCAATGTGCTTAAGTTGGTTATCACTGGCAAAAGCTTCAATTTGCTGGCGAGTAACATCAAGTAACGGCCTAACAATCCAACTTTGATGATTAAATGGCTGCATGGCGCCCATGGCCGCTAAGCCCTTGGGCCCTTGACCACGTTTGAGGGCTAACAGTAAGGTTTCCAGTTGATCATCTTGATGATGGGCGGTGAGTAATATATCGCCTTGGTTAAGGTATTTTTTGAAGACGTTATAGCGGGCATCTCTGGCGAGCGCCTCTAAACTTTGCCGCGCAGCTTTATTAATCGCTACACGTTCTATCTGAATGGGTAACTGATAGTGCTTAGCCTGAGTGAGACAATGATTGACCCAATGCTCTGCATTGTCACTAAGCCCATGATGAACATGGACTAATAAGCAAGGGATATTAGGGTGCTGCTGGGCAAACTGGCTTAAACCATAGGCAAGGCATTCAGAATCAACCCCGCCGCTGTAAGCTAATACTAACTTAGCCTGAGGCTGTGCGTTTAATAGCACTAGCGCATGCGCTTGTATCGCTTTGCAAATATCTACGCTCAATGGATGCCTCTATTGCCCAAATGGCTCAGCAATGTGAGCCCGAAACCAAAGCCAGTTTGCTAAATTAATTAAACACGATTTTGACGTTTTTAGAGCCCACTAGACTTTCAATTGCCAGCATCAGTTCATCGGTTGGATTCACCCGCCATTCATCACCAAGGCGTAATTGGCCTGCTGCTTGTTGCTGCTGATAATTAATGATAACCGGCACACTGCCGTTTTTCCATGGCGTTAATGCTTGCTCAAATTGCTCAAGCCAAGTTTGATTGATGTCATCAGCAGTAATGTTTATTTCCACTGCATTGGCAAAGTGGCTACGAGCCTCGCCAATTTCAATGATGTTACGGGCAGTCATGCGATTGCCACCAGCAAAATCATCAAAGCTGACCTCACCTTCACAGATCAAAATTTTATCTTTTTCAAGCAAGTGATTAAACTTTTCAAACGCTTCAGTAAATAGCATCACCTCTAAGCGTGAGCTTTTATCATCTAACGTCACCAGCCCCATTTTTGAGCCACGTTTGGTTACCATCACTCGAGTGGCAATAACTAGCCCCGCGGCCTTCATGGTTTTACCGCGGTCAGTCGGATGGACGTCTTTTAAACGCCCTGAAGTGTACTGCTTCAGCTCTTTTAAGTATTGATTTATCGGATGACCTGTAAGGTATAAACCTAAAGTATCACGCTCACCTTCAAGCCAAACTTTATCAGGCCAAGGAGTACATTCAACAAAGTTTTGTTTATTGTCTTCTGGTTCAGAGTTAAGTAGGCCAAACATATCGTTTTGGCCAATAGCTTCAGCTTTGGCATGCTGGGCCGCGGCCAAAATCGCTTCTGGTAAGGTGGCAATCATCGCCGCGCGGTGCGGACCTAAACTGTCTAATGCACCGGCACAAATCAGTTTTTCGATGACGCGTTTATTGAGCTTTTTAAGATCAATTCGGGCGCAGAAATCAAATAAATCAATAAATGGTCCGTCTTTTCGGGCATTGAGAATCGATTCCACTGGGCCATCACCAACCCCTTTAATCGCACCGATCCCGTAGACAATGTTAAGCTCGTCATCAACGGTAAATTTGAATAAGCCTTTATTCACATCCGGTGGAATAAGCGGTATGCCCATGCGTTCACATTCATCGACTAAGATAACGATTTTATCTGTGTTATCCATATCTGCTGACATTACCGCCGCCATAAACTCGGCAGGGTAATGGGTTTTAAGCCATAGGGTCTGATAGGAAACCAGTGCATAGGCAGCTGAGTGAGATTTGTTAAAACCATAACCGGCGAATTTTTCAACCAAGTCGAAGATCTTCATCGACAGGTCGCCATCAACACCGTTATTGATAGCCCCCTCTTTAAAGGTGCCGCGCTGCTTTGCCATTTCTTCTGGTTTTTTCTTACCCATTGCACGGCGTAACATATCCGCGCCACCTAGGGTATAACCGGCAAGAACCTGGGCAATTTGCATCACTTGTTCTTGATACAAAATAATGCCGTAGGTTGGCTCTAACAGCTCTTTTAATGACTCATGTTGATATTCTGCATCAGGGTAAGAGACCGCTTCACGGCCATGCTTACGCTCAATAAAGTTATCTACCATGCCTGATTGCAATGGGCCTGGGCGAAACAGTGCCACAAGTGCAATCATGTCTTCAAAACAATCGGGTTGCAGACGTTTAATCAAATCTTTCATACCACGGGATTCTAACTGGAATACCGCTGTGGTTTCATAGCGCTGAAGTAATCTAAACGACTTAGGATCGGTTAAGTCAATGGCCTCAATCCTGACGGGCTCTTTGCCCTGCTTTGCTAGGCGCGGGTTAATCATTTGCAGCGCCCAATCAATAATGGTCAGGGTTCTTAAGCCTAAGAAATCAAACTTAACTAGCCCTGCGGTTTCTACATCATTTTTATCGAATTGCGTTACTGGGTTTAAGCCTTCAGCATCACAATAAAGGGGCGAGAAATCAGTGATAACTGTCGGTGAGATAACCACGCCACCAGCATGCTTACCGGCATTACGAGTAACACCTTCAAGTCGTCGACACATGTCAATCAGCTCACGGACATCTTCATCAGCGTTATACGCTTCTGGTAATGATGGCTCCACTTCAAAGGCTTTGGTCAGAGTCATCCCGGGCTCTGCAGGGATCATTTTTGTTAACCGTTCAACAAAACCATAGGGGTGACCGAGTGCACGGCCAACGTCCCGTACCACAGCTTTTGCCGCCATGGTACCAAAGGTAATAATTTGTGATACCGCATCTCGGCCATACAATTCAGCAACGTGATCGATAACTTCATCACGTCTATCCATACAGAAATCGACATCGAAATCAGGCATAGAGACACGTTCTGGGTTTAAGAAACGTTCAAACAGTAAGTCGTACTCTAGTGGGTCAAGATCGGTAATTTTTAGTGCATATGCCACTAATGAGCCCGCACCAGATCCACGACCCGGTCCAACAGGAATATCGTTATCCTTACCCCATTGAATAAACTCCATTACAATAAGGAAGTAACCAGGGAAGCCCATTTGGTTAATCACTTTTAGCTCAATATCTAGGCGTTCATCATACTCGGGACGCTTTTCTAAACGTACCTGTTCATCAGGGAATAAAAATTCCAGCCGCTCTTCTAGGCCTTTTTCCGACACTTCGACGAGAAAGTCTTCAATGGTCAAATCGCCCGTTGGGAAGTTAGGCAAGAAATATTCGTGTAAACGTATAGTCACATTACAGCGTTTGGCGATTTCCACACTGTTTGCCAGTGCTGATGGAATATCAGCAAATAACTCACACATTTCTTCTTCTGTGCGTAAGTATTGTTCTTTACTGTATTTTTTCGGTCTGCGAGGATCAGCTAAAGTAAAACCGTCATGGATCGCCACCCGTATTTCATGGGATTCAAAATCATCGGCCTTTAAAAAGACCACCTGATTGGTCGCCACAACAGGTAGATTGCGATCAGAAGCTAATTTTACCGCCATGTGCAGATAGCGTTCTTCATCAGCTCTGCCAGTTCGCAAAAGCTCTAAAAAGTAACGATCTTCAAAATGGGTTTGATAGAAATTTATCAGCTGATCAACTTGGGTTTGGTTACCTTTTAATAATGCCTTACCAACATCGCCTTCTTTCGCCCCAGAAATAATCAAAATGCCTTTATTAAACTTAATCAGCCACTCTTGATCGATAACCACTCGCCCATCTATTTGGCCACGTAAATAGGCCTCACTGATGAGCTGGGTTAAATTTTGATAACCGTCGTTATCTAAGGCGATGATAGTTAAGGCGCAAAACTCTTTTTCAAAACCTGGGACTTTCATCCAAAAATCAGCGCCAACAATCGGCTTGATCCCTGCCCCATGACAGCCACCATAAAACTTTACCAGACCACAAAAGTTATTTTGATCTGTTATCGCTAGCGCCCCCATTCCAAGCTCTTCGGCTTTGGCAATAATAGGTTTAACTTTTGCCACGCCATCTGACATGGAAAAATCACTGTGAACGCGAAGATGAACAAAACGAGGATCGGACATAGATTATAGTATCTTTGAAATGCGTGATTAAAAGGAAAAAACTGCTAGCCAGATTAACAAACTAACCCCAAATTTAATAGAACAGATTAGGGCTATCATCGCTAAATAAGCCGATTAAACAGCGCCAATGCCGTAGGCAATACTTGGCGATGCTGTCTAATGCTATATTGTTATAACCAAAGCGGTTTAAGATTCAGATTTTGCCAGTACTGCCATGACTGGTTTAAAACTTTTGCGGTGTTCAGCTAATACCCCATGTTGTGCTAATGCTTCAAAATGGGCTTTAGTTGGGTAACCTTTATGATTGGCAAACCCATATTGTGGATATCTGGCATCAAGCTCAGCCATTTCCCTGTCGCGGGTTACCTTGGCAATAATCGATGCGGCGCTTATTGCTGCCACCAAGCCATCACCTTTGATAATGGCATGACTAACGATTCCAAACTCTGGACTACGATTCCCATCCACCAACACTCGCTCTGGGGTAATAGTTAAGCCTTGCACTGCCCGCTGCATAGCCAGCATGGTGGCATGGAGAATGTTAAGTTCATCAATCTCTAATGGGGATGCACGGCCGACACTAATGCATAAGGCTTTTTCACTGATTTCAGTAAATAGCAATTCACGGCGTTTTTCAGTTAATTTTTTTGAGTCATTTAAGCCTGATATCGGATTATTAGGGTCTAAAATAACTGCTGCGGTAACCACATCACCCACTAATGGGCCTCGGCCAACTTCATCAACACCCGCGACCACGCCGCGGCTAATGTATTCAACTTGTTCGGGGGTAATACCCTTTATTACTGCAGGAATACGACTCACAAATCACCTCTAAAATTGCCATAAAAAAACCTGCTTGAGCGAATAACATCACTCAATCAGGCTTTAAAAATTACTGATATTAATCGAGTAAGTTAATTACCGCGTCAGCAGCTCTATCGCTGGCATTGCAGCGTAAACTGCGATGAATTTGCTCAAACTCTTGCTTAAGCGGCGTAAAATCTGCATTTAACTGCTCAATCACTGCAGCTGAAATATTCTCAGGATTACACTCATCTTGAACAATTTCAGGAATAAGCTTTTTGCCCGCGAGCAAGTTTGGCAAAGAGTAATGCTCAACTAACATCATGCGTTTAGCAATTTTGTAAGTCAGCGCATTAACCCGATAAGACATCACCATAGGCCTTTTAACCAGCATGGCTTCAAGTGCTGCAGTGCCTGATGCTAGTAAAATAGCGTCAGCTGCGGCCATGACTTCCCTTGATTGCCCTTCAATTAAATCGATAACCAAATCTGGTGCATACAGCTCAAGGGCGGCAATAAACTGCTCCTTACGGGCCTTATTAACCAGTGGCGTGACAAACTTAATATCTGGATAAGCTTGCTTAACAATCAGCGCCGCTTTAATAAAAGGTTCAGCTAACTGTTTTAGCTCACCACCGCGAGATCCAGGCAAAATGGCTAAATATTCTGCATTAGGGTCTAAACCCAGCAGTTTACGGGCAGCTAACTTATCGCTTTCAAGCGGAATATCATCCGCTAAAGTATGACCGACAAAGGTACATGGCACCTGATGTTTGTCATAAAACGCTTTTTCAAAAGGTAATAACGACAACACCATATTGGTGGCTTTTTCGATTTTGAAAATACGTTTTGGACGCCAAGCCCAGACCGACGGACTCACATAATGGACCGTTTTTATGCCTTTATTTTTTAACTTGAGTTCAACCCCAAGGTTAAAATCTGGCGCATCAATACCAATAAAGCAATCAGGTTTTGCTGCACAAATTTGCTCAATCAAACTGGCGCGCACTTTAAGTAAACGCGGCAGCCTTGCTAACACTTCAACAATCCCCATAACGGCAAGCTCTTCAAACGAAAAAAAGCTCTCGAAACCAAGAGCCTCCATTTGAGGACCACCAATGCCAATAAAGCGCGCATCTGGGTAGTGATTTTGTAGCGACTTAATTAAGCCTGCGCCTAAAATATCGCCGGAGATTTCTCCGGCGACCATAGCAAATACACGAGGGGTATTATTTGTCATTATCAATACTATCGAATGATCCCGCGAGATGAACCATTAATGAATTCAACCATGCCTTTAACGTATTCATCGGCTTCAGCGTCTTCAGTAATTTCAGCTAATGCTTCTTCAATCGTTAAATTTTTACGATATAGCGATTTATAGGTACGACGAATAGCATGTTGGGTTTCTTTAGTGAAACCTCGGCGCTTCAAACCTTCAACGTTCAGACCTCTTGGGATAGCTGGGCTACCGGCTGCCATCACAAATGGCGGCACATCTTGAAAGATGGTTGAAGAGCCTGCAGTAAACGCATGGGCACCAATATGTACAAACTGATGTACACCAGTCATGCCACCTAAAATAGCCCAATCACCAACATGTACATGGCCTGCAATAGAAGCATTATTTGCCATGATAATATTGTCACCTAACACACAGTCATGAGCGATATGCACATAAGCCATAAGTAGGTTATTTGAACCTATACGGGTTTCACTATTATCTTGAATGGTACCGCGGTGAATAGTCACGTTTTCACGAATGATATTATTATCACCCATGATTAAAGTTGTTGGCTCACCAGCATATTTCTTATCTTGGCATTCTTCGCCAATTGAAGAAAACTGGAAGAAACGATTGCCTTTACCAATGACACTTGGGCCTTTGATAACGACATGTGAACTAACCCAAGTATCGTCGCCAATTTCAACGTCAGCGCCAATATAACTCCAAGGGCCAATCGTGACATTGTTACCAATTTTTGCGTCTGGGTGAACGAATGCTAACTTATCAATCACTTGTTGATCTCTCTGCGTGCACACATGATTTCGGCTGAACAGGCTAGCTCGCCATCGACGAATGCTTGTCCTTCAAATACACCAATTCCTCGGCGCTCTTTAATCATTTTAACGTGGAAATGAATCTGATCACCTGGAGATACCACCCGCTTAAAACGTGCTTTATCAATACCAGCAAGTAAATATAAGACATCTGGTGATGGATCTGGACTCATGGTTTTAAATGCAAGCAAACCTGTTGCTTGGGCCATCGCTTCAATGATTAATACACCAGGCATTACTGGTTTAACTGGGAAGTGACCTTGGAAAAAAGGCTCATTAAAGGTGACATTTTTAATCGCATGTAAAGACTCACCTACGGTGTAATCTAGAACACGGTCAACTAACAAAAAAGGGTATCTATGAGGAAGATACTGAAGGATCTCTTCAATATCCATGGTATTTAATTGGTTTGACACGCTAATTCCTCGCAATGGCAATCATGCCATGACTTCTAATCTTGTATTTTCTTTTCAATCACTTTGACGCGATTAAATAATTCATCTAAATGACGGAAACGAACAGTATTGCGACGCCATGATTTGTTATCCATTGCAATTGTAGCAGATGAATACAAACCTGGTTTACGAATTTCGCTTGTCACATTGGTGCTGCCAGAGACATGGGTGCCGTCAGCAACCTTCAAATGGCCTGCGATACCGCTACCGCCACCAATAATACAGTACTTACCAAGAGTCGCACTACCGGCTAGGAATGAGGTTCCTGCAATAGCGGTATTTTGGCCGACAACACAATTATGGGCAATTTGAACTTGGTTATCGATGATAACGCCATCATGAATTTCTGTATGAGATAAAGCACCACGATCTACTGTGGTATTGGCGCCAATTTCTACATTATCGCCAATTCTTACACCACCAGTTTGTGGGATTTTGATCCAGTTACCGCGCTCGTTCGCATAGCCAAAGCCATCAGAACCAATCACGCAACCAGAATGAAAAATACATTGCTGACCAACAATCACATCATGATAAAAAGTCACATTGGCTTTTAAAATACAGCCAGAACCTATGATAGATTGCTCGCCAATAACACTACCTGCAGCAATTTGTACGTCATTACCAATAATGACATTGGCATCGATGACAACATTAGCCCCTATAGCGACATTCTCGCCCAGTTGCGCTGAGGCATCGATTTGTGCCGAGGGGTGGATACCTTTGGTAACTTTTGGGGTGGTATCTAAAAGTTGTGCTACCCGTGCAAAGCCCACGTATGGGTCTTTTAACACTAAAGCATTGCCGCTGTAATCTTCGGCATCTTTTTCACTCAATAACACCGCACCCGCTTGAGAGGTCTCAAGCTGGGCACGATATTTACTATTGGCTAAAAAAGAAAGTTGATCTGAGGCGGCATCTTCTAGGGTCGCAACACTGGTGATCACCAAAGTGTCGTCGCCTTTAACAGATGCGCCTAATAGCTGACCAAGCTCTTTTAAAGTCACGGTTTTCATTAGTTGCCTTTACTTAACGCTTGAACAACTTTATCACTGATATCAGCATCTGGCTTAACGTAGATAACTGCACCACGTTGCAATACGATGTCATAAGACTCTTTTGCAGCAATAGTATTAATCGCTTCTTGTACTTTAACTAAAAGCTTGTTTTGCTCTTCACCTTGACGACGACGCATATCTTCATCAAGTGCTTTGCCTTTTAATTGGAAATCAGACTTTAGTGATTCCATTTCACGTCCAAGCTCAGTTTTTTGACTTTCGCTCATTAACGCGCCATCACGTTGTTGCTTTTCAACTAATGTACGCATTTGTTCTTGCATTTTTTGTACGTCAGCAACTCGATCACCAAACTCAGTTTTTAGTGACTGTGAAATTTGTTCACGTTGAGGCAGTTGCTCAAATACTTCGCCCATATCAACCACAGCAATTTTTTCAGCATGTGCCATCATAGGTGCACTTAAAAATGCCATTGTTACTAACGCGCGATTTAACATCTTTTTCAAAATAGACTCCTTGTTATTATCAGCAAAACTTGCTGAGTGTATTTGTTTTAGAACGTTTTGCCAATGTTGAACGAAAATATCTCTGTTTCATCATCTTCGTACTCTTTAATCGGCCAAGCCAAGCTAAACACCATAGGTCCCATTGGTGATAACCATTGGACGCTCATACCCCAAGAGGCACGGATCCGACCTGGGTCGCTATAATCTTCCAGTTTGTCAAACTCATCCGCTGGAAGGTATCTATACGAGTCATAATCAAACTCGGTATCCCATACGTTACCAGCATCAACAAAGAAACTAGTACGTACTGAATTAGAATAAGCCTCATCCAAGAAAGGCGTTGGAACAATCATTTCCACACTGGCAGTCGCAATGGCATTACCACCAATAGAACGACCAGAACTCACTTGAATTCGGTTAGGATCACCTGGCAGTGTACAGCCGTCACCTGATGGATCTGGCGCACATGGCTCACTACCACGATATAAATAGAACGAACGAGGGCCGACAGAATTAGACTTAAAGCCACGTAATGAGCTACTACCACCTGAGTAATAGTTTTCCCAGAAAGGCAAAATTTGATCATTATCATTAAACTTACCATAACCATTGGCATAACCTAAGCGCGCTCGCGTTAGTAACACAAAGCTGTGGTTACGGGTTAATGGTAAGTAAAAGTTGGTATCAAAGTCAGTTTTAAAATACTGCAGATCCGACCCTGGAATGGTTGCTTTCGCACTTAGGCGCTGCGATGAACCATCTGTTGGGAAGGTGCCGCGGTTTAATGTACTGCGATACCAACCACCATTTATCTCAAAGTTATCAAAGGCTAAATCAGAATTCGGGTCATCAGACTCACGGTAAACATTATAGAAACGTAATGCTTGTTCGTAAGCAGAGATTTCTGAAATCGCGTTATGACGATAGCCGATACCACCATTTAAACGGTTATTTTCGTTTATCGGGAAGCCTGAGTTTACCGCGATGCCATAAGATTTATTCTTATAACGCTCAAGGTTAGCCTCGTTTGCATCAAACTCGTTCCAGAAGATACTGCCGCCTAAGCTCACACCATCTTTAGTAAAGTACGGGTCAGTGTAAGAGAAGTTAACGTTCTTAGAATACTTATTGGTATTTAAGTTAATACCCGCTTGGTTACCCGTACCTAAGAAGTTACTTTGCTGTACACCAAACTGCAGACTTAAGCCTGATTCAGTACCATAACCCACACCGGCGTTAAATGAACCAGATGGCTGTTCTTTCACATTGAAAGCCACATCCACTAAGTCATCACTGCCAGGTACTTGTACGGTTTCAGTATCAACTGTTTCAAAGTAACCTAAACGGTTTAACAATACTTTTGACTGCTCAACTTGAGCTGAGTTTAACCACGCACCTTCCATTTGACGTAGTTCACGACGCATTACTTCATCTTTAGTAACTGTGTTACCGCTGAAGTTAATTGAGCGCACGTAAACACGTTTACCAGGGTTAACATTAATGTTTAATGCAACCTCTTTGGTTTCGTCATTAATTTCTGGATAGGTTTTTACTTCAGGATAAGCATAACCAAAACGGCCTAAATACTTGCTGTACATTTCTTCGGTGAAGGTAACATCACCACCGTTGTACATATCGCCTTCTTTGATCGGCAAGATAGCCTTCATCAACTCTTCACGGCCCATTAAATCACCGGTTAAGTTAACTTCAGAGACCTCGTACTTATCACCTTCATCAACATTGATGGTGATGTACAAGCCTTTTCTATCAGGGGTCATTGCCACTTGGGTTGATGTTACCGCAAAGCGAATATAACCTTGGTTGTGATAGTAGGTTTTTACCGTTTCTAAATCAGCTTCAAGCTTTTGCTTTTGATAACGGCGCTCACCAAATAAGTCCCACCAAGCAACGTAATCTTTAAGCTCAAGTAAACCAATTAATTCAGAATCTGAAAAAACGGTATTACCCACTACGTTAATTTGGCGAATTTCAGCCGCTAAGCCTTCAGTGAAGTTAAATTTAAGTTCAACACGGTTACGAGGTAAGTTAATGACTTCTGCTTCAACTTTCGCGCCGTATTTACCCACACCGTAATAGAAATCTTGCAGGCCTTTTTCGATGCCTGACAACATGGTTCTATCAAGTGACTCACCGATTTTAATACCTGAGCCGTCTAAGCTTTCTTGTAACTGCTCATCTTTAATATCTTTGTTACCTTCAAAGGTAACAGCACTGATAGTGGCACGCTCTTTAACGGAAACAAGCAATACGCCATCTTCATGGCTAACACTGATGGTTTCGAAGTTGGTTGAGGCATACAAGCTTTTAATGGCTTGCTGTAATTTTACTTGGTCTACCGTATCGCCCACTTTAACGGGCAGGTTTAGCAAGGCAGCACCAAGTGCGACTCGCTGTAAACCATCAATCTGGATGTCGGTCACTTCAAATGGTTGGAAAGTTTCCGCCATACCATTGCCTGAAAATGACGCGCCGACTAAAATCATCGAGGCAAAAAGTTTATTCAATCTCATAGAGCACTTCTAATTATTTGTGTTCCCTGCTCAGAGTCTGGAAAAATCATTAAAGAGTGCAACACTCATCAACAATAACAGCATCGCTGCGCCAAACCTGAATCCTATGTCCTGTACCTTCTCCGGTACAGGCTTACCCGTAATCACTTCGATAAAGTAATACAGCAAGTGTCCCCCATCGAGCACTGGCAAAGGCATTAAATTAATGATGCCTAAGTTCACACTGATGAGTGCGATAAACCCAAGAAAGTACACAAATCCATAGTCTGCACTGGTACCAGCACCTTGAGCTATAGAAATAGGACCACTTAAGTTTTTCACCGACACATCGCCGGTAAACAGTTTTCCAATCATCTTAAAGCTGACAACCACCAGTTGCCATGTTTTATCAGCGGCTGCTGTGAAGGAATCTACTATGCCATACTCAAGCTGGAAGCGCATACTTTCCGGCCAATCAATTTGAGTAGGACTTACCCCGACCATGCCAATCACTTGGCCTGCAGCATTGGTTTGTGCTTGCGGGGTGACATTAAGGGTTAATGCTTGATTATCACGTAATATTTTTAGCTGCACCGTTTTATCGGCAGACTTTTGTATCACATCTACAAACGCATTCCAATCGCGGTATGGTTTACCATTGATGGCAGTAATTTCATCGCCAACCTGCATACCAGCATATTCTGCCGCGCTACCTTTGGTGATCAAGGCTATTATAGGTTCAATGGCTGGGCGATAAATACCTAAACCAATTGCACTAATTGGCGATTCTTTATCGGGGTCAAATGTCCATTGGCTAATATCAAGCGTATGGGATTGACCAATCTGGGCATCTGTGACGGCCGCATTAAGCGGTGTAAGACTGATCTCTAACGAATCGCCGCCAATATGACTCACTAACGCTAAATTAACTTCTTCCCAGTTTCTGACTTTTTGACCAGATACCGATAAAATTTGCATTGGCTCTTTAATGCTTATCTGCGCCGCAGGAGTATTGGCTTTGGTGGTATCAATAACAGGCTTTAAAGAAGGTACGCCAATGATGTACATAAGGTATAAGGCAACAATGGCGAACAAAAAGTTGGCCATGGGCCCGGCTGCCACAACCGCAATACGCTGCCAAACGGTTTTTCGATTAAAAGCTTGGTCGAGTAATTCCTCTGGGACTTCTTCTACTCGCTCATCAAGCATTTTGACATAACCGCCAAGCGGGATCATCGCCACAACGTACTCAGTGCCGTCTTTACCAACCTTGCGCCAAATGGCTTTACCAAAGCCAATAGAAAAACGTTCGACTTTTATGCCGCAACGGCGTGCAACCCAAAAATGTCCGTATTCATGAACTGTAATCAAAATACCTAATGCGACAATAAATGACCCTAGGTTCCATAAAAAATCTAACATTGTTCTCCTAAGAACTAGTTAATTGATTTAATTGCTTCATGAGCAATAGCACGTGCTTGTGCATCTAACTGTACAATATCTTCAATCGTCGATAACGACGACTGCGGCACTTTTAATAAACACGCTTCATTAACTTTAGCGATGTCAGTGAACTTGATTTGTTCAGCTAAAAAGGCTGCTACGGCAATTTCGTTAGCGGCGTTAAGTACTGTTGTCGCCTCTTGCCCTTGCTCACAAGCCTGCATTGCTAAGCCTAAACATGGGAAACGATTGAAGTCAGGTTCACAGAAGCTCAATTCTCGGACTTTGAAAAAGTCCAAAGGTTCAACTCCAGCGTTAATTCTTTCAGGAAAAGACATACAATGGGCAATAGGTGTACGCATATCTGGGTTACCCATTTGTGCGAGCACTGAACCATCTCGATATTGCACCATAGAGTGAATCACACTTTGCGGGTGAATAACCACTTTCAATTGCTCAGCCTTAGTATTGAATAACCAGCGCGCTTCAATAAACTCAAGACCCTTGTTCATCATGGTGGCTGAATCGACTGAAATTTTAGGTCCCATTGACCAATTAGGGTGATTACACGCTTGTGCTGGCGTCATGGATTGAAGCGCGGCTAAATCGGCGGTTAAAAATGGGCCACCAGAGCCTGTCAGTAAAATATGCGAAATACCAGATGCGGTTAAATCACAGTGCCCAAGGTTGGCTTGAATATCGGCAGGTAAGCACTGAAAAATAGCATTATGCTCACTATCGACCGGCAGTAGGGTCGCGCCACTTTGCACTGTAGCCTGCATAAACAATTCGCCAGACATGACTAAGGCTTCTTTATTTGCCAGCAATACCCGTTTGCCCGCTTTAACTGCGGCAAAGGTTGAAACAAGACCTGCTGCGCCGACAATCGCGGCCATAACCGTATCAACTTCAGAAGCCGTGACAAGACCTAATAACGCATCCTCACCTGTTGTCACCTTAGTGGCAATATTAGCAGGTATACGCTGCTGCAGCGCCTTAGCTGCAGATTCATCGACCATATGTGCATATACTGGTTTATGCTCGATACATAATGACAACATTTTATCGACGCTGGCATTGGCAACGAGACCATAAACCGCATATTGCTGTGGGTTTTGGCTAATAACACTTAACGTACTTGACCCAATGGAGCCAGTAGCGCCTAAAATGACCATATTTTGCATTGTATTAAATCCAGAATGCGATGTAGATAAGAGTGAAGATCGGTAGTGCAGCCGTTAAACTGTCCATTCTATCGAGTACTCCACCATGGCCTGGTAAAATAGTACCTGAATCTTTTATATCAGCAGCACGTTTAAACATGCTTTCAGATAAATCACCAAAGGCTGAAGCTAAAGCGGTTATCAGCGTAACGGTAATCACTAAAGCTAATTCTTGTTCTGGTGAGTAATACATCACCCCACATGCGACGACCAAGGTTGCTAATAAGCCACCAATCAAACCTTCAAGGGTTTTATTAGGGCTAACATTGGGCATCAATTTATGCTTACCAAATGCGCGACCAGCAAAATAAGCACCTGTATCAGCGGCCCAAACAACTAACATGACTAAAAAGACTAAGGTGCCGCCAAAATAAGGGTCAACATTACTGCTGATTGATTTGAGCGTAATGAGGGCAACAAAACAGGGAATAAGTGTTAGCTGACCAAACATCGACTTCAGCATTGGGCTGTTTTTCCATATGCTGTCAGTTTTAGGAAATGAAATAACTAAAAGTGCGCTTAAAAACCACCAAAAAGCACCAATAGCAATAATAGAGACAAAAATAGGGTGTAATTGGCCTTTAAGCCACATTGCATCCACAGGTACGATAAAGTTTAACGCTAATAAAATAACGGTGACTGTGACGGTAAATGTCCACTGGGTCACTTTACACTCAGGGTCAATAAAGCTGCCCCACTCTTTTGCGCCGATCATGAATACCGGCACCAAAACCCAAGCAAAATACTCTGCAGGCAGAAAGAAAATGGCCCCTATAACGAGAGGAAGTAACCATAATACTGTTATAATTCTTTGTTTTAACAAAAGTTTAGCCTCTTAATTCTTTATATAGCGCGAATTTCTTCGATTTGACTGCCTGTCAAACCAAAGCGGCGCTGTCTACTGGCAAATACAGCAAGGGCATCTTTAAACGCTTGCTCATTGAAATCTGGCCATAAGGTGTCAGTAAAGACTAACTCCGCATATGCAGCCTGCCATAAAATAAAATTACTGATGCGGTAATCACCGCCTGTCCGGATCATCAAATCAACTTCATTTTGTCCGTGCATGCACAGTTGTTGATTTAATAAATCTTCAGTTAACTCATCGGATGCTAAATCACCTTGGGCGACTTTATCCGCTAACTTTTGTGTCGCTTGTAAAATATCCCAGCGGCCACCATAGTTAGCAGCAACATTAAGCACTAAACCAGTATTGCCTGCCGTTTTTTGTTGTGCTTCATGGATCTGTTTTTGTAAACGTGCAGAAAAGCGGCTGATATCACCGATAATATTTAAACGCACTTGATTATTATGCAGTAGTTTGATTTCGCGCTGTAATACAGTGAAAAACAATTCCATCAGCAAACTGACTTCTTTATCAGGACGACGCCAATTTTCACTGGAAAAAGCAAACAAGGTTAACGACTCGATTTGTAACTGGCTCGCCACACTGACAGCCCGACGCACGGCCTTTACACCGGCCTTGTGGCCGAACACTCTTGGTTTACCTTGTTGCTGAGCCCAGCGGCCATTGCCATCCATAATGATGGCAACATGTTTAGGCAACGACTGTTTAACCACATCAGATAATTGCCCAGGCAATTGCTCTGATGAATCAATATCGGTATCTAATTGTGTTTCTGGCTCAAATCCAACAGTGGATGACATCTATTACAACCCTTTCAAATAGACAAACGCCGTGTAGTATAACCTTACACGGCGCTTCAACTCTAGCTTTGCTATGAGGAGAATTAGACTTCCATCAATTCTTTTTCTTTAACAGCTAAAATTCCATCAATATTCTTGATACTAGCATCGGTGAACTTCTGAATTTCATCTTCGCTACGGCGAACATCATCTTCAGTACACTCTTTTGCTTTCTCAAGCTTTTTAATTTCGCTGATAGCATCACGGCGAACGTTACGGACTGCAACACGGCCATTTTCAGCTTCACCACGAACCACTTTGATGAAATCTTTACGACGCTCTTCAGTCAATGCTGGTAATGGAATACGCATTGAGTTGCCGGCAGTCATTGGATTTAAGCCTAAATCAGAGCTCATAATCGCTTTTTCTACAGCTTGCACCATAGTAGCATCAAATACAGTTACATTTAGCGTACGTGAGTCTTCGATACCAATATTAGCAACTTGCTTAAGTGGTGTCATAGAACCGTAGTAAGAAACCTGAATTGAATCAAGTAAACTTGGGTGAGCACGGCCGGTACGCACTTTGGCCATTTGGTTTTTAGTTGCTTCAACACATTTGCTCATACGTTCTTGAGCATCTTCTTTAATTGTATTAATCACGTTAAATATCCTTTTGGTCACAAACACTTAATACCTGAACGGCACCTTGATAATGGTACACGGGTTGCCCTATGTCGATACCCGTTCAAGTTAAATTTCTAAGCCTGATTTAGCTTGATTTTTTAGCGCTAATATACGTGCCTTCTTCTTCACCCATGATAACACGGCGCAATGCACCTGGCTTATTCATGTTGAATACTAATATTGGCATGTTGTGGTCACGGGCTAGCGTAAATGCTGCTAAGTCCATTACCTTAAATTCGTTTTCTAACACTTCGTTGAAGCACAGGGTGTCGTATTTAACCGCTTCTGGATCCTTCATTGGATCAGCTGAATAAACACCATCAACTTTAGTGCCTTTAAGTACAACTTCAGCTTCAATTTCAATGCCGCGTAAGCAGGCTGCTGAATCGGTTGTACAGAATGGATTACCGGTACCCGCTGCAAAAATCACAACACGACCCGATTTTAATAAACTGATTGCTTCAGCCCAGTTGTAGTCATCACACACACCTTTTAAAGGAATGGCTGACATCAAACGTGCATTTACATAGGCACGGTGCAGTGCATCACGCATTGCAAGGCCGTTCATTACGGTTGCTAACATGCCCATATGATCGCCAACAACACGATTCATACCAGCTTGCGCTAAGCCTTCACCACGGAATAGATTACCACCACCAATTACAACCCCAACTTGAATACCTAACTCAACCAGTTCTTTGACTTCTTGAGCCATACGATCAAGTACTTTAGGGTCAATACCGAAGCCTTCTTCGCCCATCAAGGCTTCACCACTTAATTTTAAAAGAACGCGTCTAAATGCAGGTTTTGGATTGGTGCTCATAACTTTTTCCTAATTATAACAAAACCGCAGCGGTTGCTGCGGCTTTAGGGTATGAAGAGATGTTGAATTACGCTTTTTTAGTAGCGGCGATTTGTGCAGCAACTTCTGCAGCGAAATCTTCTTCTTTCTTCTCGATACCTTCACCCACTTCTAAACGAATGAAGTTAGATACTGTTGCGCCTTTCTCTTTAAGAATATCGCCAACAGTTTTCTTAGGCTCCATGATGTAAGCTTGACCAGTAAGAGAGATCTCACCAGTAAACTTCTTCATACGGCCAATAACCATCTTCTCAGCGATTTCTTGAGGCTTACCTTCGTTCATCGCGATTTCTACTTGAAGCGCTTGCTCACGAGCAACAACATCAGCAGGTACGTCAGTTGGATTAACGAATTCAGGCTTAGAAGCAGCAACATGCATTGCGATGTGCTTAAGTGTTTCAGCGTCAGCTTCACCCGTTACAACAACACCGATACGGTCGCCGTGACGGTAAGTCGCTTGAGTAGCGCCATCGATGTACTCGATACGACGAACGTTGATGTTTTCACCGATTTTAGCTACTAAAGCAACACGAGTTTCTTCAAACTGTGCTTTTAGCTCTTCGATTGTTACTTTAGATGCAGCAGCAACTTCAAGTACTTCGTTAGCAAATGCTAAGAAGTTACCGTCTTTAGCAACGAAATCTGTTTGGCAGTTAACTTCTAATAATGCTGTGTAGCCTTCAGCTTGCTTGATTAGAATTGTACCTTCAGCAGCAATGTTACCTGCTTTTTTAGCAGCTTTTGCAGCACCGCTCTTACGCATGTTATCAATCGCTAGCTCGATATCACCGTTAGTTTCAGTCAATGCTTTTTTACAGTCCATCATGCCAGCGCCAGTGCGGTCACGAAGTTCTTTAACTTGGGCAGCAGTAATTGCCATTGTTAAGTCCTCAAATTTGATTCGTTTAATATTTCATCTATAAAACAGGGGCCTAAAGGCCCCTGTTCACCAATTAATTATTGGCAAATAAGGGAGATGGTAACCATCAACCTTATTAAACAGTTTCTACGAAACCGTCTTGCTCAGCTTGAACAGCTAAATCTTGACCACGGCCTGAGTTAGCAGCTGCAGCAACAGAAGAAGTGTACAAACGGATAGAACGCATAGCATCATCGTTACCAGGAACGATGTAGTTAACGCCATCTGGAGCAGAGTTAGTATCAACAACAGCAACAACTGGGATACCTAAGTTGTTAGCTTCTTTAATAGCGATATGCTCGTGGTCAGCACCGATAACGAATAATACGTCAGGTAAGCCACCCATGTTTTTGATACCACCAAGAGATTTTTCTAACTTCTCTAGCTCGCGAGTACGCATTAACGCTTCTTTCTTAGTAAGCTTGTCGAAAGTACCGTCAACAGACTGGCTTTCTAGCTCTTTAAGACGTTTGATTGACTGACGAACAGTTTTCCAGTTAGTCAACATACCGCCTAACCAGCGGTGATCAACGTAGTACTGGTCACAAGAGATTGCAGCTTCTTTGATAGCTTCGCCAGCAGCGCGCTTAGTACCAACAAAAAGAACTTTACCTTTCTTAGAAGCAACATTGCTAATGAAAGCTAAAGCTTCGTTGAACATTGGTACAGTGTGCTCAAGGTTGATGATATGAACACCATTACGTGCACCGAAGATGAAAGGTTTCATCTTAGGATTCCAGTAACGAGTTTGGTGACCGAAGTGAACACCAGCTTGAAGCATGTCGCGCATTGAAACAGTAGTCATTTTATATACCTTAATTTGGGGGGTTAGACCTCCACGGATCCCATACCTTCGACCCTTGCCTAAAATAGACTAAGAGCACCCCGAAGAATGTGTCGATACGTGTGTGATTTAGTATTTAGTTAAATTGCCATCTATAACATGTATAATGGCCGCCATATTTTACTCTTAGTGAAGCAATAAGTGAAGAAAGCTTTGATGCTTAGTTCACTTTTATGTTTCGTTAAGACTTATACATAACGGCGCGCTTTATATCATAACTGGGTAAAAAGTACAAATTTTGCCACATTTTAAATGCGCTTTTTTGACAGCGACAACGGTAAGAGAAAATTCATGAGCATAGTTATCAAGACAGCAGAACAAATCGAAAAAATGCGTGTAGCAGGTAAATTAGCCGCTGACGTGTTAGAAATGATAGCCCCACATGTAAAAGTGGGAGTAACGACAGATGAGTTGAATGAAATCTGTGCTAAATACACTGAAGAACATGGAGCTATCTCTGCACCGCTGAACTATCACGGCTTTCCAAAATCAATCTGTACTTCGGTAAATGAAGTCGTGTGTCATGGTATTCCTGGCCCTTACATATTAAAAGACGGTGACGTGCTCAATATCGATATCACAGTGATCAAAGATGGCTTTCATGGCGACACCTCTAAAATGTTTTTAATTGGTGATGTTAGCCCTAAAGACAAACGTCTAGTTCGTATTGCTCAAGAAAGCCTTTATTTAGCCATTAAGAAAGTCAAGCCGGGTGCTAAGTTAGGTGAAATTGGCACTGCTATCGAAAAGTTCATTAAAGCCAGTAAATCTGGTTTAGACAAATACTCAATCGTGCAAGATTATTGTGGTCACGGCATCGGTGAAGGCTTTCACGAAGAGCCACAAGTGGTCCATTATAAAAACAACGACAAAACGGTTTTAAAAGAAGGCATGTGTTTCACAATCGAGCCAATGATTAATGCTGGACGCTACACAACGGTTTTAGATAAAGAAGATAACTGGACAGTGACCACTTCAGATGGTAAAAAATCAGCACAATGGGAACACACATTGCTAGTGACTAAAACCGGAGTCGAAGTACTCACACTACGTAATGAAGAAGAATTCCCAAGAACGCTTTAATTTTTAGGTAAAAAGGACGTCAATGAACACTGCGCTGGTAGCTAAAAACACCCTAGTCGATCTAAACCAGCGCTTATTGGCGCAATTTGCTCAAAAGCAGCCAATAACTGAACTCGTCAAAGAGCGATGTGTATTTGTTGATGAGCTATTAAAACAAGCTTGGCAATCGTTTTATACTAATGATCAGACGATTGCGCTCATTGCGGTGGGTGGATACGGCCGCGGTGAATTACACCCCCACTCTGATATTGATTTACTGATCCTGACCCAAACCGAAGCCAAGAACCTGCAAGCCCAAGAGCTTATCAGCCAATTTATCACTTACCTTTGGGATTCTGGCTTAGAGATCGGTCACAGTGTGCGCACCATTGAGCAAACCCTTGAGCTTGGCCTTAGCGATATCAGCACTGCTACTAACCTGCTTGAAGCTAGATTGTTATCAGGTGACGAAAGCTTATTTGATCAATTATATGACGCGATTCGTGAACATGATTTTTGGCCTTCTGACACATTCTTTCTTGCAAAAAAACAAGAACAGCAATATCGACATGCTAAAGCCAATGCCTTTGATTTAGAACCCAATATCAAGTCATGTCCCGGTGGCTTACGCGATATTCAAACTATAGCATGGGTGGCTATGCGCCACTTTGACGCCGCGTCATTACAAGAATTAGTCGGCTACGACTTTCTTGAGCCCATTGAATTAACCGAGTTACTGGAATGTCAGGATTTTCTCTGGCAACTGCGTTTTTCACTGCACATGATTGCTGGCAGAGATGAAAATAGGCTGCTGTTTGACTTACAAAGACAAGTTGCCGCAGCAATGGGTTATGAGGATGGGACTCAGCTCGCGGTCGAGCAAATGATGAAACGCTATTACCGCACAGTAAGACGGGTAATGGAATTAAATGAGATGTTGCTGCAGTTATTTAAGCGTGCAACCTTGCATCAAACTGCGCCGTTAACCATTCAGCCAATCAATGAAAACTATCAGCGCCGTGGTCACTTCATTGAAGTGCTCGATAATCAACTGTTTGAGCAACAACCTGAACAAATTATTAATTTATTTTTGTTAGTGGCCAAAAATTCTAATATCCAACGCATTTATGCCCCAACGCTGCGGCTTTTACGTAAAGCACGACGTGGCCTTAAGGGGCCACTACAAGATAACCCAGAGTGCAGAAAATGCTTAATGAGTATTTTAAAACACCCTCGTGGCATAACAGCTTTATCCTTGATGCATAAACACGGCATATTATCTTCATACTTACCCGCATGGCGTAACATCGAAGGTCAAATGCAGTTTGATTTATTTCATGCGTACACGGTTGATGAGCACACTCACCGCTTACTGCTCAACATTGACCGCTTTTCGCAAACTGAGCAGATAGATGAATTCCCCTTAGGCGCGATTTTAATTAATCAGTTGCCTAAAAAAGGCTTATTAGTTTTAGGCGCTATATTCCATGACATTGCTAAAGGACGAGGCGGCGATCATAGTAAGTTAGGCTCTAAAGACGCGCTGGATTTTTGTAAGCTTCATGGATTAAACGATCATGACGGCCGTTTAGTGGCTTGGTTGGTTGAAAACCATTTAGTGATGTCAGTCACCGCACAGCGCCGTGATATTTCAGATCCTGATGTGGTGGCCGTTTTTGCAGATAGAGTCCAAGATGCGGTGCATTTAAGTTATTTATATTGCTTAACTGTGGCCGATATTTGCGCGACAAACCACAAAGCATGGAATAATTGGAAAGGCTCGTTACTGCGGGATTTATATTTTTCAACTCAGCGCGTGTTAGCCAGAGGCAAAGAAAAGCCCATTGATGTGGCTGAGCGAGTCCAAGAAACCAAACAAAAAGCGCAAAAAGAGCTGCTACGACGTGGCGTAAAACAAAAAAATATTGATGCGTTATGGCTAAGGTTTAAAGACGATTACTTTTTACGTCATCAACCTAATCAGGTTTCATGGCATACAGAAGCCTTGTTGAAACACGACAAGCAAAAACCATTGGTGCTTATTTCAAAGCATACAACCCGTGGTGGCAGCGAGCTGTTTGTTTACGCCAAAGATAAACCCAAGTTATTTGCCACTGTTATGGCGGTGTTAGACAATAAAAACATTAATGTTCATGATGCTAACGTTATGACATCAAATGATGATTACGCCTTAGATACATTCGTTATCCTAGAGCAAGATGGCGAACCAATCAGCCAACTTTCCCGTATTCAGTCGATTAAAAAGTCACTTGAGAAGGCGTTAGCAGCACAAAAACCTAAACCGTCAAAATTTAGAAAGCTGTCACGGATCATGAAACCTTTTAATGTTCGTACCCAAGTAAGTTTCCTACCTGGGACTAACCATGATACAAGTATGATGGAATTAATCGCATTAGACTTCCCGGGCTTATTAGCCAGCGTCGGAGAAGTGCTGCATCGCTGCGATATCACCTTATTATCAGCTAAAATAACCACCATTGGAGAGCGCGCCGAAGATTTCTTTATCTTACAAAATAATGCCGGCAGCGAGCTCAATGAAACGCAACAAGCGCAACTATCTGAAGCCCTCTTAGGAGCGCTTTCAACACCTTTACCACAATAAACTAATCGGGAGAAAGTAATGGAGGCATTACGCCAACGCATAGAAGCTGCATTTGAGGCTCGTCAGGACATCACACCTAGCACGGTAGAGCCAAGTGTTCGTGCAGATATCGAAACTGTTATTAGCATGCTAGACAAAGGTCAGGCTCGCGTAGCAGAAAAGATTGATGGCGAATGGCATGTACACCAGTGGTTAAAGAAAGCGGTACTGCTTTCTTTCCGTATCTTTGATAATCAAGTTATCGACGGTGGTGATACCAAGTACTTTGATAAAGTGCCGCAGAAGTTTGCTGACTACACAGCTGAACGTTTCAAAGAAGAAGCAATTCGTGTTGTACCACCTGCAACGGTTCGTAAAGGCTCATTTATCGGTAAAAATACCGTATTAATGCCTTCTTATGTCAACCTAGGTGCATTCGTTGACGAAGGTACTATGGTCGATACATGGGCGACTGTGGGTTCTTGTGCACAAATTGGTAAGAACGTACATTTATCTGGCGGAGTGGGCATTGGTGGCGTTCTAGAGCCACTACAAGCAGGTCCTACTATCATTGAAGATAACTGTTTCATTGGCGCGCGCAGCGAAATCGTTGAAGGCGTAGTTGTTGAAGAAGGCAGTGTTATTTCAATGGGCGTATACATAGGCCAAAGCACACGTATTTTTGACCGTGAAACAGGTGAAGTACATTACGGGCGTGTACCTGCAGGCTCTGTTGTTGTTTCTGGTAACTTACCTTCTAAGTGCGGCACTTACAGCTTATATGCTGCTATTATCGTTAAAAAGGTTGATGCGAAAACGCGCGGAAAAGTGGGTATTAACGAATTACTGCGTATCGTAGATTAATCGTTAGTCACCCAATTAACAGGGCTTCTATTGAAGCCCTTTTTAATGGGTAAAATCTGCCAACTGATGATTAATTAGCTCATTTAATGATTAATTTTTCCATTGGTATACAAGCAAGTTTAAGGCCTCTTGGGGAATGGTAAATTGAATGCTTGTCACCTTTAAAACCACAAGCGCGATAAAAATCAGCTGCATTTAAAGAAGCATCCAATATTAATTTTTTACAGCCTGCTTCAATTGCGACGGTTTCGAGTTGTTGTAACATCGCCCTGCCGACACCTAGACCAAAAGTACTGGGGTGCACAAACATCCCATCGACCATGCCAGTAGCAACAGCGAAACTTTTGCCGGCATCATGGTTAACGTCAATCATGCCAACACCTACCACTGCATCATTGACCACAGCAACATAGCCATGCTCCGAAAATGCATCGACAAATGTTATTGGCAGCTCACCATCCGTCCAAGCTACCAGCATTGCGTCATCATAATGCCCTTTGCATTGGCTTAGTATTGCTTGGTTTCGAATATCAAATGCCACTGTGGCATCATGGCGCTGTGCTTTTCTGATCTGCATCCTTGCTCCGTGTAAATATCATGCTTAATCATTACACATTATTGTTTTACTGATATAAAAACAACACATCAAGCTTGATAAATTGACCTTGATAAATTGACCTTGATTAATTGACCTTGATTAATCGACGTTAAGTGCGGTTAACTCGCGGCTTTCAGTTTTTCGACATTATCGGCAATCTCCATAAAGCTGGGATTTAAATTCACATCAATGGGGAGTTTTAAGGTTCGTACAATATCATTAGCCGAAATTAAGCCACGAATAACGTGGGCTCGCTCGTCAACTACTAAACAGTGCTGATGCTGGGAATGCTTCAACGTTTCAATGACATCAATAATTCGCGCTTTAACCAGTTCCACATAATCAATGGCTTTTAGCTTATTTTTTGGCAACATAAAGTCACTCAATAAAAGTTGATCTCGCGAAAAACCTGCGGCGACCTGCTTAAGCATTTCTTGGCTATGAAGCATTTGTAAACTCACCAGCCCCATAAAATGCCCTTGTTGATCAATGACAATTTTTAACCTGACATGGGATTGTTTCATTAAATGTTCAACGTCTACCGCAGCGGTATTCATTTCAATTACAAAAGGTTTTAGCTGGCTAAAATCAGTAAACACCGCAGCGGCGGCTGAATAAATATTGATATGCTCAGACACTTCAGGGCGGGCAAGCTCATCGACTTTGTCAACTGAATATAAATTTAGTGTTTTCATTAAAAACTTCCTTTTTTGACAAAACAACCGATATTTCTGGGTGTTATCGAGTCTAATTGAGGGAAGTTATCAAGCTTATTACAATTAAAGCTTCTAAATTATAATCACTTGCAATGACTTCATAGTTTAATTTGCCACTATCAGGTTTTGGCATAGGCAAACTTGATAGTGGTATACGACGGCTTAATTTAGACAGGTTAACCTGTAAATTATAGTGCAAAATGTATAATTTAAAGGTTTAAAACAATTATAAGCTCTTTGGTTGACCTTACTTTAAACGCTCAGGTTGAACCATCAGGCTATTGGCTTCATCAGACAACCAAATTTCGCCATCAGTAATACTCACCTGCAATTTCATGTTGCGGTTAACAAACACTTCCATTGCTGCAACACTTTCTTCAGCTATATTAAATACACTTAAGTTTTTATAGCGTTGCAGTGCTTGTTCATTTTGCTTCCACCAAATAGGCACACTGCGACCACTGTAGGTGATTAACTGAACCTGCTTTGACCGACCACAAGCTTTACGCAGCCACTTCTCATCAGCTTGGCCAAATTCAATCCATAAATTGATTTCATCAGATAAGCTTTTTTCCCATAGCTCAGGTTCATCTTCAACACACAGCCCTTTGCTAAATTGCAGCGAGTCCGACGCATTCATAATAAACGCTAAAATTCTCACCATCATGCGGCTATCCGTTTCAGAAGGATGCTGGGCAATGGTAAGTTGATGATCGGCATAGTAATGTCTATCCATATCAGCGATTTGAATTGTTGCTTTATAGACGGTAGCTTTAGGCGCCATGGGAGTTCCATACAAATAAAAAAACCGAGTCTAACCTGTTTAGCACAAGTATGAAACTCGGTTTAGAATATGTTTTTAGCTCAGTCAATTTACCATTAAGCTAGGCAGTAAATATCCCCACAAAAATGGCTATAAAGCCCCAGGTTGAAGATGCTTCGCCATGGGGAAATGTGCTTTAAATTTTTTTAACTTTTCAGTGTCTAGCACCAATAGCATGCGCTCGCCATGGTGATATTTTGCTGCAATTTCACTGAAATTAGGGACAGCTTCGCGGCTAGCATCACGTCTTATAAGTTCATTAATATCGGTACTAACGCCATTTTCAGTCAGCGGACTGTCCCGATAAATTACTTCAATTTTCTGCAATAATGGCATAGCGGCAATAGGCAATAAGGCCGCGTTATCGTTTTCATCTAACAATAATATTTCGCCATCGGCAGCTAAACTGCTAAATGCATCTTGATAATGAGCTTCTGTCACACTATCAAAACGATCACTGTTTAGTTTAAAGAATCGCTCCCAAAATAAACGTCTATCTTTACCAGAACTGATTTTTTGCTGCACTTCAGTGCGCTTTGACGCAACAAAATCAAATAGAGGGCTCAATGACTGGGGCAATAGCGTTTCAAGTCGGGAACGAATAGTGCGAGCAAACACTGGCGCGGCGCCAGCGGTACTGATGGCAACGACTAAGCGACCTCTGTCGACGATGGAAGGTGTTATAAAGCGGCAAAAACTGGGATTATCAACCACATTGACCCAAATGCCTTTTTGGGTGGCTAAAACGGCATAGTCTTTATTGAGTTGTTCATTGGCTGTGGCCATGTAGATCACATCATAATCAGCAATATCAGCTGCTTCAATAACGCGCCTATGTAATCGAATTCGCCCTTTTTGATGATAGCTTTGAATTTCTTGAGCGATATCCGGGGCAATAACAGTAATGTCAGCTTCGGTGCGTGACAGCAAATCAAGCTTTCTAGTGGCCACTTCTCCGGCACCAACAACTAGTACCTGTAAATTTTTGGTATCCACAAATAATGGAAAATACTGCATCGAACACTCGCAAAATAATTAAGATAATCAACTATAACCAGTTAATAGTGCCATTGTCATCGTCTTATTTAGTATCAATAATAATGATTCAATCTTAAGACTTTTACAGCGGTAAAAGGTCAATGTTAGTTGTGGGTGGTACTTTGTGGCGAGCTGCATTGCCAGCACAGTTCAAAACTGCCTTCATTCATCTCATGACATTGAAGGCATTGCCATTGCGGACAGTCCATATTATGAGACTCTAACAGCGTTTTAGCTTGCTCGAGTTGATTTTGACAAACCCAGATATCCACAGTTTGCATTTCAGTGGGTAACTCACCAACACCACCGAGTAAAGCTTCACCGGTCAATTCTACCAATATGCCATTTGTTTCAAGCAGCCCTTTCCAAGTATGCGCTTGGAGTAAATTACCGCCCGTTAAGAGTACTTTTCTATTGTCCATTATTATTCCTACTGCATTGCTCTGATGGCAAATTTTTAATCATCGTACTTGTAAATGGTTCTTGCTGTCGAGCATTGATTAAACTTTATACTCATTATATGCTCTTGATAGCCTTTAAAGGAGAATCATATGAATCTGCAAATATCCGGTGTATTTCAAATTACAAATTGGGATGAAGCCACAGATATAGAACACCCTGATGGTGCTAAGCAAACCTCAGCAAGTATTAGCCAAATGTACTCAGGCGATCTTGAAGGTGTCAGCCAGCCCAAATATATCATGTGTTATACCGCAGATGGCAAAGCAGTGTTTTGTGGTTTTGAAAACGTGGAAGTCAGCATTAATGGCAAGTCCGGCAGCTTTGTATTGCAACACAATGGTAAGTTTGAAAGTGGTGTCGCCAGCAGTGACTTCATTATCGTGCCAAATTCTGGCCAAGGCGAGTTGATTAACATTGCTGGTAAAGGCGCATTTACTTCTGGTGAAAAAGGCCAAGCTGAGTACCAAATGGAATTAAGCCAAATATGATGGGGTTTTCTATTAGCCGCTTACACTCTTCGGTTGGCATAATTAAAGCTACTGGGCAGTGGGATGCTGACACTGTTTCAGGCACTAAATTTACTCAGTTAGAACAAATGTCCACTGATGGCTGGGTTGCATTGGATATTCATCACCCGACTAACAGCCAGTTCATTGCATCCATTAAAGCTGAAGTTTATAGGCACTTGTTATCCCAGCAAGTTATCCCTGCAAGCAGCTTAAACATCAGTATTTAAATTTAAGAAATACATTCCAATAAAAAAGCCACTCGATTGAGTGGCTTTTTTGTGTTGCGGCTTAAGATTAAGGCATCATTGAAGGTTGATCAGCACCTTCTTTCTCAATCTCAACTGGCATCATATGCTCGCGACAAATACCCAATTTAATGGCTAAGTAACTTGCCACGTAAATAGATGAGTAAGTACCAACAAAAATACCACACAGTAGCGCCGTTGCGAAACCATGGATCATGCTACCGCCCTTAAGGAATAGCGCAATCACCACCACTAAGGTAGTACCTGTAGTAATAATAGTACGGCTCATTGTCTGCGTGATAGACGTATTAACCACTTCATCAGGACCGCCTTTACGCATCTTCAAGAAGTTCTCGCGGATACGGTCATAGACTACGATGGTATCGTTCAACGAGTAACCCACTACCGTAAGCAAACCTGCTAATACCGTTAAATCAAACTCTAATTGTAAAATAGAGAAAATGCCTAAGGTGACGATGACATCGTGAGCAAGTGCGGCAACAGAGCCCATTGCTAAACGCCATTCGAAGCGGAATGATACGTAAATGAGAATACAAATTAACGCCACAATCACGGCTAAGCCGCCTTGCTCTGCTAACTCTTTCCCCACTTGAGGGCCAACAAATTCAACACGCTTTTGAATAACGTTGGCATCAATAACTTGAGCACCGTGCACAATCGCAGCGACTTGATCATCACTTTTTAGATCATCACGAACAGGTAAACGTACTAAGATATCTCGGCTTGAACCGAAATTTTGCACTACTGCTCCGTCAGCGCCATCAGTACTGTATTCAGCACGTAGCTCTAATAAGTCTACTGGTTTTGAAAACTCTAACTCAACAACCGTACCACCAGTAAAATCAAGACCCCAGTTGATGCCTTTTGTGCCTAATGACACAAAAGAAGCCACCACCAAAATCATTGATAAAACACTGATTGGCATTGCATGTTTTAGAAAGTTGATCGTTTTCTTTACTGAAAATATTTGTAACATGGTCAACTCCTTAAATTGATAGTTTCTTAACGCGTTTACCACCCCACATGAGATTCACGATAACGCGCGTTCCCACGATAGAAGTAAACATTGACGTTGCAATACCAATCATCAGAGTAATTGCGAAACCTTTAACCGCGCCCGTACCCACAGCAAATAAAATTAATGCCGTCATAAAGGTGGTAATGTTTGCATCAGCAATGGTTGAAAATGCATTGGCGTAACCTTCATGAATCGCTTGTTGAACACTGCGTCCAGCAAGTAACTCTTCACGGATACGTTCGTAAATCAGCACGTTACCATCTACTGCCATACCAACGGTCAATACCATACCGGCAATACCAGGCAGGGTTAATACGGCACCTGGGATCATTGACATCACGCCAACAACCATCACTAAGTTAGCGGTAAGTGCTAAGTTTGCGATAACACCAAATGCACGGTAATAGATAAGCATAAAGACTAAAACAACTGCCAAGCCCCAAATCATTGCTTGGATACCATTTTCAACATTTTGTGCACCAAGGCTTGGACCAATAGTACGTTCTTCTACAATCGTCACTGGCGCAATAAGCGCACCTGCACGAAGTAATAACGCTAAGCTTTGTGCTTCAGAATGATCAAGACCGTTAATAACGAAATTTCGGCCTAGACGAGCTTGAATGGTAGCAACTGAAATAACTTCTTCAATTTTAGTCATTTTCACTGAGCCATCAGGATTGCGAATACCGCTATCCTTATACTCAATAAATAAAGTCGCCATTGGGTTACCAATGTTGTCTTTAGTGACGTTAGAGAAGATGTTGCCACCTTTAGCATCTAAGTTAATCGATACTTGTGGGCGACTATATTCATCAAAAGAAGGTTGGGCACCGGTAATATGATCACCAGTTAACATCACTTCTTTTTTCAGCACCGCAATGCCACCTGAACGACGAGGAAATACCTCTGAGGTCGCAGGTACGCGGCCATTTGCTGCTGCGCTTTGATCAGTGTTTTGATCAACCATGCGAAATTCAATTGATGCTGTAGCACCTAAAATTTCTTTTGCACGCGCAGTGTCTTGTACACCTGGCAGTTCAACAATAATACGTTCAGCGCCTTGACGCTGTACTACCGGCTCAGCAACACCCAGTTCGTTAACACGATTACGAATAGTCGTCATGTTTTGCTGTAGTGCTTCTTCCTTAATTTGACTAAGGTAGCTATCACTCATGGTGGCATACAGGGCAAAGTTTTCACCGCTGCTACCATCATTAAATACCATTTCATTATTATTGCGAGACTTTAAGAAGCGTTCTGCTTTGGCTAAGTTTTCAGCATCACGGAATTTAATCTCAAGGCCTTTTGCAGTTTTACGAACACCTGCGTAACGAATTTTCTCTTCACGCAATTGGCTTCTAAAATCAGCAATTTTGGCTTCTTCCATCTTACGAATAGCTTCGCCCATATCCACTTCCATTAAGAAGTGAACACCGCCGCGTAAATCCAAACCAAACTTCATTGGTGATCCACCAAGAGCTTCAAGCCACTCAGGTGTCGCCGGCGCTAGGTTTAATGCAACGGTATATTTATCACCTAATGAATCAGCAATGGCTTCTTTAGCAAGCAATTGCTGCTCAGAATTTTGAACACGGACAAGTAATTGCCCATCTTCGAGCTCAGAGCGCTTTACCGCAATGCCTTTACTTTCAAGTAATCCGTTTACTGTCGATAGAGTTGAAGTTGTCACTTCTGCACCACGAGTCGCTACGACTTGTACTGCATGATCCTCACCAAATAGGTTTGGAGTTGCGTAAAAAGCACCAATGGCGATGACTAGCATCACCATGATGTTCTTCCACATTGGGTATTTATTTAACACACCTGAGCCCTCTTGGCTTACAACGACTGGATAGAGCCTTTTGGCAATACCGCTGCAATATAGTCCTTTTTAATGGTGATCTGACTGGTTTCATTAATGCTTAATAAAACATAATCACTATCATCGCTGATTTTAGCAATCTTGCCTAAAATGCCACCGCTTGTAAGCACTTCATCACCTTTACTTAATGCAGACATTAAGTTTTTGTGCTCTTTTACACGCTTAGACTGCGGACGGAAGATCATGAAGTAGAAGATCAAGCCAAAAATAACTAGCATGAAAATCAGTTCCATGGTGCCGCCACCTTGAGGAGCGCCTGCTGCGTTTGCGTATGCATTTGAAATTAACATATTACTCTCTTCTTATTTTCTAAAAAAAATCAGTCAACTATAGTTCTGGTACTTCACGACCCAGTTTGGTGTAAAACTCTGTCACGAAGGCGTCTAATGTACCTGTCTGAATTGCGCCACGCAAACCTTCCATCAACATTTGATAGTAACGTAGGTTGTGAATGGTGTTTAAACGCGCACCTAAGATCTCATTGCAGCGATCTAAGTGATATAAATACGCGCGGGTGTAGTTTTTACAGGTATAACAATCACAATTTTCATCAAGGGTAGAAGTATCATCGCGATGACGAGCATTACGAATTTTAATCACGCCTTCAGAAGTAAATAAGTGACCATTACGTGCGTTACGGGTTGGCATAACACAATCAAACATATCCACACCACGACGGACGCCTTCAACTAAATCTTCTGGCTTACCAACGCCCATTAAGTAGCGAGGCTTATCTTCAGGGATCTGAGGACAAACATGCTCTAAAATACGGTGCATATCTTCTTTGGGCTCTCCAACAGCTAAACCACCTACGGCGTAGCCATCAAATCCGATTTCAGTTAAGCCCTTAATACTTTCATCACGCAAATCTTCGTACACACCGCCTTGGATAATACCGAATAACGAGTTCGGATTTTCTAAACGGTTAAATTCGTCACGTGAACGCTGTGCCCAACGTAATGACATTTGCATCGACTTACGCGCTTCATCATGTGTTGCAGGATATGGCGTACATTCGTCAAAAATCATCACCACATCGCTGCCTAATGAGTCTTGAATTTGCATCGACTTTTCAGGGTCTAAGAAAATCTTCTCACCATTGATAGGCGAACGGAAATGCACCCCTTCTTCAGTGATTTTACGAATATCACCCAAGCTAAATACCTGGAACCCGCCAGAGTCAGTCAAAATTGGACGCTGCCAATTCATAAAATCATGAAGATCGCCATGCTTACGCATGATTTCTTCACCTGGGCGAAGCCATAAATGGAAGGTGTTACCTAACAGAATATCAGCGCCTGTGGCTCTAACTTCTTCAGGCGTCATCCCTTTCACAGTACCGTAAGTACCTACTGGCATAAATGCTGGAGTTTCAACGGTGCCGCGCTCAAAAATCAGACGACCACGACGTGCGCGACCATCAGTTGTATCTAATTCAAATTTCATAAATCACCTTGCCAGATAAACAGTCTGACTCGCTGTTGTTTCATTAAGACATGAGGGCAAATGTTGCAACTTCAAGTGAGGCTACAAAATAAACCCAAAAAAATACCCACCTCTGTGGGCGGGTATTTTAGATCAAAATCAATCGTTACGGGGCTTTTTTCGTTAAAAACATGGCATCGCCATAGCTAAAAAAGCGGTATTTGTGCTCAATCGCATGCTGATAAGCCTTCATCACATTTTCATAACCCGAAAATGCGCTGATTAACATAATCAAGGTTGACTCTGGTAAATGAAAATTAGTCACCATGGCATCAATAACTTTGAACTGATATCCTGGATAAATAAAAATATCGGTATCGCCTTTAAATTCCGTCAACGGGTCATCACCACAGGCTTTCGCAGCGCTTTCTAATGAACGCACTGATGTAGTGCCTACAGCAACAACGCGTTTGCCCGCCGCTTTAGTTTGAGCAATTAAGTCGACAACCTCTTGGCTAACTTCAGCCCACTCAGAATGCATCACATGTTCATCGATGGTATCCACTCGCACTGGCTGAAAAGTACCCGCGCCTACATGCAAGGTTACAAAAGCGATATTAACGCCTTTGTTTTTTAGCGCCTCAAGCATGGCATCATCAAAGTGCAAACCTGCTGTAGGTGCTGCCACAGCGCCGGGGGTTTGGTTATAAACCGTTTGATAGCGCTCTTTATCAGCATCCTCATCGGGACGATCGATATACGGCGGCAAAGGCATATGACCAACTTCTTCAAGTACTTCTAAAATGGTTTTATCATCTTCAAGGGCTAACTCAAATAAAGCGTCATGACGGGCTAGCATTTTCATTTTGTAGCCACCGTCAACAATAATCATAGAGTCAACTTTAGGAGACTTAGAGCAACGAACATGGGCAAGAATACGCTTATCATCAAGCATTCTCTCCACCAACATTTCCAATTTACCACCGCTTGCTTTTTGACCAAACAAACGTGCTGGAATAACACGGGTATTATTAAATACCATCAAGTCACCGCTATTCACTTTCGACAGGACATCGGTAAATTGCTTATCGGCCAACTCACCTGAATTGCCATCTAAGGTCAATAAACGCGAAGCATTTCGCTCAGCCATTGGATATCGAGCAATAAGCTCATCTGGTAATTCAAAAGAAAAGTCTGCTACGCGCATTTTCGATACTCTTTTATAGACAATAAAAACCGCGCTAGTCTAGGACTAGTAACTGCTAATATCAAGCAAAGGGTATGAAATAGTGATCGATTAATGCACGCCAGCGGCTAATGGCTAACGCCAACATTAAAATCAGTTGGGGATCTGGCTTAAGCGCGGCGTTTAAAAAACCACGAAATAGGGTTATTTTGAATTCGCTGATTGTACATTTGCTAAATTATCATCAACTTCAGATACTGATGAAAACAAATTTTTATCGGCAGAATTACATAAACTGTCAGGTTTAAAAGAATGGCTTTCAATCTTGAGGTCTATGTCAACTTTTTTACGTTTTTTAGCAGACTGCTGCCTTAATACTGATTTTATCCAGTTTTTCATCATCCATGATCCCTACAGCCCAAATTTCAACAGGCATAAAATATCTTCCATAAGTACAAATTGTAAATAATAGCCATGACTTTTAAAGAGAAATCTATATGATGAATCTTACAGTCAGTTGTTACTATATTTCCAATTTTGTTGTTTAGTATCATACTGTAAATTTTCAAAAATAAAAGTACAAAATATGAACTTTCTAGCGCACCTACATTTAGCTGATATTAGCGACAGCCACTTAGCAGCCAATCTTGCTGGAGACTTTGCCAAGGGCGATATAAAACACTTCCCAAAGCATTTGCAACAAGGTTTATGGCTACATCGACAAATCGATCAAATTACTGACAGCCATGAATTAATCACCGATTTAATCAAATTATTTCCAAAAAGTTCACGCCGTGTGGCGCCAATTTTAATTGATTTAGTGTTTGATCATTACCTTGCTTTCTACTGGGATGAGTATCATCAGCAATCGTTATCTGAGTTTACTCAAAAGGCATACCATAGCCTGCAACATACCGCCGAACTGCCGGAAAAGCTGCAATTGATCATCCCAAAAGTCATCGAACAAGATTGGTTAATGAGCTACCAAACAAGAGCTGGGCTAAACAAAGCAATTGAAGGTGTGAGTCAACGTATTTCAAAACCTGAGCTTTTTAAGACGGCCATCAGCGACGTTGACAAGTTATATGTTGAAATTGAGATTGCTTTTCGTACTTTCTATCCACAGTTAATGGCCTATAGCCGTATCTATAGCCGTAAGACACCTGAACAATACCTGCCATAACTGATTTGCCGCAATCAAATAGCCGATTAATTGAGGCTATTTTACTTTAGCGGTTGATATCCATTACTGCAGCGCCGTTTATTTGCTAAAATAGTCACCTATTTTTGTAAACCGATGCGACTAAATGCAAATTTTTGACTACCAACCACCTAGTATTCCATGGCTTGATATCCGTTATAAAGACCGAGATATCATTGTTATTAATAAACCTGCCGGCTTATTAGCAAATCCTGGCAAAGCTGCCAATACCCATGATTGTGCTATTACTCGTTTACAAAAACTCTACCCTGAAGCCATTTTGGTACATCGCTTAGACTGCGACACCTCTGGCATCATGGTATTTGCCCGCAATAAAAAAGCCGAGTCTCATCTTAAAACTCAGTTTCAAGATAGAAAAACCAAGAAAGTTTATATCGCTGAAGTAGATGGTGTTATGGGCGCTGACAGTGGCACGATTGATTTATCGTTAGCTGGCGACAAAGAAAACCCACCATTTCAAGTGGTATCAGATCAAGGTAAATCAGCGATTACTCACTATGAAGTCATCGAGCGTTTTGCAAATCATACCTTGGTTAAGTTGATGCCAGAAACAGGCCGTACTCATCAGTTACGTGTTCATATGCTAGCACTTAACCATGTGATACTTGGTGATAACTTTTACGGTGATGACATTACAGCTAAAGCCAAAAAGCGCCTTAGCTTGCATGCGCAAATGCTGACAATTATTCACCCGTACACTCAAAAGCAACGCACTTTTTTTAGCAAACACCCTTTTTGCTAAAAACAATTTAACTGGCGCTAAAATAAGTATGCAGATACAAAAAAACCGACAAGTTGTCGGTTTTTTATTATCTCACATTAGAGGTTGAAGCTTTTTAAGCTTAACCCTTAACCGTTTGCTTTATTCTCAGCCGCTTCACAAGCTGCAGCGGTGAATACCACATCCGTTGAGCTATTTAGCGCAGTTTCCGCAGAATCTTGAATAACGCCAATAATAAAGCCTACAGCAACAACTTGCATCGCCACATCATTAGAGATCCCAAACAAGCTACACGCAAGCGGAATAAGCAGTAATGAGCCACCAGCAACGCCTGAAGCGCCACATGCCGATACTGCAGCAACCACACTTAATAACACTGCTGTTAAGAAGTCAACTTGAATACCTAAGGTATGAGCAGCTGCAAGAGTCAGTACGGTAATAGTAATTGCCGCGCCGCCCATATTAATGGTTGCGCCTAATGGGATTGACACTGAGTAAGTATCTTTATGCAGCTTTAACTCTTCACATAAAGCCATATTCACTGGAATGTTGGCAGCACTTGAACGGGTGAAAAACGCCGTTACGCCACTTTCACGTAAACACTTAAACACTAATGGATAAGGGTTACGTTTGATTTTTACGTAAACCATAATCGGGTTAACCACTAAAGCAATAAAGGCCATAGCGCCTACCAATACTGCAAGTAATTGCGCATAGCCTGCTAATGCATCAAAGCCTGTTGCCGCAATGGTGCCCGACACTAAGCCAAAGATACCAATAGGCGCAAAGCGGATCACAAAGCGTACGATTGCGGTTACGCCATCGCTTAAGTCTGAAATAACTTTCTTTGTCGACTCATTGGCGTGGTGTAAAGCAATACCTAAACCAATACTCCAGGCTAAAATACCAATATAGTTACCGGTAAGCAGTGCATTCACTGGATTATCAACAATTTTAAATAACAAGGTATTTAACACTTCTGCGATACCTTGAGGAGGATTAGTCCCCTCAACGCCGCCAACAAGTACTAATGTTGTCGGAAAGGCAAAACTAAACAGTACTGCAGTTAACGCGGCAGCAAATGTGCCCGCTAAATACAAACCAATAATAGGACGCATATTGGTATGGGCATTTTTCTTTTGATTTGCAATTGATGATGCCACCAGTACAAACACTAAGATCGGTGCGACTGCTTTTAATGCTCCAACAAATAAATCACCAAGGAAGGAAACCTGCCCTGCTGCTGAAGTTGAAAATGTGGCGAGAAGAACACCCAGTACAATACCGGCGAGAATTTGTAACACTAAACTGCCATTAGCTAATCGCGCTAACAGTGATGGATTTTGATTCATTGCTTGACCTATATTTTTATATTTATGGCTTTTATTAAGCTCTAATATTTGTGACTTTTTAAAAATCGAATAACGGGATTTTAATAAGCTCTGATAGGTATATATCGGATGGGATGGCTAAAGTCTAGTTTCGCTGCAAAATGATGCACTAATATTACCGTACATTCCCAAACAAACCACATTTAGCCAACATGTGATGAAATTTAGCGCGTTTCATTATTGGCAAATTATTGTATTAGATGAAAATTGTTATTTTGCCCCTCGGAGAATAGCATCAATTAATTCATGGGCATCAAATTTTGTTAAGGCTTCATCGGCGCCAACTTGTTTAGCCTGGCTGACACTAATTTCACTGGATAAAGAGGTATGTAAAATAATATAGGCATTGGCAAGTTGCGGGTTATTTTTGACTTCAAATGCAAGCTCATAACCATCAAGTCCTGGCATTTCAATATCACTCACTAACAAATCTATAGGTTTTTGGTTATCTGCAGCCCGCTGCATGATCTGTAGTGCATCATGGCCATCTGCGGTGACAGAATAAGGGATATTGATAGAATCGAGTGCATCTGAAAGTTGCTTTCGAGCGACTTTAGAATCATCCACTAATAAGATATTCAGTGGCTTTAATTTCTCTCGTTGAATATCTGTCAAAATAGCTCGGTTAGCGGCGGGATCATAGGGGAATAATTTTGCCATTAATAACTCGACATCCAACAATTGCACTAATTTGCCATCAAGGCGAGCAACCCCAGTAAGAAAAACCTGATGGCCTAAGTTCGCTGCCGGCGCCTCAATATCTCGCCAGTTACACTCAATTATTTTGTCAATTCCTCTAACCAAAAAGCCTATCACCATTCGCTGGCAATCAGTGATGATAATATTGCATTTATCATAGTCGCTTGGATCTATCGGCTTAAAACCAATCGATGCAGCCATATCAATCACCGCAATGGTTTTACTGCGTATGGTTGCTGCACCTAATATTGACGGATGGGATTTCGGAATAACCGACAAACGCGTGTACGGGACAATTTCGCGAACTTTTAAGGTGCCCAAAGCAAACTGCTGAGTATGGGAAAGGTGAAACAGTAACAATCCTTGTGACTGGCTTGCTTTACTTTTCATAATATTGCCGATTAAAACTGATTATTTAAAGTTAACCACAGCCTTTTCGTCATATCAAATTCAAATCTGAATTTCGGGGGTTAAGTCGCTAATTTGCTTTATCAATTAGAAAACTACAGCTGGGACTCTATTGGCAACAATGCTAAAAAATCAGCTAAAAACTTACGCCAAAAGCCAGCACCGGGCTCTGCATAAATAATTTTATGATGCTGATGGTCAAGCCACACCAGCTCGCCATTTTTTAACACCACTTCATAAGCTTTATCATTTGCTGACAGCGCAAGCCCTGCAAGGATCTCTTTAGCCAGCATCTCATTATCAATAATTAAGCCCATTTCGGTGTTGATCAGTGCTGAGCGGGGATCAAAATTAAACGAACCAACAAAGAGTGTTTGCTCATCAATAATAAAGGTTTTGGCATGTAAACTCGTGCGACTGCTACCTTTCCAACTGGTTTTTTTAGATTTTTGGCCCTTGGCATTGCCTTTTACTTCATAAATCTTAACCCCGCCTTCAATGAGTTTTTGGCGGTACTGCTGATACCCTGCATGAACCGCTAATACATCCGTTGCAGCTAAACTGTTAGTCACTATGGTGACCTCTTTACCCCGTTTTACTTCATTGATTAATGCATGGGTTGCCGCATCGCCTGGGACAAAGTAAGGCGAGACAATCAGTAATTGATGCTGCGCTTGCTCAAAAAAATAACTTAAGTCATCTAATAAAATGCTGTCATTAGGGTTTCTTTCAAGTTTATTTGGCGGATCATACACCACTTGGGCTTCGCCCCAATACCACTGTAACCCTTGATTTTGCAGGCGATCTAATAAGGTATTTTTTTCTAAACGAGTAACATATTCATCGGTCATTAAGCTCTTCTCAAGAATGCTTGCTCTGGCATCCAGTTTCGCTAGCACGTTATCTTGCTCAGGATTTGTATTATTGCCTTGATATGGCTCAGCGGCCTTTACCAATTGCTCAATGCTATTAACTTGGGCCGAGTTCCAATAAGTATCAAATTGGGTTGATACCTTATCAACAGCGTCGCCAATGGCCAGTAAATCAAAATCACCAAAATCGACATTCTCATCTGCTGAAAAGTATTCAGCGCCAATATTTCTCCCCCCAACCACTGTCACTAAATTATCAATGGTCAGTGATTTGTTATGCATACGATGATTGAGGCGGCTAAAGTTCCATAAAAATGCCAGTCCACGATACTGACGTTCATAGGATGGATTAAACAAACGCACTGAAATATTAGGGTGAGTTGCAATGGCCATTAAGCCATCGTCGCCATTTGCTGTGGTTAAATCATCCAGCAACACCCTAACTCGCACCCCGCGCTGAGCGGCTTTATAGAGAAATAAACTGAGGATTTTCCCGGTTTCATCATTGCGATAAATGTAGTATTGCAAGTCGATGCTTTCAGTGGCTGCTTCAATCATGGCTAAACGAGCAATAAAAGCATCAATGCCATCACTAAGGGGGTTAACTCCCGTTAAACTTAACTCTGCTTGAGTATCATCATTGCTTTGGCTGCTAGTTTGAGAGTACTGAAGTGAAGAGTACTGAGGTGAGGACTGCTGCAGTTGAGATTGAATGTATTGTGCTAAAGGAGAGTCAGTGACAGGCGCGAGTTTATACTGCTGAGAAAGAGGCTTGAATTCAGCGCGATTGGCGCAGCCAATGAGAGTTAAACACAATACACAACAAACGAATATGACAGAATTGTTTTTGGGCATTGATGGCTTCCTTTCAATTTGACTCAGGTTTTACTGGGGCTCTATTATCAGGCAGCCTTTTACACTATGGTTTAAGCGTATTGCTAACATGACCGCTATCATAAGCCGTCACAGATGCGCTGTATAACTATGGTTTAATCTTGCAGCGCATACAAGACATCAAATACAAATTGATCCCAACCTTCAGCGCTAAAAGCAATGTCTCTTACACTGCGCACTTGACTCACAGCATGGACTGGCGCTGCGCCATTATCCATTAAGTAATACGCCATCATGATGCCCGTGCGGTCTTTACCGGAGCGGCAATGGATAAGTACCGCAATATTTTGCGCTTCACACTCTCTGATAAAGGCCAACGCTGTTGGCATTTGCGCAACGCAAATAGCCTCATCACCCTCTTGCGGTGGGATATTATTTGAAAAAGGAGTGCAGCAATATTTTAGCCCTAACGCTTCTATGGCGGCAGCTGCGACCTCGTCACCATCATTGACCGATAAAATAGCGCCAATACCTGCCGCTTTTAATTCCGCTAAATCCCAAGGGTGTTTATTAGGGCCACTGCGACCTGCAATGACCCCCTCTACTAACCAAAATAACTGCTTCATAAAAACGTTAATACTCTTGTTAACTATGAAATGGGGCGTTCACTCGGGACTAAGGCTGAATTAGTCTTGTTCAGGTTTTTTAATATGAGCCCAAAAATCGACATTGACTTCGGCTTTCTTTTTACGCTTTTTCTTACCTGTGCCTTCAGGTTTTGCCATTGGCTTATCAAGCTCTAACAAGTCATCAGGCATTTGCTCATCGGCTTCAAAGCCAGCAACTTGCTCACGCTCTAAACGCAGGGCATTTTTTTTCTCAATCACTTTAAAATGATGGTAATCCGCATGGGCTAATAATGATATCGCTAAACCAACTTCACCGGCACGACCACTTCTGCCAATACGATGCATGTAATCAGCAGGACTTCTTGGTAAATCGAAATTGATAACCACTGGGAGCTTATCAATGTCTAAACCACGTGCGGCGATATCGGTGGCAATTAATACCTCAATCTCACCTGACTTAAATCCATCTAGCACACGATTACGGGCGCCTTGGGCTTTGTCGCCATGGAAAACTTCAGCGCTAATACCCCGTTTTGATAGTTTTTCTGCCAAGTGCTTACAGCTATTTTTAGCATTAACGAAAATCAATGCTTGGCGCCATTTATGCTCTTTGATCAAATGGGCTAATAATGCGGTTTTACTTTCACGGTTTACGGTAAATGCCCGTTGCACTAAGGTGCTTTCTTCGGCGCTTTGCAACTGAATGTCTACTGGCTCAACCAGTAAACTCGCCGTAAGGGTGCGAACTTCCTCTGGGAAAGTTGCTGAAAACAACAGTTTTTGCTTTTTCTCAGGCATTAATTTTAATATTGAAGCCAGCTCGTCAGTAAAACCAAGGCTTAACATACGATCGGCTTCATCAAGCACTAAGGTTTTTACCTTATCAAGCTTAATGGCGTTACTTGAGATTAAATCTAATAATCGCCCAGGAGTTGCCACAAGTACATCTGCGCCGCCGCGAAGGGCCAGCATTTGAGTATTCACTGACACGCCGCCAAACACGGCAACGGTTTTAATGGCGCCATTAAAATGCACCGCATAGGATTTAACGCTATCGGCGACTTGCTTTGCAAGCTCGCGGGTCGGCACTAAAATCAACGCTGAAACAAAGTTACCTTTATTTTTTGACGCCCCAGCAGACTGACTTAACTGCTGCAAAATCGGTAAAGCGAATGCTGCGGTTTTACCAGAGCCAGTATTAGCACCAGCCAGTAAATCTTTACCCGCTAATACGTGAGGAATGGCCTGCGCTTGGATCGGCGTTGGAGTGAGGTACTCAAGTTCAGTTAACCGCGCTAATAATGGCGAGATTAAGCCCATTTCGGTGAAACTAACGGTATTAGTTTCAGATTGCGTCGCTAAAAGGGTGTCAGCATTTAGGCTCGTTTGGGTATCATCTTTGCGATCAGTAGCAGAGGTCATTAATTTCAAGTGCTCAAAATAAGGTATAGCCAGCTATTTTAGCGTATTTATGCCGCTTAAGTTAGCGAAATAGATCAAGCAATGATGAATTACTGCTCATAGATGATGAAACAAGCCGCATTCGATTAATCAGCTGATTCTAATGACAACAAAGCTTGTTTCATTTTAAGGCCATAGGCATAACCGGTTAAGGTACCATTTTTACCAATCACTCGATGACACGGCACGATTATCGCTATGGGATTAGCACCATTGGCAGCGCCCACCGCCCTAACTGCTTTAGGTCGATTAATTTTATTGGCGATATCGCCATAACTGCATACCTGCCCAAACGGCAGCTCTCGCAGCGCTTGCCAAACCTCATGCTGAAACACAGTACCAGTGGCTGCAAGCGTGACGTCAAATTCACTGCGCTTACCGGCAAAATATTCATTAAGTTCTGTGATGGCTTGCTGCACATGTTTTTGAGCTTGCTCAATTGAGTCAGCACTTGCATCGATAATATCGCCACTATCGACAGCGTCAGCCTCACTGACCACTTGCAAATGGGTAAGGCCTAATTCTGAGGCTCGCAGCTTCAAGTAACCCACAGGGCTTAGCTCAATTTGCAGGTAAATCGGCGGTTGATTATTAACTTTCATTACTATTCCATAATTGAAAAGTGACATAGCTGCCCCATGGGCTGACATCCTTGGCAATCTTGTCGCAAAATTGTCGATAGGCTTTACCGGTAAGCGCTTCTGTCTGCCCATCAACCTTCCCATGCTGGCAGCGCAGAACTTTCAAGCGGTTTTTTATCACTAAATCGCCACTTAAAAAGATATCCGGATCGCCTTGACCGCGCATTTTGGCATAGGCAATAGTCCATGGGCCAATACCTTTAACGCTGAGCCAATCATCAGGGCTTGCGTCTGGGTGCTCAGCGACAAACTGACCTAACAAATTAAGCGCGGCTTTGCGTGATGCTGGCATGTTAAATTCAGTTAAACTTGCCGCTGCTATCGCTTGCGGGGTTGGAAATAAGATAAGCTCACGATCTGAAATTACGAGCTTTTTACCATAACTCCTCACCAAGATATTCAGTAGCTTACTTGCCTGTACCACACTCACTTGCTGACCTAATACTGCCCGGCATCCGGCTTCAAACACCGAGGCTGTGGCAGGGATCCGTAAACCCTCTGTAGGGGTTAACCCCATGTCGACAAGTGACTTAAATGATTGATGGATAACCGCCATATCCGCATCTAAATCCAATAACTTACGCACAAACAGCACCACATGATGTAAATAGTCTAAGTCGTCAGCACGTTCAAATTTCACCGTAAGTGACAATTGGTGTTTATCTTTTAGCGGTAATACATCAATGGTGCCGCTAACCTGCCGATGATTAACATTTAAACAAAAACTGCGGCCATAAGCCTTTGATGCCTCATCAAGCCACTCCATGTTTTCAACGCTTCTTAACTGGTAAAACGACCACTGTTTCGACCAATTAAACGGCGGGCGGTAATCTAATAACAGGCTAATACCGTCAGCTTTGGTAGCAACATTTGCCTTGGCGCTATCACGCCTTAATTGGGATGGGGTCAATTGCAACTGCTCCTTAAAAACTTCATTAAAGCGTCTGATACTATTAAAACCTGCAGCTAATGCCACGTCCGTTATTGGCAAGCTGGTTTGATGTAACAGCTGTTTAGCAAACATCAGTTGTCGATAAATAGCATATTTTTTTGGCGAGGTGCCTAGCTGCTTATTAAAGAGTTGGCTTAAATAGCGGCTACTAATACCCAGCCGTTGTGATAATGATGCAAGTGTTTGACCCTGTTCGCCACTTAAACAACCGCCATCAATCAGGGCTATCGCTCGCTGCAAACTGGTTTGAGTGCCCTTCCATGCATTGGATTGTGGCGCACTATCTGGGCGGCAACGTAAACAAGGCCTAAGCCCCGCCTGAGCAGCTTTAATCGCAGAGTCAAAGTAACGCACGTTTTGCTCTTTAGGTGCCGTCGCAGGGCAAATTGAGCGGCAATAAATCCCTGTGGTTAAAACCCCAGTAAAAAAATGCCCATCAAAACGCGCATCACGGCTTAGCCTTGCTTGACGGCAAACATTAGCAGCTAAACTGCACGCCTGACTGCTGGCTATAGGTGCTAAAGACTTCTCGCTGTTTAGCACTGCTTTAGGAGACATGTTATCGTTACCCGTTTATGTAAGCTGGTTAATAGCAGCTTGAAGATTATTAGCGTCACTTTAGCGAATAATGACGCTAGTCACTAGCGGAAAACGGAACTCAACCACTGACCCCATTTAATGCTAGCCTACAAGTATCGAAACAATCTAACTAACACTTAGCTAACAAGTCAGCACCAAGTTAAGGTATCCTCTGTATATATTGCTGTTCCCGTTTCAAATATTGAGAAATAGATGTTTAAATTCTTTGAATCCCTTACCAACCCATTACCTTCAGAAGAACCCAGCCAAGCCCCAAAAGGCGTTTATGCCTTTTGCCGTCATTACACCCGCGGTTTTGAAAAACACTTAATCATCATGTCAATTTTGACAGCGACTTTGGCGATTTTAGAAGTGTCATTATTTGGCTTTATGGGCAAATTAGTTGACTGGTTAGTCACTAAAAACCCACAGACCTTAATGCAAGATGAAGGTAGCACCTTAATATTGATGTCTGTGGTAGTACTGGTGATTATTCCGTTATTAGTGGCTTTGCATGCGGCTATCGTGCATCAAACCTTGCTGGGTAATTACCCTATGGCCATCAGGTGGCAAGCACATCGATACTTACTAAAACAAAGCGTTTCATTTTATCAGGATGACTTTGCCGGCCGCATTGCCACTAAAGTAATGCAAACCTCATTAGCAGTGCGTGAAACCGTCATGAAACTGTTAGATGTATTGATGTATATCATCATCTATTTCACTTCAATGCTGGTGATGATCGCCAGTGCTGACGTGCGCTTAATGCTGCCAATGCTGGTGTGGCTATTTGCGTATATTGCTATTCAGTGGAAGTTAGTGCCAAAGCTAAAAGCCATTTCAGCCAAGCAAGCAGATGCCCGCTCGACCATGACTGGCAGGATCGTTGATAGTTATACCAATATTTCCACCGTGAAGCTGTTTTCTCATACCAAGCAAGAGGCTGAATACGCCCAAGACAGCATGATGGGCTTTCTTAAAACCGTCTACGGCCAAATGCGCCTTGTGACCATCATTAACGTTTTAGTGCAGATCATAAATTACCTTTTAGCATTTACCATTGCGGCGGTTTCAATTTGGCTTTGGGCAGATAATGCGATTACTGTGGGTGCGATTGCTATTGCTGTTAGCTTAGCACTGCGTTTAAACGGCATGTCTCAATGGATCATGTGGGAAATAAGCTCACTGTTTGAAAATATCGGTACTGTCACTGATGGGATGAATACCTTATCAAAACCCATTGAAATTGAAGATAAACCTGGCGCTAAAGATATTGTTGTTAGCAAAGGTAAAATTGACTTTAACGATGTTAGTTTTCATTACGGCGAAAAATCAGGGGTGATTAGCAATCTGAATTTAAACATTAAAGCCGGTGAAAAGGTCGGTTTAGTAGGTCGTTCTGGCGCTGGTAAATCAACGCTCGTTAACTTGCTAATGCGCTTTCACGATGTTGAAAAAGGTCAAGTGAGTATTGACGATCAACCGATTACCGATGTTACTCAAGATTCGCTGCGGGCTAAAATCGGCATGGTAACTCAAGATACCTCACTACTGCATCGCTCAATTCGAGAAAACATCCTCTATGGCGATCCTAATGCTTCGGAGCAACAGCTTCAAGCAGCCATTGCGCAGGCTCAAGCAGCCGAGTTTATTGATGATTTATCAGATCCCTTTGGTAATACAGGCTTAGATGCACAAGTGGGTGAACGTGGGGTAAAACTCTCTGGCGGTCAACGCCAACGTATTGCAATTGCCCGAGTATTATTGAAAAATGCCCCGATTTTACTACTAGATGAAGCCACTTCAGCATTAGATTCCGAAGTTGAGGCGGCAATTCAGGAAAGTTTATATGAATTAATGGAAGGTAAAACCGTGATTGCCATTGCTCACCGACTATCAACCATCGCGGCTATGGACAGACTAATTGTCATTGATAAAGGCCAGATCGTTGAGCAAGGAACTCACCAAGAGTTGATCAAGTCTGAGGGTATTTATGCCCAACTTTGGTCCCATCAAACTGGCGGCTTTTTAGGCGTTGATTAACATTCCACAATAAATAACACACTTTTATGACGCTCACTTTTGACTTCTATCGAAACTGGGCGTTTTTTATGTCATTAAGCGGCAAGAGTTACTTTATCTGCAGCGGTTAAGCTAAGAAAACACAAGAAATATTAAATAAATTTATAACTGATGAATGAGTGTTCATTGAGAGTAAAATATTATGACTTGAAGAGGATAAATCGAAGAAAATGGTGGTCGATACTGGGCTCGAACCAGTGACCCCCTCCTTGTAAGGGAGGTGCTCTCCCAGCTGAGCTAATCGAC
>NZ_JAUOSH010000015.1:0-107683 GCF_030548765.1 Shewanella sp. 3_MG-2023 | reverse complement strand
TTGTACTTTATTGGTGAAGTGATGGACGTCAGTGGTTGGCTCGGAGGGTTCAACTTTCAATGGGCTTGGTCGTCTGGTGTGGCGGCCGGGATGGCGGTTTAGCTTGTTTATCGCGCCAGAGCAGGGTAAACAAGCTCACTACTGCAGCTGGGTATTTTCATAGCAAGCCTGATATTCAGCTAGGTTCGTTGTCATCACCTGAGTTAACGCATCTGTGAACTCTTGCTCATGGGAATCATGGTATTGCAATGAATGTAGTGGTACTTTCCATTCATGCATGAACTTAATATTTTTATTATAAAAGTCAGTTATATCAACCAGTTCAATATCATCGCGTTTTTCACCGATAAAGTAGGGAAATATCGTTGATGCCAAGCAAATATCATTAGAATTTACCACTTTTTCAAATGCCATAAATAGGCTTGAAGTCATTAAGCTTACCTCGGGTTTCTGGTTAACTTTTTGCGCGCAAAGTTCAAAAAGGTCATTCAAGTCTGCAATGGGACCATTATTGGTTAATACCAGTTTGTGATTAAAAATGGCCTCCATGGTGATTTCATTTTTCAAAATAGGGTGGTTCTTTTTAACGGCTAAAAACCAATATTTCACCTCAGCTAACGTGCTAATTTGGACATTTTCCTGCTGACGAGTACGAGTGCCAAAAGCGTAATCAATTTTACCTTGGGCAATATATTGTTCAACGTTGTCAGCCCAGGGGTGGATGTCAACGGTTCTAGATATGCCTAAGTCTTGATTAACCTGTTCAATGGCATCAAGAATAAAGCTCGACATATGCTCTGGCGCAGCGATATGTAGCACTTTCTGCTGCAATGGCTGCCTGTTTGCAACCTGGGCCATTTCATCGTAAGCGGCAATGATGGCTTTCGCTAAAGGGTACAGGCGCTTTGCCATGGCGTTAGGTTGCAGGCCGTATTGTTGTCTGACAAATAACTCATTATTGATAATTTCACGTATATTGCTTAGTGCTCGACTAATTTTAGGCTGAGTGCTATTAAGCTTTTTTGCCACAACGGAGCCATTTTTAAATTCGAATAAGCCGATCAGTACTTTTAACGTAAAATAATCTAGTCTTGATAGTTGCTTTTGCATGGGTTTTACCAAGTGAGCCAGTCAGGATATTTACGTTAGCATACTAAGTAAGAGCTAAAAGGTGCTTAAATCACACAAATACCCATAAAGAGGTACTATGTGATATTGGTAAGACTGATTTTTCATTCTCTTCAGTTAGAAGAGTCTAAAGTTATTATTATTGTCACTAAGCTGTTGTTATTTAGTGGCGTTATGGTTCTGTATGTTAGTTTTATAGTCAGCTTTGTTGGGCATCGGTGTTTTAATGAATGACACTTTTTTCGATAGCCAAATAACGCTTCAATGCATAGATGGCAGAGCTAGATAGTGGCAGATAAGGCGTTGTATAAATCATAAGGGGGGGCTTTTGTACAAAATATGCGTCATAGCATTAGTTGGGCTGATTATGAGTGGTTGTTCTGCTCGTATTGAGCAAACTGCTGGCAATGGCATTGCTGTCGATGGGTATAGCGTAATGACTGATGCTCAACGATGGAATGAAGCTCGTTTACTGCAATTTCACCAGCAGTGGCAGGGTACACCATATCGATTAGGCGGATTAACCAAAAAAGGCTTAGATTGTTCTGGTTTGGTGTATGTGGCTTATCAAGATCTCGTGGGGCCCAGTATTCCAAGAACTGTGCAAGGTCAAACAAGCTTAGGTATTCGCATTGCTAAAAGTGACTTACAAAGTGGTGATTTAGTGTTTTTTAAAACCACGGGCAGTGGACGTCATGTTGGGGTGTATTTGTCTGGTAATCGCTTTTTACATGTATCGACCAAAAAAGGGGTGATTATTTCCAGTATGGATAATGTTTATTGGAAACCGCGATACTGGTTTGCTAGTCGTATTTAACACCGTTTCGCTATCTGTTGATCAATCTCTCCGCTATGGCAGATAAATTATGTTATTTTAGCCTCATCTAAGTCGTTATTGTTTATGTGATCAAGTTTAAGGACCCAGTCATGACTAAAGCTAAAATCGGTATTGTTACTGTAAGTGATCGTGCCAGTGCAGGTGTGTACGAAGATTTATCAGGTAAGGCCATCATTGCTGTACTAAATGAGTACTTAACCTCTGAATGGGAACCTGTTTATAAAGTTATCCCTGATGAGCAAGATGTGATTGAAGCCACCTTGATAAAAATGGCCGATGAGCAAAATTGCAGTTTGATTGTGACCACTGGTGGTACCGGCCCTGCTAAGCGTGATGTTACTCCTGAAGCCACAGAAGCGGTGTGCGATAGAATGATGCCAGGTTTTGGTGAGCTAATGCGCGCTGAGTCATTAAAGTTTGTACCAACGGCTATTTTGTCTCGTCAAACAGCAGGTTTACGCGGTGATTCACTGATTGTTAATTTACCAGGCAAGCCTAAGTCAATTCGTGAATGCTTAGATGCAGTATTCCCAGCGATCCCTTACTGTATTGATTTAATGGATGGCCCATTCTTAGAATGTGATGAGTCAGTCATTAAGCCATTTAGACCGAAAGCAAAATAATTTTAAGCCGAGTTCAGGTTATTTCGATTTCTAACCTTATAAGCGTATTGTGGGATGTCAGCCTGCAATGCGCTTTTTTATATCCGAAATAGTAACTAGTTAGCTAGAACCCATTCTATTTGATAATAGAAATTCCAGAGTAAAAGTGTAAAATTGTCAGCCAATATCTAACTAATTTAATCTAAATGTTCTTCAGCAAGGATTGCTAATGAAAAAACGCAGATTACTTTCGCGTACTCGTTTCATACTGCTTGTTTGTTGTGTATTTACTTACCCAAATTTAAGTCATGGAGTTGATATGTTTGGTTGGTTTAAAAAAAAGGAAGTCTTTTTAAGCTCTGAAGTTAAAGGCGTCATTACTGAAAATGGTAAACCCAGTGCTAATTTAGAAGTGACGCGTTCATTAATGTATATCGATGGAAAAGATCATATTGATGTTGCAGTGACTGATATTAAAGGTCATTTTTATTTTCCTAAAAAAACCATTCGCTCATCGATACCTAATAGGCTTTTTTCTGAAGATAGGGTGTCGCAACATATTACTATAGAACCCAATGGTGAGTTACTTCCATTATGGGTAGCAACTCATATTGGTATCACCGAGGTACCAGAGTTTTCTAAAAAGCTATTATCCATGGCTTGTGATTTAGCGGATAAGCGAGTGACTTTTCAGTTTAAAAATACCAATAATGAACATCTTGATCACATGGCGTCCAGCATATGCCGTTGGAGAGAGGATTATACTCCTATATTAATTTATGATGGAGAGAGCCAATATATTGTTGAAGATGGGGATTTTAATAAATTAACGGATCGTTTTACTGGCAAGGAAGTCGAATTATGAGTAACACTATTTCACCAAGTATTGCTGCAAGTGTAGCTTCAAGAGTATATGACATTAGAACAAATGAGAGCTTTAATAATGATTTTAGTCTTGATTTTATAAGAAATTTTAAAATATCGAATAGTCAAATCAAAGGTGTTAGTGGGGGCTTAATTAATCAACTATTGAATCGCAGTACTGGTTTTGCATTAACAGCACAAGGGATTTCGCCACAATTCAAGGAGCATCATATTATTGGTGTTCGCGGTACAGTGTTTACTTCATTTGCAGACTGGTTAACCAATGGCAATATCGCCATAACAGCTGGGCCTAAAAGTCTTGAAGTGCATTCTGGATTTGAAAAAGCTTTTAGCAGTATGCAGTCAGCTTTTAATGATTATGTAACACTGCATAACCCTAGCTGTTTGCATGTTGTAGGTCACAGCTTAGGCGGAGCAATTGCTCAGTTAACAGCACTTTGGGCAAGCGAGAAAGGCATAGATACCAAACTATATACCTTTGGTGCACCTAGGGTGGTCACTGAGAGATGCGTTCACCAAGCATCTACTAATATTGAGCATTATCGTGTTACACACGGTGCTGACCCAGTACCAGCAGTTCCTGTATGGCCCTTTAGTCATACTGTTGGGGAGTACCAAACTGCAATGAATAGTGGATCTTTTTTCTCGGTTGGCGCACATTCGATGGAGAAATCTACCCCTGGTTATATTAATACAGTTGCAGCATATAAAAGCTATAGCGCTATGGATGGTGCACTTAAAACACTTCATCATAAGCATACCGTGCTTAAATATGATCAACGTCACCATGCATCATTTTCTCAGCGCTGGCAGCAAATCATTACTGATGCTTTAATCACGCTTTTGAAAAAAACGGGTCAGTATGCAGTAATTCTCGCCCAAGCCTCTTTAAGCCATGGTTTGCAGTTTTATGACATATTAGCCCGTTGTTTACACGGTGCTGTTGTTAAGTCATCGGCAGAAATAGCAGAGGAACTAAGAGGGTTACTCGGTCATATGTTAGTTTTTGCAGGTAATAAGGTACAAGAAGTGAAAGACATGAGTGTGAAGTTTATTCGTTGGGTTTTAGGCTTGATGATCAAGACACTGTATACCACTGCTAAACAAGCAATTGAGCTTGTATCATAATTTTTAGTTACTAACTTAACTAAAGCCGCTGATAGGTTGAATTGTCAGCGGTTTGATCATTTACGCCCCTGCATTGAAAAGTTGTATTACTTCAACCCTGTTTAAAATCGGCTTTAATTGACACTTTATGGACTAATGATTTAATGGATGGCCATTTTTTGGTATGTGATGAGTCAGTCATTAAGCCATTTAGACCTAAGGCTAAGTAGATTTGGGATTGTGAACTCTAGTTTTTAAATTTAGGATGAGATTTTTTGTTTCTCATCCTAAATTTTCTGCTAAAACTAGAATCGTTATATAGAGAGGAAAACTATTTAGGCACATTCTTTTTGATAATGTACAAGATTAATCAAAGCTGTAAAATTCTGATTAATTATAAAGTTTATTATTTTAAAGGATTAAAATATGTCGATTCTTCGTATAAACAGAATTAAACAATTTGGAGAGACTACGTTAGGAAAGCTTTCTATTGATGGTGAAAGTAAATCTTGGTTCGTTCTAGAGCCCGGAGGGCCAGACTCTACAATTGAAGGTTCTGATAAAAGAATATCAACAGGTACGTATAAAATATCCCCCTATAGCTCTCCTAAATACCTTAATGTGTATGAATTAAAGAATATTCCAGGCAGAACAAAAATCTTGATTCATGCTGGCAATTACCACGAGAATACAGAAGGCTGCATTATGCCTGGATTATCTTGGGGATTGGTGAATCAGAAAGGTCATTACTATGTATCAAGCAGTCGTATTGCAACAAATGAAATATTTAAAAAAATTAAAGAGCTAAACATTAATCAAGTTGTAATAAAAAATGGGTTTGGGAGTTAGTTATGATAAGGATATTACTCTTTACTGCTTTATTTGCTATTTCTTTACCCGTATATTCTGCCGATACTATGCATGACGAAAATTTGAACTGGTTCAATAACAACTATGTTCAAATTGAAAACGTTTTGGCTCAAGACGCTGACTTGAGCTTGGTTCCTTACTTAAATACCCTAATCGTTATGTGGACGAAAAGAGATGGTGCAATGACTGGTGAAATATCGCCATTATTAGCGGTTTCATTAATCAATCATCCAGAATTAACTTTACGTGCATTTGCAGAGCATCCTAAGTCTTACGAGAGATGGTTAACTCAATTACAAGGTACTTTGTTTACTGATTTTTCAGGTAATGATCATAAATCACTAAAAAAATTGCATTGTGACCTGTCTAGCGCAATGGAGAACTATTCCCAATATGGTGATGAAAGCTTGATTCCTCTAGCTATGAATTTATTGGAAAGTCTTAAAGCCATTGAAATTAGAGTTGTGGATTGAGACAGTTATTTCTGATCAAATAATTCAAACCAGCTACGGCTGGTTTTTTTATGTTTGTAATCCATCGGCTATATCCCTTTTCTGACGATTAAATTTGCACTGTATCCTGTAAATAATACCAAGCTAGGTATCGCGATCAGGTGGGCGAATATATTCGGTTCGGTACTGAAATTAAGCCAAAGTAATAATCCCCAACTTACTGAGAGATAGCCAAGACTGATTGCCATATGTGATGTGGTTTTTTTCATTGCTCGTTTCCTTACTGCTTTGTGTTCTGATCTCAATCCATAGGATGCGTTGTTTAGCGATGATGCACAGACTAAGCACTTAGTATAAAAACTAGACAAAAAATTATTAAGTGTCATTATTGACAAATATAAGGCTAAAAATGACAAACTTGGGGTTTCTATTATGAAAACGGTTTATATCTTAACGGCGGGGACTGTCGTAGCGAGTGGGCTCGTCAGTTTTTTAGATGTATTTAGTTTTTGTAATAGTTATTGGCGTCGTATTAATGCCGATGTCACTGAAGACTTGTTCCATTGCCACGTTATCTCAAGTGATGGTGAAAATGTAAAAACCAATCAAGGTTTTGAGATCCCCGCTAAAGGACTTGATCACCCTGATGATATTTTAGCGGCAGATGCGGTTATTTTAGCGTCGGCATTTGTGACTAATCGCGAAGAATTTCAAGCTTTTTTAACCGACTTTGAACCATTGTTTGCGCCGTTAGTAGCTTTTTCTGCAACAGAAAAACCAGTGGCAGCTTATTGTTCTGGCACATTATTGTTAGCGGCATCAGGGCTGCTTAATCAAAAGCGTGCGACGACGGTGTGGTGGTTGAGTGAAATGTTTGAACGCAATTTTAAAGACGTGAACTTATGTATGGATTCGCTCGTCGTATCTGATGGGCATTTACATACAGCAGGCGCGACCACCTCTAACTTGAGTTTAGCATTGCACTTAATATCGATTCTTGCTGGTGAACAAATGGCGCAGCAGATGTCGAAGATATTGTTGATTGATCCAAACCGTTGTTCTCAACAACCGTTTATGACCATGGCAATTAATCCTGAGCAGCATAAAGATGAGCTAATTCATAAAGTGCAGCAGTGGATGCAAGTGCATATAAACCAGCATTGGCTATTAGATGATATAGCCGATAAATTTGCTGTGGGAAAACGCACCCTGATTAGACGTTTTAAAAAAGCCGTTAATGAAACGCCAGCAAGTTACATGCAACGACTTCGAGTCGATGAAGCTAAAAGGTTACTCGAGACCACTGAGCTTGCCATTGAGCAGATTGTCGAACGGGTCGGTTATGAAGATGTCAGCTCTTTTCGAAAGCTATTTATTCAGTTAACCAGTTTAACCCCGCGTGCCTATCGACAAAAATTCAATACTCATACTTGCTGTTAAGCCTGTTTGGCTTCTTTCAATCAAACAGATATTACAGTGCATCAATACGTTGCTTTAAATCATAATCAGGTTCTGTGACGATTTTCTCTAGGGTGGCCACTCGCTGTTGTAGTTCGCTGTTTTGTTGACGTAATGAGTTAATCTCATTGTTATTATTACTGGCATTGGCACTATTTTTTGACTTGATATAGTGCTTAAACATCTCTGTTGCCGTAGTACCAATAGTGATGACAATCACCAAGGTTAAAATCGCATATTCCTGTTCCATACCAAACTCCTTCTTGATCGTTGGGATGCCCCAACGTTAGTTAAATTCAGTTTGACTGACTCGATAATGCTTGAGCCAGTCATCCTCTATTGATTTATCAAATTCAATTACAGACCAAAGACCACCTTCTCGCTTTTCAATAGGCGCTCTAATCCCAGCGCCAATACGATTGAAATTGCTATGGTGGCAGCTGACGACGCTAATAACTGCAACATTGGAATTTCACGACCTTTGATAAAGGCCATTAACGCTTGCTGCTGGCCTGAAACCGGAAGCCACTCAAGTACATCTGGGGCGATGTTATAACTGGCGGCCATGGATAATGCCAGCGGTACAAATAACACCATGGTTAAATAAGACTGGGCCTCTTTAAAGCTTTTGGCCATGAAAGACACAAACAGCTGCAGTGTTGCCGCCATGATGGCGAGTGGAATGCCGATAAATAGCATCAGTCCCATAAAGTCAGGCGAGATGTTGACGCTAAAGCCCAGTTCCTGCCAAGGTACGAAGGTGTAAGCGAATTTAGAGACGATTAAAATCAAGATTAGTCCGAGTAAGGCAAAACAGGTTACCGCGATAATTTTCCCCATGACCAACTGGCGAGTACTAATCGGATGGCTGAGTAATAAAGCCAGTGAGTTACGCTCACGTTCGCCTGCACTGGTATCAATGGCAAGGTTCATACCTGAGATAAACACAGAATAAATCATAGTGAAAATCGCAATACCAAGTATAAAGCCGCCTTTTGAGTCAGGTGTCGCTTGGTCTTCTACAACCACTTTAATTGGTTGCACTACAGCAGGATTAATACCGCGAGCAATTAAGCGTAAGCTGCCCATTTCACTGCTATATGCTTGTAATTGCATTTCTACGCGGCGAATTGATTTTTGCAGTTTTTCATTGGAGTTATCAGCAATCAGGGTAACTTCTGCAGGTTTTGCTGCTGCCATTTGCGCAGTGTATTTATCACTGATCACCAATTCAATTTCTTTAGTGTCTTTATCATTAGTATGATTAATACCGCGATTATTTAAAAAGCGTACTAAGTCAGGGGCATTGTCAGCATTGCTGATGTTAATGTTTAAATCTTCTGGGCTAGAAAGTTGCCCAATCAGCACCATGAACATGCCGCACATTAAAATAGGCGTACCGATGGCGTAGTATAATCCCGCCATCACCGATCGTTTGTCGCGCATTGCGTCAATAAGTTCTTTTTGAACCATGGCTATTACAGTTTTCATTAGATAGCGATCCCTGCGTCAGTATTGAAATAAAGGTTTATAAAAGCAGCGTTATTAACAGGCTGCATTTTACTTTCGAGCGGGATAAGCTCTTTTTGAATTAGGTTAAATATCGTTTTCATTAGGCTGCGATCCCTTCGTCAGTTCCGATGAGTTTAATAAAGGCTTCTTCTAGTGAGTCTTCACCGGTTTGTTGGCATAACTCTTCAGGGCTGCCAGTGGCCACAACCTTACCGTCTGCCATAACAATCACCTGGTCACATAAGGCTGCAACTTCTTGCATCACATGACTTGAGAACAACACACAGTGCCCAGCTTTTTTGAGCTCAACCAGAATGTCACGTAATAGGCGAGTACTCATGACATCTAAGCCGCGTGTTGGCTCATCTAAAATAATATTGGTTGGCTGGTGGACTATGGCCTGGGCTAATGCCGTTTTCATTCGTTGACCTTGTGAGAAACCTTTGCAGCGTCTATCGGCAATATCTTCTAACTTAAGTTGTGCAATCACATTGGCAGTTGCTTGTTTGGCATCAGCTTTTGACATACCACTTAGCTGGGCAAAATAACTAATATATTCTCTTGGTGATAAACGCTCATACAGGCCAAATGGATCAGGGAATAAACCTAACTGTGCCTTGGCTTTAGTGGGTTCTTTGGCGACATCAATACCGTCAATTTCAGCATGACCTTCATCTGCAGCAAGTAAGCCAAATACAGTGCGTAAACAGGTTGTTTTACCGGCACCATTTGGACCAAGAAGTCCAGTAATATGGCCGTCGTGAGCACTGAAACTAAGATTATCCAGTGCTTGAACGTCACCAATTTTTTTCGAGAGATTAGATACGGTAATCATGATTATTCTTCCCCTGCTGGAATGGTTTCAACAGTATTGGCATTGAGGTAAAAACTGCGGCGAGTATCTTTTTCTAAACATTCACCATCGATATCGTCAACAGACCCCGATTTTACTAAATCAGCAATGAGATCATTACCACAGCTTTGATAAGCCACGCCGTGAGTCGCATACTGAGAGGTAAAATGTTTCGCATTGGTGAGCTTTTCTGTTGCCATATCCCCCCAACTTGGTGGTGTAGCGGGGTCTAACTCACCTGATAGTAAAAGTGTTGGTATATCACTTTCAATTGCGTCGCTGAAACTGTCATCTACCGACGGAATTGACCACACTTTGCAGGTCGCTTCTAATCCTTCTAGCATGGTACGGCTCATATAAGAGTCTTGCGCTTGCTGGCGCATATCATCAGTAATACGGTGGATATCTTCAGCACAAACGACTGAAGCGTGCATGCCTAATGCAATGCCTGTGCTGTCAGTGGTTAAGGCAAAAATACCGAGAATAGGCTGATAGTTACCTTGTGCCGCTTGATGAATTGCATGGGGTAGCAGTGCCCGAATACTTGGCATATATAGCGCCATTCTTATCGCGCCATTATATTTACCGCGAGTGAGTGTAAAGCTGGCAATCTCATCATTTTGCGGATCACGGGTTTGGGTAATGATAGGTGCTTGCGCTAAGGCTGAGTCCATCTGTTCAAATTCTTGCTTTAACTCGGGGAACTGCTGCTGACATTGACTGTTTTGCTGGCAGTCTTTAAATAATAAATCGTAACCACGGTCAATGGCACTACCAATAGCGATAACACTTTGCTGCATTGGCACCACGCCATCGAGGGTGACAGTGGCTATCGCTTGCGGGTATTCACGCATATAAAGCTGTGCCATACGGGTACCGTAAGATACCCCATAAATGTGCAGTTTTTCATAACCTAGGTGCTGACGAACAGCTTCAAAATCGGTTAGTGCGGTTAAACTGCCATACTGGCTAACATCAGCATCAATGGCATCGAGACAAACTTGGGTGTCTTTGGTGATATCCATATTGTCATCATTAAAAGACAGCGCCGACATGGTGTCATCTTCACAAGCTAGAATATTTGACTGGCCAGTTCCGCGTTGATCAACCAGTAAGATATCTCTATCTTGGCGCACTTTCGCTAGCACACGGTTAAAGCCTGCGGCATTCTCAATGGCTGATTGACCTGGGCCGCCAGCAATGGCGAACATGGCTTGTTTTTGAAAGCTAGGTTTTATCGCGGGTAATACCGCGTAATGTATCGAGATGGTTTTACCATTCGGCATGGCTGGGTTTTCAGGTAGCTCAAGTGAACCACATTGCATTTGCTCTGATAAACCATCGAGGTAGCAACTTGATAAAATAGCGTTATTAGGTGCTGCAATCTCACTTTGACTGTCGTCGGCTAATGCTGTGCTACTTAAAAATCCATAAGCACTTATACCGATACTGAGACTAATACTGAGGTTTAATGCCGACAGTAATAATGAAGAACGTTTTTTTCTCGCTGCCTTTATGGGCTGGCTGACCATGTCAAACTCTCCTTGTGACAGTGATTCTCTGATGTTCATAACATCTTTCCTTTTTGCATTTCACGATGATTGTGTTAACTTAACATGAGTGTATCGGTGTATCAATGTATTAATACAGTAAGTAAAGGCTAATGCTAGAGCTAATAAAAGTCAACCCCAGTAGTGGCGAACCTATTTATCGACAATTGCATGAACAAATTGTGCGTTTGATTGTGGGTGGGCAGCTACAAGTAGAGCAAGTGCTACCTTCTGTTAGGCAGATGGCAGAGCACCTTGCTGTCAACCCAATGACAGTATCACGTGCCATTCAGCAATTAGTTGAGCAAGGTTGGCTAGAGCGTCGCCGCGGTCAGCCAACGCGGGTTGCGCAAAAGCAGGATTCACCAACGACTTCTAGCTTGCAGCTATTAGCACCTCAAACCAGCGATTTGATCAGCCAAGCAAAACAGCTGGGAATTAGCTTGGAAGAAGTCCAACAATTACTTGCAAAAGAGTGGGATAAGTAATCTTTAAGCCATTCACGAATAAAATAAACCCTACGACCAGCAGTAACGAAATAACAATAATATAGCTGGTCATATTGAGTCAGCAGATAACAAGGAACGAGTTAATGGATACTAGCTCAGAAGTGATTCTTGAATTTAATCAAGTCAGTAAATCATTTGATGATAAAACGGTATTAAAGCAGCTTAGCTTTAGTTTATCAGCAGGCATGGTCGTGGGATTATTGGGCCAAAATGGCGCTGGTAAATCTACGCTAATGCGCAGTGCTTTAGGTATTTTAGATGTTGATGCTGGTAGCGTGACAACATTAGGTGAGCCCGCGCTTAATCTCAGCACTAAAGCCAAAGAAAAAATTGGTTATGTACCGCAGCAGCCATTTGGTTATGAAGGTTTTTCAGTTAAAAGTGCCCTTGAATTGCACAGCAGTTTTTATCCTGATTGGGATAAACAGCTGGAAACAGACTGGTTAACGCGCTTTGGGCTAGAAGCGAAACAACAAGTACAACGCTTATCTGTCGGTCAACGTCAATCATTGGCGTTAATCATGGCCATGGCTTATCGCCCGCAATTACTTGTTCTTGATGAACCCGTTGCCAGTTTAGATCCCATTGTGCGCCGCCAATTCATGTCGGACTTATTCGAGCTGGCATTAGAGTCTGGCTCTGCAGTGCTATTTTCATCGCATATTACCTCTGATATTGAGCGGGTTGCCAGCCATGTGGCGCTAATAAAGCAAGGCGAGCTAGTGCTATTTAAAGAAATCGATGCTTTACGTGAAGAAGTGAAGCTGGTGCAACTTAATGCAGATGCCGTGTTGCCTGGCAGTATAAAAGTGCTTAATCGCAATCAACATACTGCGCTGGTGGATAATATAGAACAGGTGGAAATAGCTGGCGCGAAAAATAGCTTGGCGCTTAACTTGGATCAATTGTTCATGGAATTACATCGATGAGCAGATCAAATATTACGTCAGTTAATCCGTTTAAAGGCTTTTATCACCAATGGTGTAAGGATGTTGGTAGCGTAAGCTTTCTTCTTACTGGTTTATTAGGTCTATGTTTGGCTGTAGTAAGTGTGACTGTCCGCCCTGAAAAAGTAGAGTCGCTTTATTTGCTCATCGGAATGAGTATTCTGTCAGTGTGCACTGCAATTGCTTGGCAGCTGATCAAGCTAGCCGCCAATGAGGCCGCAGTATTAACGCCTTACTATCGTAGGCTGGTTTATATTCAATCTACAACGCTATTTTCTGCCTGCCTTGTTGTTTGCTCCGTCATTTTAGTTTGGGCTCAACAACCCTTTGTTAGCAGCATTTGGTACATACTCGCCATCGGTTTAGGTCTGATTTATACCTGCATGAAAAATCCTAAATGCTTCAACTACTGTGTGGTGCTTTTCTTCAGTCTGCCATTATTAACTGAGCTAGAATTGTTGTTGCCCAAGCAAATAAATAGCACTAGTTTTTTACTACCAATAATCCTTATTGCGCTAATCATCAAGCAGACTCGAGAGTTGACTTGGTCAGATGATGCTCGATCTGTGTATCTTAATGGGCTTGAAACGGGTTGGTTAGTACTGCCTAAATTCAGTCAATCATTACCGCTAGTTAAGTTGAATCAGTATTTTTATCCTGCCAGTTACTTCATTGGGCCAATGCTCGCGGCACTATTGATAGCGATTCCTGTACTGGGCGTGATAGGTTTACTCGCAGCTGCCTACTTTACGCTAGATGCGCCGATGTTAATGATCGTATCTCAGATGTTGTTAGTTCTATGCTCGCTAGTGCATTGGACACGTGTTCAGCGTTGGCGAGCTGCGGAAAGCTTATTTGTATTACCGAGCTTTAACGGGAAACAAGACTTGCTCAATCAGTTTTTCAAATCTCAATTACGCTTACTTGCCTGTATTACGCTTTTAATGAGCTTTTTGACGATGATAGCGGCAATGTTTAATCCACAAATATCGATAGCAGTCGGCGTACACTTGGTTGTGAGTGTGATCTGGTCAAGCGGGATTGCTCTGGCTTTAGGTGCGATGAGTCGCTCAGTGTGGCAAGTTAGCTTATCTATGGCCATGGTAGCGATTCAAGCCTTATGGTTATCTAACTCATTAGTGCAATTACGAGATCAAGGCGCTATTAATGCCATATATTACTGGGGCGATATAGGGTTACTGGTGTTAATGGCAGCTTTACTGGTTATAAGTAAAGACAAATTATGGAAAAATGGTGTTACCAAAATGTAATAATCGGCCTTAAAGTGTGAATTGATACCAATTTAGATTAAAAAATCTTATTTTTCCTTATTCGTTAAAGTAGAATGCAAAAAGCGGAACACTTGTAAGCTTAAAGGTAATTAGCCATGTCTCTTGAAAAATTTCATATCGTAAGATTGCTGCAGCAGCAAAGCCAGTCATTAACAGATAATGTCGCACTCGAAGGATTTGAGATGGCCGCCCCATGGAACAAAGTTTCTTGGAGTAAGTTCGATACTATTACGAGTAAAGTCGCAAAGCTTTTAATCGACTTTGGTCTTCAAGTACAAGATAAAGTGGTCATTGTTGCGCAGAACAGCCCGCAATGGAGCTGTGCAGATATTGGCGCATTAAAAGCCCGTACCGTTGTTGTGCCTGTTTATCCGACAAGCCCAATGGAACAAGCGGTGTTTATTGTTAATGATGCCCGTGCCAAAATTATTTTTGCTGGTGATGACAGTCAGTATGCAACAGCCTGTAAAATTCAAGCCCAGTGTCCAAGTGTCGAACACATTATCGTGTTTGATAGTAAAGTAAAATTAGCATCAGACGAGCATTTCCATTTTGATGACTTACTTATTGCAGAGACAACGCCTGCAAGTGAAGCTGAGTTAACCTTACGTTTATCGCAAACCAGTCTAGATGACTTACTGACCCTTATTTATACCTCCGGTACCACTGGCGACCCTAAAGGTGTCATGTTGGATTACCGCAATATTGCATCTATGGTTGAACAGCACGATGCTGAAATTGCCTTTAAACCAGGTGATGTATCGTTAGCATTTTTACCATTAAGCCATGTATTTGAGCGAGGTTGGAGTTTCTACGTACTTTGTCGTGGTGGCCATAACGTGTATTTAAATGATACTAATCGCGTTAAAGAAGCTATTGCTGAAGTACGGCCACATACATTATGTGTGGTGCCACGCTTTTTAGAAAAAGTGTATAGCGCCGTGCATGACAAAGTCAGTACAGCACCAGCGATCCGCCAGAAGCTATTTAATTGGGCTATTGGTGTGGGTTCGCGTCAATTTGAAGTGACTCAAGGGCGCAAACGACCAAGCACACGTTTATCATTGCAGTGGAAATTAGCCAACAAGCTGGTATTCAGCAAATTACAAAATGTATTAGGTGGCCGCCTTAAGTTTATGCCTGTTGGCGGCGCGGCATTAGATGTGAATGTTGGTGGTTTCTTCCATAGTATTGGCGTACCAATCTTGTGTGGTTACGGTATGACTGAAACTTGTGCAACTGTCACCTGTAATACCTTAGATAACCGAGTATCGGGTTCTAACGGTAAGCCATTACATGCGATGGAAGTGAAAATTGGCAGCAATAATGAGATTTTAGTTCGCGGCGAAACGGTGATGCGTGGTTATTACAATCGTCCAGAAGATACGGCTGAAGCATTCGAAGATGGCTGGTTAAAAACCGGCGATGCAGGCATGTTAGATGCCGAAGGTAATCTATATATTACCGATCGCATCAAAGAGTTGATGAAAACATCAAATGGTAAATACATTGCGCCGCAGCGTGTTGAAGGTAAAGTCAGTTGTTGCCCGTTCATTGAACAAGTCGCGATTGTGGCTGACGCACGTAACTATGTATCAGCGCTTATTGTACCCGCGTTCGAGTCACTAGAATCTTGGGCAAAAGAGCATGAGATTAAGTTTGAAAACCCAATGGAATTATTGCGCCACAGCCAAGTTGTTGAGCACTTTGAACAACGTTTAAAAGAGCTACAACATGAATTAGCAGGCTTTGAAAAAATTAAAAAATTCACCTTACTGCCTGAAGCATTTTCAATGGAATCAGGGTTAATTACCCCCACGATGAAGCTGCGCCGTAAGAAGATTTACTCTAAGTATGATCGTGAAATTAATGCGATGTACGCTAAGTAATTTTTTCTGAGCATATTATAAAGGACGCATTAGCGTCCTTTTTTGTGTCTGTTGACCCGCGGAGCTAATACTTTGTAATAATGGTTATTATAATTGATAAAGGTATAATGCATTTTAAAATAAGCTTACATGGACGGAAGCATGGAAACAGGCAATTCTTTATTCAAATCAAGTACTCAATCATATTATGAAAATCAGTTAAGTCAGCGAATTTTAGCTGAAATTGATACTGACACTTTATTTGCGAAAATTGATGCGATGCATGGGTTGACTGGTGCAGGTGTCGTTTATATTGATAGCAAATTCAATATTGTCGAGCTACGAAAATTTGAAGCTGTATGTCAGATTAATCCGGTCAAAATAATATTAAGAGAACCTCCGGCACAAATGAACCAAGCTGCTTTTGCTGCTCACCTCAAAGGCAGTCAAGGTAATATCCGAGAGTCAAGATTGGTGTCTGAAGTTGCTGGCACAGTGGTCAGTTGTGGTGCTGCCATTATTGGTTGGATGGTTATATTGGGAAGTGCTACAGCCATTCCCCTTACAGGAGGAACTAGTAGTGCGATAACTTATTTAGCTATAGGTGCAACTGCTGCGAGTTCTATGCAATGCGTTAACGGTGCGTATCGCACAGTGAATGAAATTACCGAACCCAGTAAAAATGATAGTTTGGATAGTCTGGAGTGGTATCAGGCTGCTAGTAACATTATTGATTTAGTTTCTATTGCGGGAGCGGGAGCTGCTGCAGCGGTCACAGTGAAGAGCATTAAGTTAATGCAAGCTCAAACTGGAAAGTCTACTTATGCAATGCTGAAAGGTCTTTCTAGACCAGAACAGAGAAGACTCAGTGCAGAGCTATTAAGGCTAAATGTCACAGGAGGATCTAACACAGTTTTGAAATCAATGTTGAGAAAAGGTGCGGTTAGACGATACTCTAACAAACACATCACAGCTTCTTTTAGACTACAACTAACAGATGCTATCGGAGCATCATTGAGTTTTACTGGTAGTGCGCTATCGGGAAACATCAGAAATTTAGCTATAGGTATATATGAAGAGGTGGGAGTGTAATGAATGAAGATGAACATGTAGGACTATTTCCGCCTATCCTATCCATTGTGTGTTTTTTGTTTGCTTCGGTAGCTATGACTGCTTCAATAGGGTTAACGGGAGGTATGTTGCTACGATTTTACTTCTCACTATCCTCTGAAGTTGAGCTTTTATTACTTTCAATTTCCGCTTGTTTGTTTGTAGTTGTGAACTATCAAGTTGTTTTAGGCTCATTTTACGCAGTGAAGGTATTGAAGCGAGTTTTACTTATTTCATTACTTTTGTTGATTCCAGTAATATTATCGAAAGACTTTGATTTATTGGTATTATTTTCTTGTGCTATTTTTATTTTCGTTTCTATTTATTTGTTGAGTCATAAGCATTACTTAACTTTTGTAAATCATAGAAAGGTAAGTGTTGAAGATCAAAAAGAAGCTTTATCAGAAATTGCAGCTGAGCTCGAAGCGAAGAAAAATAAGTGAGAATAATTATAAACTATTCAAGACTTAAACTGATTTAATTCTTTAGGCAGTTTTACTTTATTAATCACAGTAGTGTCATAAAAGGGCTTTATCCTCAATTCAGTTTGCCTAACTGAACCCGTTACTTTTGAAAAAACTTAAACGCTATCAATACGAACGTTATGCTGTTTTGTGCAAGGTGACTTACCGTGCTGACTTTGAGTCAGAAAAGCTCGGGTTTTCTAGGGGTAATTATCGTGAAATTGCCAATCGCTGGGGTAATATATGTGCCCGAGTTATGTGGCGTGACAATAAAAAAGAAGTGCTGGTGGTATTTCGTGGTTCGCAAACTATGAACGAATGGCTACTCAATTGTCAGTGCTGGCCGAAAGCGAAGCAGTTTAAAGGGTGTCGTTACAATGTGCATTCTGGCTATGACTATTTATTGGAGCAAAGTACTAACCCGATAGCACCGCATTATGAGGCTGATATTAGTCTTTTCACTCAGTTACAAATGATCCTCAACCCGTTGATTCTGGCTGGTAAGCGTATTTCACTAACTGGTCACTCATCAGGTGGCTCAATGGCAATATTAGCCGCAGATAGATTAGAGCGATTATACCCAAACTCAATTAAGCGGGTGGTGACTTTTGGCCAGCCGTCACCGGGGTTTAAAAGCTTTCAAAAAGCGTATTTATTACATCGACGTACTTATCGTATTTGCTGTGATATTGATGTGGTGACTTTTTTGCCACCACTGCCAGGTATTTACTTTCATGTGGGGAAAATGCTGTGGCTGCATAACGAACGGATTTATGAAAACATATCGCCGGTAAAGCGATTCCTATTAAGTTTTTTTAGTTGGATAGTGTCGCCTTTTGCCTTTCATTACATGCACAAATACATCCGTAATAAAGACTTCTTTGATGACATTTGAGCTTGAAAAATCAGAATAGGGTGACTCACTTTTAAAGCTGTCATACACTGCCTGCGGTTTTATTTATCATTACTGAACGCACAAAATAAAAATAAGAGGCTTGCATGTCAGATAATCAATTCAGTTTAAATCTCACGCCACGATTTTGTGAAACCGATGCATTAGGGCATATCAATAATACGGTGATCCCTGTGTGGTTTGAGGCGGCGCGCGATCCAGTGTTTGATATTGTGAACCCAGGACAAGATTTGTCGAAGTGGAACATGATTATTGCAGGCTTTAATATTGTCTTTAATGCACCAACCTTTTATGGCGCAGAAGTGACGGTTAAAACCTATATCAGCCGTGTGGGCAACAGTAGTTTTGAGATTGCACAAAGCTGTTGGCAAAATGGTCGCCAAACAGCAGAGGCCAAAACCACTATGGTGCATTACGATTATCAAGCAGAAAAGAGTAAGCCGTTAACTGATGCAGTAAAAAGCCAACTAGCGCAACTAACTGGCCCTGCAGAGTAATCTAGCTTATAAGCTATTCGCCATGCTGCTCTAATGCTGCTAATAATTCAGCAGTCAGAGTGGCTTTTTGGCCAGTTTTAAAGTTAAACATCACCACTTTTGCGCTGCCTGTAGTGGTAATCGCTTGTTGGGCTTTACTAAAAACACGGTAATGCATCATAAAGCGGTCTTGTTTAATATTGCTGATAGTGATGCCAACCAGTAGCGTGTCAGGAAAGGTCACTGGGCGCTTAAATTTCGCTTGAGTTTCACTAAGCACTGGGCCCACCGAGGTTTTTTTCAATTCATCCATCATGTTTATTTGACTGAAAAATTCAATTCTTGCGGTTTCAAAATAGCGAAAATACACCGCATTATTGACGTGATTAAGAGCATCCATTTCTCCCCATGTCACAGGGATTTCAGTAATAATTGAGTTTTGCGCGATAAACTGTTCCATAACACCACTTTATTTAAACGTTTGTTTGAATTTTGTGCAGCATATCAGTCGCTAACAAATTCAACAACCTCGGCTAATTCTTTGCTATCGATTTGCCAATATGCTTTGATGATTAATAATGATGTCATTGCTAGGGAACGCGCAGAACTTGAAATCCTTAAACTATGCTCGCTTGCAGCAGCTAATCAGCGAACCCATAAATAGTTGGCGCGCCTTGCCAGGCGCTATTATCACCTACTTTAAAACCGTTATCGGCAAGCTCACCGTGGCGCAAAAGCTATACTTTATTGCGTTTCTGCTGATGCTGGTTTTTGATGGTTTCACCTTAGTGGCTATCATTGCCATGATTGCGATGATGGTCGAGTTTTGGCCACTATTTACTAAAACCTGGCATAGTTTGGCCGGCAAAGCCTTTTTATTATTATTTTATGCGGTGATAGCTAACTTTTCACTAGTATGGGCTGGTACCGTGGTGAATGAAGTCACCGGTATTTCGGCTCAGCACTTAGCTTATACCCACAATTTAGTGGTGCTGCTGTATATGCCTGTGTGGTTTGTGGTGATCAGTGGCATCGCTTTAATGCTGCTTCAGTTTGCTATCCCACTATATTTTGTATTCCGACCATTTTTTAAATTGGTTGGTGTGAAAGCGATTAGCTTTACCAACAGCGAGCATTACCGTAAACGGACTATTTTGTTACGGGTGATCCTGGCTTATATCGTGCTGACCAATATCTTGCTGCTGGGAGATTTTGAACACAGTTTTGATAGCATTGACCCCAAGGCCAGAATGGCGAGCTTATTAAAAGAAGAAGCCAGTGTGCAGGGAAGAAATGTTGTTAAAGCGCCAGAGCCTACAACGCAAGAGCCAATTCCTGCAAAGCCAATCGCTGAAGAGAAAATCCCCCAAGAGCTTGAACAGCTGGTTAAAGATATGACGGGTAATTCTATCGCTGAAATTAACCAGGGTAATTTAGCGCCAGCGGATATTACTGCAGATTTAGCAGAGCCTACCTCTGAACAATCAACACCTGAACAAGTTGGCTTTGAAGAAGTTGAATCTGAAAAGACTAAGCAGCTGATTGAAGATATTACCGGAGAATCAACCGAAGATATTGAGGCCGCTGATTCATTTAATATTAACTTTAGCGATGAAAATACTGAGCGCCGTTATGACTTAGTGCGTGAAGCTTACCGAGTGTTGGTAAGAAGCATGGTAGCAGGCTTTGTGTATTATTTTGAAGCTGACCAATTTTCTCGTTGTGAGCACATTAAAGACAGTAAAGTGGTTGAGCTTAATGACTATGAAATTTTAGAGATTAGCGCTGATAAAGAGAAAGGTAAATACGGCTACACATTTACAGTTAAGCAGTGTATTTCTCCTGCGTTTCCAGCGTCTTATTATTCGGCCCAATAAGTGGTTTTGCAAATTTGAAGGCTGGTTTTAGATAGCTTATTTTGTAAGACGTAAGCCATAAAAAACGACCATTAAGGTCGTTTTTTATGGTCGTTAATCATGCTTAATCAATGGTTAACTCAGCAAAGCTTTTGATTTGCGCAAACTTAGCCGTTTTTTGGTTTTCAAAACGCACCATATGGCGGGTATGTAGACCTGCTGCTTCAGCGGCTTTTAGCTCTTCTACCACATCAGAGATAAACAATACCTGCTTAGGGCTCAAGCTGATGGTATTTAAGATATTGCAGTAGGCCTGCTTATCTAATTTGTTACCGGTACGGGTATCAAAATGGCCACTAAATTTAGGGGTTAAATCACCCGCATCGCTGTGGCTAAATAATAGTTTTTGCGCTTCAGCAGAGCCTGACGAAAAGCTATAAAGACGAATATTGCTCGCTTCTAAGCCTGGCATGGCATCAATAAAATCTGGATAGATATGGCCTGTAAACTCGTTAGCGGCATAACCTTGCTTCCAAATTAACCCTTGTAAGGTTTTTAATGGCGTAGCTTTGCGGTCTTCATCAATCCATTGAGAGAGGATTTCAGTAACGCGTTCAATTGAAGCGTCTGCTTCTAATGCTAAGTCGCGTACATCACTGATACAGTATTCAACTAGCGGGTTATGTTGATTTTGCGCTAGAAAATCACCCATAGCCTTTTTTGAATAAGGAAATAGTACATCTTGAATAAAATCTAGATCAGTGGTGGTGCCCGCTGTATCTACGATAATCGCTCTAATACCCATAATGAATATGTACTCCAATCCTTAAGTTTGCCTGCTGAAGATCCTAAGCTTTATTGGGGCTATTGGCTAGTCCAAATAACAACTTGTGGCGCAGTAACGCACAAATCAGTCGGCAGTATTTATATTTTTGCTAGCTACGCAGATGAAAACAGCCAATATTCAACAATCTTACTGTAGAAAAGGTGAGAATGTTAACAACATTAGGTATGATGAATTCAGTTACTTAGCTAAAAACATCATCACCTTAAAAGGCTATTACTATGATCTCAAAATGGGCAAAACGATTTTTCCAAATGGCAGAACTGGTAGGCTCTTGGAGTAAAGATCCCTCTACCCAAGTGGGCGCGGTGATCACCAAGCATAACCGTATAGTGTCTGTTGGCTTTAATGGTTATCCCCATGGTATTTCTGACAGTGCAGAAACCGATGACCGTGATATGAAGCTACTTAAAACCCTGCATGCGGAAGAAAATGCCATTTTATTTGCTAAGCGAGATTTAGATGGTTGTGATATTTGGGTGACCCATTTTCCTTGCCCTAACTGTGCTGCCAAGATTATCCAAACCGGGATAACCGGGGTGTTCTGCCCTGAGCAAAGCACAGACTTTTTGTCTCGCTGGGGCGACAAGATTAAAATTAGCCAAGATATGTTTTTACAAGCTGGGGTTAAAGTGAACTGGTTACCGATAAACGAACTTAGCGACGATTAACCTTACTGTAACTAATACGCTGAAGAAGTCGCCTTATTGGCGACTTTTTTTGTGGTTGATTTTCGGGTTATAGCTTGCGTCATTTTATTTCACTGCTGTACTCATTCACCCCCTAGCTAAGTTTTTCACAACTTACTAATACTTAAAAAGTATAAAAATCAGTATTGTTATTACTCGCTCAATTAGATTTTATTCAATTATGTTTTTATCAATTAGATTTATCTCATGAATATGATCAAGGTCAAATTAATGTCCACCTATTTTAAGTAACATCTTTAACAAGGCATTAAAGATTTGGTTTGTCTTGATTGATAAAAAGAACTAAAGAAAAATTGATGAGGTAGTAATGATGAACAAAAAAATAGCGATGACAGTAGCCTTAGTGGCAATGTGCATGATTGGCGGCAGTTTTGCAGCTGATGGCGGCAACCCTAAAAAGGGTAAACATCTGTATAAAAAACAATGTAAAGCTTGCCATAGTGTCGGCACCGAAGGCCCTGAGTTAACCCCAATGGCAAAAACCATGAGCCAGTGGGACAGATTTTTCAAGCGCGATCAACATAAGGCTAAGCCTGAAGTATTCAAAGCCCTATCAGAAAAAGATCTGAAAGATATTCAGCAGTTTTTATATGACCACGCAGCGGACTCTGATCAGCCACAAACCTGCGGCTAGCGGAAATCGTGCGTCCTGATGGCGGCTTAGACTTAATGCAAAAGTCAGAATAAGCCAGCAACACCATCAGTTAATCCAGATAAAAAGCAGAAAAATTGAGTTTATCGCTCAGGGATTTCTGCAGCCAAAATTTAGCCTAAACCTATGTATTTGGATGGTTTAGGCAAAATAAAAGGAAGCCAAATTATGCGTACCTTAATATCAATACTCGTTGCCAATGCATTAGCGTTTAGTGGTGCGGCCATGGCCGCAGCACCGTCATCAGCCAATGATGATGCTCAAAAAATGGCAGAGCTAAAACAGCAATTAACCGAAATAACCGAAGAGCTTGACGATCTTAATTCACGGGTGGATAAAACTGAGCGCCATAGCGCCTTAGATAGATTAACTATCACAGGTGACTTTAGAACCAAAGTGCATTCATTGCACTATCAAGATGTGACTTGGAATCCTGCCATTAATGTTAATTTTTCAGATTTTGGCGCCAAAGCCATGTCAGGAGCATTTGGCGACCCTACTAGCGCTGACTCACCACTTGGGCAAATGATGGCGACCAATCCTGCTTTAGCTCAAGCATTTCAAAGTGGCCAATTACAAGGTGTTATGCCCTATGTACTCGCGCCTAAAACAGTTCAAGACATCGACAATGACTTACTTTATACCACTCGTTTACGCTTAAATATGAAAGCTAAAGTGTGGGATAACGTCAGCTTTGCGGGTCGTTTATCTATGTATAAAAACTGGGGCGATTCAACTGGCACACAAGTGTTTGATTCATGGCGCTCATTCACCATGGATGGCACCAGTAGTGGCAATACCAGTGGTGATTGGCTCAGAGTGGAAAGAGCCTATTTTGACTGGCGTAATATAGGTGGCAGTCAAACTTACCTGTCAATTGGTCGTCGTCCATCAACTTACGGCCCACCAAGTCATTACCGTGAAAACGAAATGCGTGGCGGTACCCCATCTGGTCATTTAGTTAACTTTAACTTTGACGGCGCCACTTTAGGTTACAAACTCGGTGAAATTACTGGTATTGATGGCCAAGTGGTGCGCTTTTGCTATGGCCAAGGTTTTGAGTCTCAGTGGGGCAATGGCGAAATGTTTGGCGATATCGTCACCAAAGATACCCATTTAGGCGGCTTTAATATTGATGCCATTAACGATGGTAACCACTTCTTACAGTTCACCTTATTTGGCGCCAAAGATGTTAATGATGGCTTCAAAGGCACCATGGCATTTCCAACTCAGTTGGCAGGTATATTTGCGCCAACCATGTATCAAGATATGCAAAAGTTCGACAACTTTAACTTTGTCACCCGCGTACAACCCAGTGGCGTGATTGGTGATATGTACTTAGGTGGTTTGGGTTATGCCTATGAAAGTGATGAAGACTTTAAAGCCTTTGCTTCATTAGGCTGGACTCGCGCTGAGCCAAATGGCAACAGCGGTATGTTTGGTGGCATGTTATCTGATGCCGTTTTTGAAGCGCAGCTTAACAGCACTGGTACAGAAATCATTATGATGCCAACGGTTGCTGATGATGCCTCAACAAAAGACGGCTATGGTATTTATGTTGGTTTCCAAATGCCTGCACCAATGGGTAAATTTGGCCTTGAATATAACTATGGCTCTGAATACTGGACGCCGTTCACCCAAGCTCAAGATGACCCAATTGGCAGCAAATTAGCCACTCGTGGCCATGTTGCTGAAGCCTATTACATCTTTGATATCAATCCTAAAATGTTTATCAAGGTCGCAGGGCTGTATTACGACTATGAATATACCGGTAGTGGCACTCCAGTGGGCGCACCGCAAAAAATTGATGATGTGATTGCAGGCTCTGCCTATTCCATGTTGCCTGTTGTTGATACTGCTTATGATGTAAATGCATCATTAACAGTTAATTTCTAAACATGGTGCCCCTGCGTGGCAGGGGCTAGGAGTGCTATATGAAAACCATGAAATTAGTAGTCGCATTAGCCTTTTGCAGTCAGATGGCCTATGCAGAATTTGATCATAAAGAAGTGATTGAGGGGCCGTTTACCCAAGGCTCTGACGTCACTGAGCAATGTATTGAATGCCATGAAGACCATGCGAAAGAGTTTATGAAGTCTTCCCATTGGACTTGGGAGTTAGAGCAAGAATTACCAGGCCGCACTGTGAAGCGCGGTAAAAAAAATAGTATCAATAATTTTTGTGTCTCCATTAGTGGTAACGAGCCGCGCTGCACCAGTTGTCATGCGGGTTATGGCTGGAAAGACAACAGCTTTGACTTTACTGATATGACTAAAGTGGATTGTTTAGTGTGCCATGACACCACAGGAACTTATATCAAAGAGCCTGCAGGCGCGGGTGAAGCGATGGCGAAAGTGAATCTTGAGCGGGTAGCACAAAATGTCGGCCAACCGGTTCGAGATAACTGCGGTACTTGCCATTTTTATGGTGGCGGTGGTGACGCGGTGAAGCATGGGGATTTAGACTCTTCCATGTCATATCCTGAAAAAGATACCGATGTGCATATGGACACTGACGGCAATGACTTCCAATGCCAAACCTGTCATACCACTGCAAGTCATCAAATCTCTGGCAATGCCATGGGCGTGTCACCGGGGGGAGAAAACCCCATTGGTTGTGAAAACTGCCATGACAGTGCGCCCCATGACAATAAAAAGCTTAATACTCATACTGCTGCGGTCGCCTGTCAAACCTGTCACATCCCATTTTTTGCTCGTAATGAGCCAACAAAAATGCGCTGGGACTGGTCAACAGCAGGGCAAGAGTTAACTGAAACCAAAGACAAAAACGGCAAAAAAACCTTTATGAATAAGAAAGGGAGTTTTGAATGGCAAAAAATGGTGCCGCCGCAATATGCTTGGTTTAACGGTAAAGCTGATGCCTATATGGCGGGTGATAAAATTGATCCAGCTCAGGTGATAAAACTCACTTATCCTTTGGGTGATATCAATGACAGCAAAGCCAAAATCTACCCGTTTAAAGTCCATACTGGTAAACAGATATTCGACAGCAAATTGAATATTTTAATTACCCCTAAAGTGTTTGGTAAAAATGGCTATTGGGACAAGTTCGATTGGGACTTAGCATCAAAACTTGGCATGGAAGCTAATACCACCATGAAAGACAAAGGCCTCAGTTATAGCGGTGAACATGGCTTTGTGGAAACTGAAATGTGGTGGCGTATCAATCACATGGTTTCACCTAAAGAGCAAGCCCTACAATGTAGCGATTGCCATAACAAAGGTCAGCGCCTTGGTTGGCAAGCATTAGGCTATGACGGCGACCCAATGAAGAATAAAAAGGGCAAACGTCACCCAACTGATTAAGGTTATTGGTTTAATCAAAATCGTTTAAATTTGAACCTTGTTTGCAGTGATTAAAAAGTGCTTAGCCCGAAAAGGTTAAGCACTTTTTTGTTGTTACGCTTGAGTCAAAGGGGCTACTCGCGGCGGGTCGAGATTGAGCTGACTAAATAGTCGCAAGTTAAAGCAAGGCTTTATTGATGCACTAACACGCCGTTTTTAACCACATCCTTACAAGGATTCACCCCATAAGAGTAGGCCAGTTGCGCTGGAGTGCTGATATCCCATAAGCAGAAATCAGCTGTCATGCCGGCGGCTAAACTGCCGACATTGGCTTCAATACCTAAAGCTTTGGCGGCATTAATGGTCACGCCTTTTAAGGCTTCCTCTGGAGTCAGCTTAAATAAGGTGCAGGCCATGTTGAGCATTAATAAGGTTGAGCAAATCGGCGATGAGCCCGGATTAAAATCACTGGCGACCACCATAGGTACATTATGTTTGCGTAACAGATCTATTGGCGGCATTTGGGTTTCACGTAAAAAGTAATACGCGCCGGGTAACAAGGTTGCGCAGGTACCATGTTCACTGAGCGCGATAACCCCTGCTTCATCAAGGTATTCAATATGATCGACTGATTTAGCCCCCATTCTTGCCGCCATAGCGGAGCCGCCTAAGTTAGATAATTGCTCAGCGTGGAGTTTGATATCTAAACCGGCCTGTTTGGCGGCGGTTAATACTCGCTCGGTTTGCTCAAGGTTAAAGGCAATGTTTTCACAAAAAACATCCACTGCATCGGCAAGGTTTTGCTCGATAACCGCAGGCAGCATGTCGTTAATCACCATATCAATATAGGCATCACTTCGTGCGGTGCTGTTTGCAGTGTCTTTATATTCCTCTGGTATCGCATGAGCGCCTAAGAAAGTGGTTTTAACATCAACATGATGATTACGGCCAAGTTCGCGGGCCACTTTAAGGATTTTGACTTCGGTTTGGGTATCCAAACCATAGCCTGATTTAATCTCGACCGTGGTGACGCCTTCTTTGGCTAAGGCGTTTAATCTTTGTCTGCCAAGTTCAAATAGCTCGGCTTCGTCAGCTTCACGACACGCTTTTACGGTTGAAATAATCCCACCGCCAGCGCGGGCGATATCTTCATAGCTGGCGCCTTTGAGGCGCATTTCAAATTCGTTAGCGCGATTGCCTGCAAAAATTAAATGGGTGTGGGCATCAATCAGCCCTGGGGTGATCCAGCCGCCTTTGCCGCGATAGATGGGCATTTCAAATACATCAAATTCAGGCATTTCTTTACGCGGGCCCATCCAAGCAATTTTACCGTCTTTTACTGCAATGGCGGCATCGGTTATTGCGCCATAAGCGACTGAACTGCTTGGATCCATTGTTGCAATATTGACATCAATCCACACATGATCCCACGACATAACCGCTCCTGAAAATACTCATTTTTTAGACTTTATCACAAAACAGTACTTGTTTTAACTTGTATATACAAGGTAAGGTTGTTGGTAGATTTTTAATCACATCAAGGGCTGGGCGAAATCCGTGTTGGCTAAATTTGCACAAATAAAGCAATCCATTCTGGCTCGTATCGAAGCGGGTGAGTGGCAAGAAAATGATCAAGTGCCATCAGAAAATCAACTTGCTGAGTTGTTTTCTTGTAGTCGCATGACAGCAAGAAGAGCATTGACTGAGCTGGTGGAGGCTGGGGTGTTAGAGCGCACTCAAGGTATTGGTACTTTTGTGGCGGGGATTAAATCGCAGTCATCATTATTGGCCATTCGAAACATTGCCGATGAAATTAAAGACCGTGGTCATGGCTACAGTGTTAAGCAGCTTAAGTTAACCCAAATTGCTGCCACAAGACCCGTTGCGGTGGCCTTAGGATTAGAAATTGGCGACCTTGTGTATTACTCGGTATTGCTGCACTGCGAGCAAGATGCGCCATTACAGGTCGAAGAGCGCTTTGTGAATCCAGAATTAGTGCCTGACTACTTACTGCAAGACTTTACCCAATTAACCCCCCATGAATATTTATCCAAGGTGGCGCCTTTAACCGAAGCCCGTCATCGCATCGAAGCCATTATTGCCAGCGAGCAAATGCAGCAATTATTAAATATTGAGCCAACAGAGCCTTGCTTACAAATTTTGCGTCGCACTTGGTCACGCAAAGGCGTGGTGAGCTTTGCGCGCTTGGTTCACCCCGGCAGTAAATTTAGTTTAGGGGGCCATTTAACCTTTAACAGTTAACTGCTTCTAAACAGAACATCATTAAAAAAACCTAAAAATATTAGACATCAAGCTGACAATGTTAGTTGAAGAGGAAAATATGGATAACACCATTAGTAAAAGACACGACCCTAGCCGCCGCATTATTGCCCCTCATGGCAGTCAATTGAGTTGTAAAAGCTGGATGACAGAAGCGCCAATGCGGATGTTAATGAACAATCTGCATCCTGATGTAGCCGAGCGCCCTGAAGATTTAGTGGTTTATGGCGGTATTGGCCGCGCGGCGCGTGATTGGCAGTGTTACGACAAAATAATTGAAGTACTGCAACGTCTAGAAGATGACGAAACCTTGATGGTGCAGTCAGGTAAACCTGTGGGGGTATTCAAAACCCACACTAATGCGCCGCGGGTGATTATTGCTAACTCTAACCTAGTGCCACATTGGGCTAACTGGGAACACTTTAATGAGCTGGATAAAAAAGGTTTGGCGATGTACGGCCAAATGACCGCCGGTTCGTGGATTTATATTGGCTCCCAAGGCATTGTTCAGGGCACTTATGAAACCTTTGTCGCCATGGCCAAGCAGCACTTTGGGGGCTCATCTGCGGGTAAGTGGATTCTAACTGGTGGACTGGGCGGCATGGGCGGCGCGCAGCCTTTAGCCGGCACTATGGCGGGTTATTCAGTATTAACCTGTGAAGTAGATGAAACTCGCATTGATTTTCGTCTGCGCACTCAATATGTCGATAAGAAAGCCACCTCATTAGATGAAGCATTAGCGATGATTGATGAGGCTAATGCCTCTGGTAAGCCTGTGTCCGTTGGCCTATTGGGTAACGCTGCCGATATTTTTGCTGAGTTAGTTGAGCGTGGTATTACCCCTGATGTGGTGACCGATCAAACTTCTGCCCATGATCCATTAAACGGTTATTTACCTCAAGGCTGGACATTAGAGCAAGCTGCTGAAATGCGTAAAACTGACGAAGCGGCAGTGGTTAAAGCGGCTAAGCAGTCAATGGCGGTGCAAGTTAGAGCCATGCTGGCGCTGCAAGCGGCAGGGGCGGCCACAACAGATTATGGTAATAACATTCGTCAAATGGCCTTCGAAGAAGGGGTTGAAAACGCCTTTGATTTCCCCGGTTTTGTGCCAGCTTATGTGCGTCCACTATTTTGTGAAGGTATTGGTCCGTTTCGCTGGGTGGCATTATCGGGCGATCCTGAAGATATTTATAAAACTGATGCCAAGGTCAAAGAGCTTATTCCTGATAACCCTCACTTGCACAACTGGTTAGATATGGCCCGAGAGCGTATCGCCTTCCAAGGTTTACCGTCACGAATTTGTTGGGTGGGATTAAAAGACCGTGCCCGTTTAGCATTAGCGTTTAACGAGATGGTTAAAACGGGCGAGCTATCAGCGCCGATTGTCATTGGCCGTGATCATTTAGATTCAGGCTCAGTTGCCAGTCCTAATCGTGAGACCGAATCCATGCTCGATGGCTCAGATGCGGTTTCTGATTGGCCATTAATGAATGCCTTACTTAATACGGCTAGCGGCGCAACTTGGGTGTCATTGCACCATGGCGGTGGTGTGGGAATGGGCTTTAGTCAGCACTCCGGTGTAGTTATTGTTGCCGATGGCAGTGATGATGCAGCAGTGCGTTTAGGCCGAGTCTTATGGAATGACCCAGCCACAGGCGTGATGCGCCATGCGGATGCTGGATATGAACATGCGCAACAATGCGCCCAAGAGCAAGGCCTAGATTTGCCAATGCAAGGAGCTAAATAATGACTGCAACACCTTATAAACTGCTGCTAAAACCAGGCACACTGACGTTAGCGCAATTACGCCGTATTGGCCGTGGTGCAGTTCATCTAACCTTGGCAGAAGAAGCGATTCCTGAAATTAATACCAGTGCCGCGATAGTGCAACAAGTATTAGATGGAGGCCGAACTGTATATGGCATTAATACTGGCTTTGGCTTATTAGCTAACACCAAAATTGCCCCTGAGGATTTGCAGTTATTGCAGCGCTCAATCGTGTTATCACACGCTGCGGGCACAGGGCAATACATGCAAGATGCCACAGTGCGTTTAATGATGGTGCTAAAAATTAACTCATTAAGCCGCGGCTTTTCAGGTATTCGCTTAGAAGTGATTAACTTTCTTATTCAGTTGGTTAATGCCGGTGTTTATCCCTGTATTCCAGAAAAAGGCTCAGTGGGCGCATCGGGTGATTTAGCCCCGCTATCGCACATGTGTTTACCTATGCTGGCAGAAGGTGAAATGAGCTACCAAGGTCAAATCATTACAGCAGCAGAAGGGCTTGAAATTGCAGGGCTTAAACCAATAGAACTGGCTGCAAAAGAAGGTTTAGCACTGCTTAATGGCACCCAAGCGTCAACCGCTCTAGCCCTTGAAGGTTTATTCCATGCTGAAGATTTATTTGCTGCAAGTTCAGTTATTGGTGCCATGAGTGTTGAAGCGGCTATGGGCAGTCGTAGCCCGTTTGATGCCCGTATTCACGCGGCTCGTGGCCAACAAGGTCAAATTGATTCAGCGGCTATCTTCCGTCACTTGCTAGCTGATGAGTCTGAGATCAGCCAAAGCCATGTTGATTGTGAAAAAGTGCAAGATCCATATTCTTTGCGCTGTCAGCCACAGGTGTTGGGGGCATGTTTAACCCAAATTCGCCATGCTGGTGAAGTGTTAGGGGTTGAAGCTAATGGTGTGACCGATAACCCACTGGTATTTCAAGACACCGGCGATATTATCTCAGGCGGTAACTTCCATGCTGAACCTGTTGCTATGGCAGCAGATAATTTGGCTATTGCTATTGCTGAGTTAGGCTCAATTGCCGAGCGCCGCATAGCACTGCTCATTGACTCTAGCTTATCGAAATTACCGCCATTTTTAGTGAAAAATGGTGGGGTGAACTCAGGCTTTATGATTGCACAGGTGACGGCGGCGGCATTGGCATCTGAAAACAAAACCTTTGCGCATCCAGCTTCTGTGGATAGTTTACCGACCTCAGCGAATCAGGAAGATCATGTCTCGATGGCAACTTTTGCAGCTCGTCGGTTGCGTGATATGTCTGAAAATACCCGTGGGGTGTTAGCGATTGAGCTATTAGCTGCAGCGCAAGGGTTAGATTTTCGCACTCCATTACAACCCAGTGATGCGGTAGTGAAAGCCAAAGCCGAGCTGCGTGAAGTGGTTGCGTATTACGATAAAGACCGCTTTTTTGCGCCGGATATCGAAGCGGCGACAGATTTACTCTATAGCGCCAGCTTCAATACTTACTTACCTGCGGGTATGTTAGTGAGCTTTTAGGGGGTAGCGAGTTAGCAGCTTGAAACAAAAGGCTTGAACAAAAAGACTCAAAACAAAAAAAGGACCTGCGGGTCCTTTTTCTATTATGACGATTTTGATAATGCTTACATGGTAAAACCAATGGAGATTATTGCCGCTTCGGCACTGGTGTCGTAACCCGCGCCGATGACAAAGCTATCAAACACTGTGTAGCGTACCCCAACTTCAGCGCCCCAGTTTTTATCACGGTTAGATTCCCAGCGCGGCTTGCCGTTAACTTCGCGGGTAGAAATATTGTTGGTGTAGTTTTGTTCGTTTATAAAAACCGTGGCGCCGCCATAGAGATTAAAATTTTCAGTTAGGCTATAGCTTAACCCAAAGCGCCACATGTATTCTTCGGCATAAGCTTCAGCCGGCTCTGGTACATCAAGGTCGTATTTATCACCCCAAGCATAACCAATATAATAGCCCCAGTCGGCGTAATCAGGGTCAAAATGTTTCATGGCAAGGGTGATACCAAACATATCGCCGCGGCTATCGATAAAATCCACTAACAAGGCAGTCGAAGGCTTAAACTTTTGTTCATCCGTTTCTGCGCGGGCGTTACTGCTAACCGAGAGAATGCTCAGTGTTAGGATGACTGCTAGCCAAGTGTGTTTCATAGGAACCTCAATTCGTTTTAATGTTCCAATGGTAAGTGAAGGGAGCTCTAGGTCAATTAATGTGCTCAACTTTGCAACCAATATCATTAGTTTACTTTGGTATGCTGTCGCCTTGTTTGAATGCGGTGGTGATTTGATGGCGAACTTGTTATCAAATTGAAAGCGGGTTAATTAATCGATAAATATGCTATTTTGGATCGTTCTCAATAAGTCTTTGTTCTCTATAATGGCTTTGGATGTTGTAAACCTAGTCTTTCAATCAGTATAAATGTGTAAGGAATTAATGCGTGGATAACGAGTTACGTGATGATATTGCCAGTTGGTTGCTTGATATTGGGGTGAATAGTCAGCCCTCTGACAGTGTAGCAACATCAATATTACTGATGGTGAGCTTTATTGTGGCAACTATCGCTTATTACATTACCAAAAAGGTATTTGTAAAAGCGGTTAATGCGATGATCCGTAAATCGACCGTGACTTGGGATGATATTTTCATGCGCTATGGCGTATTGGAAAAATTGTCCTTGTTAGTGCCAATCATGACCTTGGACTTACTGATCCCGATTATTTTAACCCATCAACAGTTGCTGGGCTCAGTCATTGACCGTGGCCTAAGCGTGCTGGTGGTCATTTTTGTTATTCGGGCGATTTACGCCTGTTTAGATGCGGTAAATGAAATTGCTGATGTCAGGCTGATTAGTCGCCGCTTACCGGTTAAAAGCTTCGTACAACTATTTAAACTATTTTTATTCTTTGTTGGTTTTATTATTGGCATATCAGTGATTGCAGATGAGTCGCCAATTTACTTTTTAAGTGGTTTAGGTGTTGCCACCGGTTTAGTGATGTTGGTGTTTAGGGACACCATTTTAGGCTTTGTTGCTGGGATTCAATTAGCTGCTAACCGTATGGTGAGTAAAGGCGATTGGATTCAAATGGACAAATATGGCGCTGATGGTGCTGTAGATGAGGTATCACTCAATACCGTAAAAGTACGTAACTGGGACAATACCATCACCATGATCCCAGCTTATGCGCTGGTATCAGACGCCTTTAAAAACTGGCGCGGTATGTCAGAAAAGGGCGGCCGCCGAATTAAGCGTTCAATTAATCTTGATGTTAATAGTATCCACTTTCTGACAGAAGACGATATTACTCGGTTGTCGAAAGTGAATTACCTTAAAGATTACTTCCCTAAAGTATGCTCAGAAATTTCCCATGCCAATGAGCAGGTTAGTGATATTGATATGCCGGTTAATGGCAGACGCTTAACCAATGTGGGGACGTTTAGAGCTTATTTAGATGCCTATTTACGTCAAAATAATAAGCTACACAAAGACATGACTCTGATGGTGCGCCAACTTGCGCCAACGCCAGAAGGTCTGCCTATCGAGTTATATGTGTTTACCAATGACGTCCGCTGGGCCTTTTATGAAGGCATTCAAGCAGATATCTTTGATCACGTCTTTGCCATCTTACCTGAATTTGGTTTACGTGCTTTTCAAAGCCCTACTGGGGATGATATTCGTAGCATCAAGCCACACTAGCTTTTTGGCTGCTCATCCGAGGGAATATAGTGCGGGATAACCTTAGGGTGGCGACCGTTAATATTACGGAAAAAATCTAAAATACGATTCATGTCAGTGGCAACATCGCCACTGGGATGCAGCGGTTGATTAATCACAATAGACTTGGTTTTAAAATCTAATCCCACGGTGATTATCGGCACCTTGGCTTTAGTGGCAATATGATAAAAGCCGGTTTTCCAGCGAGTAATCGCGCTTCTGGTTCCTTCGGGGGCCAGCGCCAACTTATATTGGTTATCGTCATTAAATAGCTGCACCACAGCATCGACCATATTGTTGTTTTTGCGTCGATCCACAGGGCTGCCGCCTAAGGCTTTAAAAAACCAACCCCAAGGGGGAATAAACAGCTGATGTTTGCCTAAAAAGTGAATTTTTACCCCTATAGCAAAGCGGGCGATAATACCGACAATAAAGTCCCAATTACTGGTATGTGGGCCAACCACCATAATGAATTGTTCATCAGCGGCGACCTGGCCGTCTAATTTCCAGCCATTAATGGCCAATAGCCATAAACAAAATTTACTAAACATGCGCTATTTTCCAGTTTATTTCACTCTGATACGCTAGAATCTAACCATAACAGAATGAATTTATATATTAATTTCACAGAATCTCATGTTACAGATATCGCTTATCTCAACATGTTTTATAAGCCAAACCGCAGTTGGGATTAACACGACACAGCATGCTTACTGGGTTATTAATCTAATGCAAAAGTACTAAATCATTGTTATTACTGTGGCACTCGTGTTGGGTAATTTCAACCTTGGTACAAATTAAGGAGAGTGTGTGAAGCACCCGATAATTATTTTATTCGCCGTTATTTTTGGTGGTTTTACTACTATGTTAGCGGCAGAAGATAAACCAACAGCGACTCAAACCGCCTCAGATGTTGCACTCAAACAAGCTGAATTAAAAATCGTGCCATTAAAACCTGCTTCAACTGCCAAGGTCGAAGTTGGCGTGATTGAACCCGTTGCCGATTTAAAGGTAGAGCCAAGCCCTTCAGATAGCTCACCTAAAACCACGAATACAGCAGATATTGCAGCAGAGCAGCTAGTTAGTGCCGTTACCGACACCTTAACTTCAGCGCCGGCTGAGGTTGAGGCTGAACCTGATGCCGTCAGCGCAGTTGTCTCACTTGAACAACAATCCGTGTCACTAGACGAAGTTAATACCAATAGTGCTATACCTACAGATAGAATTAGAGCAGTGATTTCACAGCAAGAACAAGCTTGGAATAGCGGCGATATTGATGCCTATATGCAAGGCTATTGGCAAAGTGACAATTTACGTTTTGTGTCTAATGGTAAGTTTAGCTACGGTTGGGATGTAATTCTTGCTAGCTATAAAAAAAGTTATCCTGATTCAGCGCGCATGGGCAAACTGTCGTTCAATGTGAAAGAGATTAAAATGCTCAGCAACTACGCCGCATTGGTTGTGGGTCGTTGGCAATTAGAACGTACAAAAGACAAACCTAATGGTGTGTTCACCCTACTGATAGAGCGTATTGATGATAAGTGGGTGATAACCCATGATCATTCATCTGATTAATTGCTTGGCTGCGAATAGATTAATTCGGACTTAGGGTGTTATAACAAAATGCTGTTGCCCTAAGTTTCGAGCTTTGCCGTCATAACGCACTTCATAAAAGTCGATGTTGCCGTTTTTATCTCGCATTACCACACTGGTTGAGCGGGTGCCATATTCTGGATGGCGAATAAAAATCGACGACAACAGCCTTTCCCACTCAATTTCAATGCCAGTACTAGGTAGGCTGCTATCTTCAGCTTGAGATTCATCACGCATAAATGCCAACATTTGTTCAATATTGGGCTGCTTTTCAGCTAATAGATGCTGCTCTAACGCCTGTAATCCCTTGGCCATTTTCGGCCAGACATCATCTATAGCGCCATTACTCACAGCATGAAAACCTTTAGTTAATGGCGTGTTCTCAGCAGTGACGCTATTAAAACAGTAAAGTTGCTGCTGCTGCTGATAAACAAGATTAAACGGACTGTAATTAGCGCTGTGTTGGCGTAGCCAATCAAGGCTGACATCTTGGCGAAGATCGAGAGCGTTAACCACCAGTTCGCCGCGACTTCTTAGGCCATCGGCTTGTTGATTGCGAATATTGGTAAGGCCTGCAAAGTGACCTTGTTGATTCACTCCAAGCCAAGTGCCGCCAGCTTGTAGGTCTTTGCCTGCTAATATCGACTGAGATTGAGGTAAACTGCTGTTAGCAACTGTTTGCCAAAAATGGGCTGGATCGGTGGCGCGATGATGAAACTCATCACGATTAGCGCACACAATCAGTGGCCATTGGGGATGCATGTCTACCGCGATAAATAAAATACACATAGGCTTGGTTAAGTCGGCTCAGTTATTCGGTCGATGATAAAACATCATAGCCTGAATAACATGAACCTGACAGTAACCCTCGCTTAATGCGGCGGCTTAATTAGTGGTGATGTTTATGCTCTGTTGGCGCAGCCGCAGATTTATCTGAGGTATTAGCACCATGGGCGTGTCCATGGGAGTGATCGTGGTTATGATCATGGTTATGACCGCTAAACTTAATCATTAAGCGACTTAAGAACTTACGTGGTCCTAAGCGCAGTAAGCTAGCACTAAAGATTAATCCCACCACAACTAATCCCGCAATATTAACGTTATTTGGCAAGGTGAGTAACTGGTGCCAATCAACCAGATACTGGTGTGCGAATAACAACGCGACGGCTAATACAGCTGACAATGACAAGCGCATGCTCCAGCTCATTAGCTTTAACTGGCTAAGGCTAAGCACAGGCGCTGCAATAAGTGCAAATGCCACTGCGACATTGCTCCAGCCGCTATAGGCTAATGATAATGCCAGTACTGCCGCGCCTAAATTACAAAAACGCATCGGTAGAAAGACGACTAACAAGATTAATACTTGCAGTGCTGGGTGCTCAAGATGTACCGACGGATGACCAATGAGGTTGGCTAAAATTAAGCTAAGGGCAATCCAGGGCGCGCTGCGATCCACTAAATGTGCAAACCCAAAGCGCCAAGCCGATTGCGGTAAATTCTCGTGGGGATCGGTAAGTTCAACTTTACCCAAGCTGAGTAACGTGCCAATCGCCAACAATGAAATAGCTTGATATATGGCAAACCAAGGCCCCAATAATAGCAAGGTGATCAGCAAGGCTTCAGGGCCCGCTAGACGCTGTAACCAGCGACTGGAGAGGCTACTGTTTTGCGGGGTTAACCCAGCTTTGAAGCGCGCAGTGGCAATTAAGTAACTGGCAATTAATATTGGCGAGATGGTCAGTAACCAAGACATAAACTGATCCGAGCCATGGCTGTGATGGGCGTGTGCGTGGGCATGGCCACCACTGTCCATTAACAATAATACAGTTAGTAATGCGACCCCCAATAAACTGCCAATGCCTGCTTGGTATTGATAGCGACCTTGATGATCTTCTTCGTGTTGTCCGTGGGGCTGATGTAGCACCACATGCAAAATTGATCCGGTAACAAAGGCTTGTAAATAAACGGTATTATCTAAGCTGAGGCTATCGAGTAGTTGCTCGCCAGCAAAGTAACCCAAGCCTGTGAGTACCATCATCGCAGCTAATACCGCACTGGCCCAGCGGGTACCAACCTGGGGTTTTAATAGCCACCAAATTGCCACACCAACGGGTAAGCGATGCATAATCACTCCCAGCGCTAATAAGCTAGAGTTACCCTCTTGTTGGGCTAAAACCATGGCGCCACCATCGGTAATGGTGTGCAGCAATAGTCCGCCAATCCCTAAAGTTAGGGTAACGTTATGGGTAATATCTGAGTAGCGGTGGAAAAGCCGTTCACTGGCTGTGGGACCCCATAAGCCAAGCACCACGAACAGCAAAGTGATAAAACCACCATGTTCAAGGAGTTCAGGCAAAATATGGATAAGCACCAACCCGCCTAATGAGACGAAGATAAATCCATCTAAGCCTTTTTGTAGCCCACTCCCTGATGAGAAGTAGCGATAAAAAAGCGGTCCGAATAAAAGTGCAATACAACTAGCAGCTAGATAGAGCATGGGATCCAAAGAATCAATGAAACGGAAAAAACACCGCAGTATATCGCAGTCTTTCAATTAACTTAATACTTGCTTTGCTTGATTATCACTCATGATGACAATTTACACGGTAAAGATAGCCTTCAGCGTTGCAAGATAGAGCGAAAGTCACGGTTATTTCTGCCAAATGACTGTATTAAGTATACAATAGTAGCTCATTGTTAATAATTAATAGAACTAATGTAATGGACATCTTTTCTGCTGCAGTCATGCTTTTCCTGATTATGGACCCTTTGGGCAACTTGCCTATTTTTGCTTCAATTTTGCGACATATTGAACCCAAAAAACGCCGCCGAGTGCTTATTCGTGAATTATTGTTTGCGCTGGCAATCATGTTGCTGTTCTTGTTTGCCGGCGAGGTGATCCTTAATTTTCTTAGCCTGCGTCAAGAGTCAGTGAGTATTGCAGGCGGGATTATTTTGTTCTTAATTGCCATTAGGATGATTTTCCCACAACCGGGCGGCGTGGTAGGTTTAGCCGCCGGTGAAGAGCCATTTATTGTTCCTATGGCTATACCGTTAATGGCTGGGCCATCAGTGTTAGCTGCATTAATATTATTGGCGCACAGTGACAGTAGCAGAATGATGGATTGGACTATTGCCTTAGTGGCGGCTTGGGGTGTGAGCGCAGTTATCTTACTATTCTATAAAGTCTTTACTCGCATATTAGGCGAAAAAGGCTTAACCGCAGTCGAGCGTCTAATGGGTATGGTGCTGGTAATGATTTCGGTGCAAATGTTCTTAGACGGGGTGTCGAGCTATTTAAAAACTGCCGGCTAATCAGCTCATGTCAGGCATCGCTATAGTCAACAAGGCCGCTTAATGCGGCCTTTTGGTTTTCTACGCAATATTCTCTACCTTTCAGTTTATCTTCGATTATTTTTTACTTCTTTAGTTGTATAAAAATCGCTCTAAAAAGTTGTGTAAAGCCGTTTTAGCAACTTTACTTAATATTACTCTTTGATTCATCTTCGTTGTTTGGGCGTTCATTATGCGCATTGTATTCGCTATCTTTTTTAGCTGGGTTATTTGGGGCTGTAGCCATAGTAATAGCGCCGAAAACGGCTCTAATCAGACCCAATTAACGCATCAAAATAATACCATTCAATGTGGGGCAATACCTCCTCCTTTAGATATGTCCGGCGTTAAACAGAATTTAATCAAAAGTGGTGAAATAACGACAGATATGAGTGAACAACAGCAACAAGAGATTGTTCGTCGTTATATCGCCAAGCGTAACAATGCATTTAAAAAGTGCAATCAAAGGAAGTAAAGGAGGCACAGGATGCCTATTCAATGGAGTAAAATCTTTACTGGTGCTATGACCATATTGGCAATGACTCTTTTTTCGTTAAACGCCATGGCAGCGCCGAGTCAATACGCTTCTCCTGCAGATGCTGGGGTAATGAATCAGCAACAGATCCAATACTGGTTGATTAAGCGCGGTGAGCTGGCAATTGATGCCAGCGAGGCAGCAAAGCAAGCTGCGGTAGAGAAGTTCACTCGCAAAGCAAGTCATAATTATCTGCCTGCTGAGGTCAAAATACTAAAGCAAATAGCTGCCAAGAATCGATCCCAACGAATAAAAGTCTCACCAGTATCAGCTCCGGCATTGGCTGACACGGATGTCACCAAAACCGTGAATGTGCTGGCGGTATTGGTCGACTTTCCTGATTTACCCTATAACGCCAATCGTTTAACCAAGTCTGATACGTCAATGTTTTATGACGATTATTCCGTACAACATTATCAAGATTTGCTTTTTTCTCGATCTGGATTTTCTGGACCTAACCGTGAGGTGCTTCAAACGGCTTATCAATATTTTGCTCAAGCCTCTGGTGAGAGTTTTTTCTTTCGTGGTCAGGTTAAAGGCTGGGTAACCGCCAGTAACAATGCTGCTTACTATGGCGCCAATAATTCGGTTTTCAGTGATAATGATATTGCAGTACCTGAATTGGTTATGGAAGCCGTTACTCAGGCCGTTAAAGGGATGAGCGCGACAGAATTAGCTGAATTCGATAGTGAAGATCCATTTGATTTTAATAACAACGGCAATGAAAATGAGCCTGATGGCATCATAGACCACATTGTCATATTTCATTCCAGTATTGGTGAAGAGGCGGGCGGCGGCGTGTTAGGCACCGATGCTATTTGGTCGCATCGCTTTTTTGTTGGTGCCAATAGCCAAGGACAAGCTCTTCCTGGCACGTCAATGAAAGTTTATGGCTATACCATTCAGCCTATCGACTCAGGTACCGGGGTCGTTACCCATGAGTTTGGTCATGATTTAGGCCTGCCTGATGAATACGACACTAATCTGGGGGATGGCGCGCCAGTGGGTTACTGGTCGTTAATGGCAAGTGGTACTTGGGTGGGTCAAGCGCAAGCGGGTAATCCTTATATTGCTGGCAGTAAGCCTGCGGGCTTAAGTCCTTATGCCCGTTCATATCTGCAACAACGTTACCAAGGCAAGTGGGTCAATGAGCAAGCCATCGACTTGGCCGATATTACTGCTGAAGGTTTGACTGCTGAGGTTTTTGCAGCAGTTAATGCTGATGCTGTGAATCAATTGTCCATCGCATTACCCAATCCCCCCTTCGCCTTTAAGTCACCTTTAGTTGGCGACTATCAATACCATTCAGGTAAAGGCCATCAACTTACCAATAGTCTGAGTTTCGAGGTAGATTTACCCGCTGACGCACAGATTGAGCTTGTTATGCAGGCACATTGGAGCATAGAAACAGATTATGACTATATGCAATTGTTGATTGATGGCGTAGCCATTGTCGGCAACCATACCAGTGCCAGTAACCCTCTGTTCAACAATGTAGAGCACTATATTTCTGGGGTATCGAGCGATATAGCTGGCGCTTCAGGAACAGATGCTTGGGTTGAACTGGTTTATGACTTGAGCGATTTTTCAGGGCAAAGTGTGCAAGTTGAAATGAGCTATGTAACGGATCAAGCTGTAGGTGACTACGGTATTGTTATTGACCAAATTGAAATTAATCAGCAAGGCGTCAACATTTACCAAGACGGGGCCGAAGAGCAAGGCAAAGTTGATTTAGTGGGTTTTTCAAGGATCGATGATACCTTACCCGGTTTGCCGCAACGCTATATTGTGCAACTGAGAAACCATCAAGGTATTGATGCGGGCTTGCAAAGTGTCGGCTACGAGCCCGGTATTTTATTATGGCTCGAAAATAACAACTATGAAGATAACAATGTCGCCGAGCATGAAGGTTATGGCTTTATTGGGGTTATTGATGCTGACCAGAGTCTAATAACTGGCGGGTCTTCAAGTGTGCAGGTACGTGATGCCAGCTTTAGCTTATATCCTCAGTCAAGCTACGCTAACGATAGCGCTCTAAGTAACTTTAGTTTATTTGATGATAATGCTGATTACTCAGCGCCCCTGCAACCACAATCAGGCATGGTGTTACCTGAACTGGGCTTAACGATGGAGGTGCAGGCGCAATCGTCAGACAGCTCAAGGGCAATAGTCGAATTTAAACTAAATGGTGTAGTTACTTCAGAGTTTATGGGCGAAAACCAGACAATTGCTGGCGACGATGGATCTCAAAGCAGTAGTGGCGGTAGTTTAGCTGGGGTGTATTTGTTGCTACTGAGCTTACTTCTTGTAAAGCGCTCGACTAAAACATAAGGCTATAAGCTTTATGGTTACTTTACAAATAGCCATGATGTTGCCAACGTATGGTAAACCGCATGGCTTTGTTGGACTAACTTTAACAAGATTGCTTTAGTGTTAAGGCGTTAATTTGCTTAACCGCATAAGGAAGGAAAATTTCGCTAACAATAATGTCTTGGTTGGCTAAGTTAAAGTAACGGCGACGTCCCCAAAGTGAAGAGGTGACAGGTTGGGACAGGCGGGTTGCCAGTTGGGCTAGCTTAGTGCAGCTTTCAAATTCAGCGACCTCTATTTTGCCCGGGACAATATCAGCACTGGTAAACAGTAGTTCACCCAATGGGCGCTTACCTAAGGCTTTAAAGTTGTGTTGATCATTGGCTAGGTTCTCAGGGATTAAGGTGCGTGCAAACACCCAAGGCTCGCCATCAAGGCACAGCAGTACTTCTCTTACCCAAACCTGCTTTTGCTGCGGGCATTCCCCTGCTAATGGTGTAGTAAGTTGTTCGCCAAGGACTTTAACTTCAAAATCGTGGCAACAGCCTTTAAGCTTTTGGGTTAAACTACCGGTAGCGAGTAACCATTCTTTTAGTGCCGATTGCGGCATAGAATTGATTGCATCAGGTGAAAACCACTGGATTGATTCACCATACGGGAAGCTAAGACTGGTCACGTTCATTCAATACTCGTTACAATATACTCAAACGAGTGCAGTTTATCATGACAGAGCAATGGCTGGATAGCCGCTGCTATTAGGCAGATTTAAATAATGGAGTTTGATTAACTATGGCAAAGTACCTATTCGCAGTGTTAGTTGCACTGTTTTTTTTCCCCAATGCGCATAGCGCAGATGACAAAGCCACTGGGAACTTTGCTTACTATGGTTTCGAACCTGACATTGTCACTAACTATATCTCTAACCGCAAAAAACTCGGTTTTGTAAAAATCAGTGTTGAGTTAATGGTTAAAGATCCTAAACAATTGCAGCAGATAGAGCACCATGATCCGTTACTGCGAGCCGCCATCGTTGAAGTGCTAGGAAATCAGCCTGAAGACAAGGTTAAGTCCTTGACCGGAAGAGAGGATATTCGTCGTGCGTGCTTTGAAACGGTTAATCGACTGCTAGAAGCTGAAACGGGTGAACAGTCCGTGGTTAATTTACTGTTTACTAAATACCTATATGATTAATGAACATTTGCATGAAAAACAGTAAAGCTGGCAACAAAACGAACAAGCAAACATCTGCGGCAAGCAAAGGCGTCGCTCATACTCAAGTGAAAACACTACACCCGCGAAATAAGCATAATCAAGGTTATGATTTCGAAGGATTAATAAAAAAGTGTCCCAAATTGTCCCACTTTGTCAGACCAAACCCCTACGGTAATCTTTCAATCGACTTCTCAGATCCTGAAGCGGTCAAAAGCCTCAACGCAGCAATTTTATTGACTGATTATCACATTGAGCAGTGGGATATTCCGGCAGGGTTCTTGTGCCCGCCAGTACCAGGTCGAGTAGATTATTTGCATTACATTGCTGATTTACTGGCTGTTAATGGTAAAGCGCCTAAAGGAAATAAGATCCGTGCATTGGATATTGGCACCGGTGCTAATGGTATTTATCCATTATTAGGGGTTAAAAGCTATGGTTGGCAGTTTGTAGCCAGCGATATTGACCCAGTTTCAATTGCAAATGTCGCTGAAATTATTAGCCATAACCCTGATTTAGCATCGAAAATTGACCTGCGCCAACAGACTAATCCTCAAGCTATTTTTAGCGGAATTATCGGGGATAATGAGCGCTTTGATATTACTCTGTGCAACCCGCCATTTCATCGCTCATTAGCCGAAGCGAGTCAAGGCAGCGCCAAGAAAAATGCCAATTTAGCCGCCAACAGAGCTAAAAAGCACAGCCAAAAGCCAGCCGTTAGCTCAAGTAGTGCCGCACTTAATTTTGGTGGGCAAAAAGCTGAGTTATGGTGTGAAGGTGGTGAGCAGCAGTTTTTAACGAATATGATTAAAGAAAGTCAGCAGTTTGGGCAACAATGTTTGTGGTTTAGCTCATTAGTGTCCAAGTCAGAAAACCTAAAGCCCTGTTATCAATTATTAAAACAGTTACATGCCGATAGTGTGCAGACCATTGAAATGAAGCAAGGCAATAAAATTACCCGGGTTTTAGCTTGGAGTTATTTGCCCGAAGCGGCAAGAAAGCAGTGGGCTAAATTTAGGCATAATGCTATTTAGCATAGGGTTACATGATGAGTGATAACAAGGTGGTCATCACCTTGTTATCACTTGTTTGCGTTAATAGGTAACGCTAAACTTTCATCGCATCAAATTCAATATTTTCTGCGCCGTGGTAAACCAAGAAGTGACGCCCCTTGGCTCTGGCAATAATAGTGATCCCCAACTTTTGAGCTAGTTCTAACCCCATCTGAGTGACACCACTGCGTGATAACAATACTGGTATACCCATCTTGGCAATTTTTATCACCATTTCAGAGGTTAAACGGCCAGTGGTATAGAAAATCTTATCGTGCCCATTTTCACCTTCAAGCCACATGTCGCCCGCGAGGGTATCAACCGCGTTATGGCGGCCAACATCCTCAATGAAAGCTAAAATTTGGTCGTCTTTACAAATGCCGCAACCATGGACGGCACCGGCATTTTTGTAGGTTTCATTATAAGCACTAATGTTTTTTAGCAGGCTATATAAGGTTGATTGTTGTAATTGGGGCGTTGGCAGCTTTATATCATCGAGCCCTTGCATGAAACCACCGTAAACAGTACCTTGACCGCAACCTGAAGTGACGGTTTTTTCAGATAATTGTTTATCTAAATCAGCTGTTTGCTCTTTAGTCAAAATGGCTGCAGAGTCAACATCCCAATCGACGATAATTGATTCAAGTAAGCTGGCATCGTTAATAAAGCCCTGATTTTTCAAGTAACCCAAAGCTAATGACTCAGGTTTTGCGCCCAAGGTCATTAAGGTCACTATGGGTTGCCAGTTCAAATATACCGTTAATGGTCTTTCACAGGCCACGAATTTATCAACACTCTCTCCTTGCTCATTAATTGCTTTAACTGCAATTGTAAGGGGAACTTCAGCATTGGTTTTGACCAGTTTTAGCGATTTATTAGCATTTGATTGGGTCATTGAAAGTGTGGCCTCTGAAATAGTTAACTAGCTCGGTAGTGAGGATGGTAATGAAAACTAATTAACTATCAGCATAGCAACTTTTATTCCCGAGGCGGCAATGTAGTTTGTAAATGCGTGATCTAACTCTGATGTTAATCAGCAGCGACTAATTAACGTAGCCTTATGTCCTAGTATAATTAGCAATATAGACAAATTGTCCTACTCTTAGTGGTAATTAGGAGATCTGGATCTAGCTTTTTGTTCTTATTTATCTGGCACTATTTTTGCAGTGCACTGATTAGTTAAGAGAAATAAAGTGGTTTTTAGCTTCTAAAAATAATCAAGAGCAACTTTTAAGTCGTTGTTAATATATATTTTATTTATTTCTTGTGGATTTATGTTTTAAGGGCAAGGCTTGTATGCAACACACTGAAAATGTTTGGCCTATGTATGTTTCGCTTAGAAAAGTCGAAAAAATGATGGGGCGTTGGCCCTCAATCACTTGGGAAGTGGAACAAATGGTTCCTGCGACTCATGAGGCACCTGAAGGGGCCAAATTAATATTGTTTCAACTTTATAAAGATGAACGTGGCAGTTACCGGATAAATTTAGACATGGATAACACCATGTTATATATCGTTTGTGATGAGTTATCGGATGGCACTTGGGTTCCTGCTGCTATCTCTGCAGACCAAAATATTGCCGCAGCCTGTTTGGAGTCTGAAACCCCAGTGCTGAATATCCCAATGCCAGAAGCACTGGCATGTTGGGTTGAAGCTTTCATCACCCGTCATGGCGAAGTTGAAATATCAGCTAAACGCCGTAAGCATGTGAACCGCCGAAAGGATACTGGCCCTAGCACAGATCACCTTCGGAGACATTAATGAGCAATAATTCGAAAGGTTTTTTCTCTCGTTGGACTGAGCGTCGTGAGCAAGTTGAAGCTGAAGCTGCTCGTGAGACTGAACTGCAGCAAAAGAGTGTGGCGGCAGAGGAAGAAAGCCTTGCTGACTCTTCCACTGAGGATGCCATACAAGAAGCGCCTCAGCCTGAGAAGATCCTTGAAGCTGAAGATTTACCGGATCCCGAAAAAATTGAAGTTGGAGGCAGTTTTGCTTCGTTTATGGGGGCGAATGTATCACCTCAAGCGAAATCAGCAGCGTTAAAAGCACTGTGGAAACAACCCCAATACAATGAAATCGACGGCTTACTCGAGTACGCCCTTGATTACAGTAATCAACCTAAATTGTCTGCCGAAGTTTCGGCTGAATTAGCCAAAAAAGTCTTCCGTAACGTCGTAAAAGACAAAGAAGAAACGGAAGAGCAAGAGTTACTTGCTCGTGAGGATGATGACACAGTTGTTGATACAACTGATGCCTCACCAGTATTAAATGATAAGAGCGAAATCGTGTCTGCCACTGACTTAGATACCAACCAAGACCAGAGTGATGTTCTGGGAATGGTTGATGAAGAAGCTATAACGGCTTCAAGTAGCGCTAAGGCTTAGTGTGTAGTTAAAAATTTTAGTCCACTATTTAGCGTATAAGGTGTTTTGTTTATCATTTTAAGCTGATGTATTTAAATAAATGTTTAAATACAAAATGGATTTGCAGCCCTGATAAATCACCTAAGCGTTAAAAAACTGTTCAGGAACGCAATGTGAGCAATAGTCAAACCCCGCTAGAACTAAAACAAGTTCGCCAGCAGGTATTAGCACAGACTCAAGTGATCCAAAACTTGATCCCGCCAACAGTCAGTTATACGACTGAAGGCAATGTGTTAGTCATCGGCCCAGAAGATTTGGCCCGATTAGCTGCGGATAAACTGTCAACCATGGCCAATACGGTTATTTTGGCAAATGAAGCCATTACCAGCCAAGATGAAGCTCATCTTGAAGCGGTAATGAACGCTGCAGTAAATAGCGAAAGCTATTACAACAAACTTATTTCTGTTAAAGGCTTTTTAGGTCAGTTTCAGGTAACCGTTGAGAATGAAGGCGCGGGTGAAAACCAAGCGGCGACTGAGTTAAGTCTTGTTGCTATTCGTAAGCCGCATTTTGATATGGTTTTAGACCTGAGCATGTCGCCATGTCTTAACCTTGAAATGCTACCACCAGGTTATTTCTATGTCGGTCAAGATGCAGATAAATTAGCTGATGCGCTGGAGCAAATTCCAGATTTAGTTGGTGAATTTGATAAGCCACGTTATGTGAAAGTGAACAGTGATATCTGTGCTCATAACCGTAATGGCGTCAATGGCTGTAATCGCTGTTTAAACTTCTGCCCTGCTGATGCAATTAGTAGCATCGAACAAAAAATCGAAATTGATCCTTACCTTTGTCATGGTGCGGGTAGTTGTACTAATGCTTGTCCTACAGGGGCTATCGCATTTGATTTACCAACGCCACAAGCACTTCATAGCTATATTCAAAAACTGGTTAGTCGTTACCTTGAGCAAGCACAAGCTGCCCCTGTCATCTTATTCCATGACGGTGCCGTTGGTGCAGAGCACATTACCGCAGATCTAGTGGGTGACATCATTCCAGTTGAGCTGGAAGAAATCACGGTTGCTAGCATTGATCATTGGATGTCAGCATTAGCATGGGGCGCACGTCAGGTATTGATCCTTAATACTGACGCGACAGCACCCACGTTAACGCAAATGTTAAATGGTGAACTAATATTAGCTAATAGTATTCTAGATGAAATGGGCCAACCTCAACGCATTAGCTTAATTGATACTCAAACACTAACGTCGTTGAGTGACAAACTGGCTATCAGCCTAGATTGGCCATTAATCGTACCTGCTGCGTTCACGCCAAGCACCAAGCGCGAAACATTATACGCTGCAATTGATCATTTAAATGAACAAGCAGCAGCGACTGATAGTGCCATTGCAATGAGCAATGTGCCTTACGGTGTAGTTAACGTCGAAGTTGATAAATGTACCTTGTGTATGTCTTGTGTAGCAACCTGCCCAACACAAGCATTAACCGATGGTGGTGAATCACCGTCACTGCATTTTGTAGAGCAAGACTGTGTGCAATGTGGTTTATGTGAAACCTCTTGTCCTGAAAACGTGATTAGCTTAACGCCGCAAATCAATTTGGACCAAGCAGCACGTCAGCAGCGTCAAACGTTAAAAGAAGAGGCTCCGTTCGAGTGTATTCGTTGCGGAACCGCTTTTGCTACACAATCGATGGTTCATAGAATGATCGATATGATTGGTGGACATTCTGCATTTAACGCCAATATTGAGCGCCTAAAAATGTGTGGTGATTGCCGCGTAAAAGATATGTTTGAAGACATTCTTGAAGACCCAGAGAAGCAACTTCGATAAGAGATCCAATATGACCGAATTAGTTAGAGAAATTTCAGAAAACGATCAGCTACGGGCAGATATTTACCAATTATTAGCTGCATTACTACGTCGCCATCCGAGTGAAGAACTGCTGTCATTTTTAGCTGACATCGAAATAGAAACAGAAGCTGAAGATGATAACGACATGAGCACGGCTTGGCTGGCGCTAAAGGCAGCTGCGACCCAGTACACACAAGAGCAACTTGAAGAAGAATACTTCAATATTTTCTTCGGTGTTGGCCGTGGTGAAGTATTGCCATACGGCAGCTGGTTTATGACAGGCTCGTTAATGGATAAGCCATTAGCACTGTTACGCCAAGATTTAATGCAATTAGGTTTTGCTCGCGAAGAAGACGTTAAAGAGCCAGAAGATCATGTTGCAGCATTATGTGAAGTGATGGGTACCTTGATTTTAGAGGCGCCAGGTTATCGTCAATTAGCATTTTATCAGCGCCATATTGGCAGCTGGATTGCGCGATTTTGTGACACCTTAGAGAAAACACCGAGTGCAGCGTTTTATGTGCCTGTGGCGCAGCTAGCAAAAGCATTTTTCATCATTGAAGCCAATGAGTTTGAGCAACTAAGCTTAGATATTCCAGTTAATTGCCCAGGTTCTGAAGCCGAAAAAACTGCTGCTGATGAAGCAGACAAGATTGAACCATCAACCAATGAACTTGCCTCTTAGGTAATTTTTAGGCTGTTGGTGCAAAGATTTATGCCACAGAGTTTGACTCTGTGGCATAGACTGAAAAGGAAGGCAACTTCCATAAAAACAGAGAGTAATTTTACTCTTATAACACGCGTTAAATTAAGGAGAGACTATGAAGAAGCAAGCTTCCGACATGGGTCGTCGTCAAATGCTAAAAGCATTGGCTGTCGGCAGTGCCGCTGGCGCAGTTGCCACTGTTAGCGGACAAGCTCTTGCCGCCTCACCAGAAGCTACACCCGTTGTAGGTAAAAGTGATGGTTATAGAGAAACAGACCATGTACGTAGTTATTACGACACATTACGTAGTAGCAAGTAATTTAAGGAGAATATGTGATGCGATTAACCCGCAAAACAGAAGCAGTCAAAGTCGCAGATAAACCTGCACTTGGACTCAATCGTCGCCAATTTTTGAAGTCTGCAACCCTTGCTACAGGTGGTATTGCTGCCGCTTCAATGCTGGGCGCCGGAATGATGCGTAAAGCTGAAGCGAAAGATGTTGCTTACGATGCGCCGACTGAAGTGATACGTACTATTTGTTCTCACTGCTCAGTGGGCTGTGGTATTTATGCTGAAGTGCAAAATGGTGTATGGACAGGTCAAGAACCTGCATTCGATCACCCATTTAACGCTGGTGGCCATTGCGCCAAAGGTGCTGCACTGCGTGAACATGGTCATGGTGAAAAACGTCTTAAATACCCAATGAAGCTAGAAGGAGGCAAATGGAAGAAACTTTCTTGGGAGCAAGCCATTGAAGAAGTGGGTCAAAAAGCCCTCGATATTCGTCAAGAATCTGGTCCTGATTCAGTATTTTTCATGGGTAGTGCGAAGTTTTCAAACGAACAAGCTTATATGTACCGCAAATTGGCAGCAATGTGGGGCACCAACAATGTCGACCACTCTGCACGTATTTGTCACTCTACCACTGTAGCCGGTGTTGCAAACACTTGGGGCTACGGTGCGCAATCAAACTCTTTTAACGACATGCGTAGCTCGAAAGCGATGATGTTTATCGGTTCGAACCCTTGTGAAGCTCATCCGGTTTCAATGCAACACATCCTTGAAGGTAAAGAGCGCGGCGCGAAAATTATCGTAGTCGACCCGCGTTTCACTCGAACTGCAGCTAAGTCTGACGAGTTCGTGCATATTCGTCCTGGTACGGATATTCCTTACATTTATGGTTTGTTGTGGCACATTTTTGAAAATGGTTGGGAAGACCAAACATTCATCGACCAACGTGTATACGGTATGGAACGTATCCGTGAGGAAGTGAAAAAGTGGACCCCTGCCGAAGTTGAACATGTTGCTGGCGTGCCTGAAGCGCAGATGCATCGTGTCGCCAAGTTACTGGCTGAAACTAAGCCTGGTACTGTGGTTTGGTGTATGGGTGGGACTCAGCATCACATCGGCAATGCCAATACTCGCGCTTACTGCATCTTGCAGTTAGCCCTAGGTAACATGGGTGTTTCTGGTGGTGGAACTAACATCTTCCGTGGCCATGATAACGTTCAAGGTGCAACTGACTTTGGCTTATTGTTTGATACATTGCCAGGTTACTATGGCCTTAAAACAGGTTCATGGAAACATTGGTGTAATGTATGGGACTTGGATTACGAGTGGGTTAAAGCCCGTTTCGATCAAGAGCAACGTCTAGGTCAAGATCCAATGACTTCAACGGGTATTCCATGTTCTCGCTGGCATGATGGTGTCCTTGAAGACAAATCTAAGATTGCGCAGAAAGATAATATTCGTATGTCATTCTTCTGGGGGCAATCAGTCAATACTGAAACCCGTGGTCGTGAAGTGCGTGAAGCATTGAACAAAATGGATACAGTTGTTGTTGTGGACCCATTCCCAACGATGGCAGGTGTCATGCACGAACGAACTGACGGTGTGTATTTATTACCTGCTGCAACTCAGTTTGAAACATACGGTTCAGTCTCTGCTTCAAACCGTTCACTGCAGTGGCGCTCACAAGTTATCGAACCATTATTTGAGTCAAAAGCTGACCACATTATCATGTACAAGCTGGCGAAAAAATGGGGTATCGATGCTGAGTTCTGTAAGCATATTAAAGTTAATGGCGATGAGCCGTTGATTGAAGATATGACCCGTGAGTTCAACAAAGGTATGTGGACCATTGGTTACACTGGCCAGAGCCCTGAGCGTTTGAAAATGCACCAAGAAAACTGGGGCACATTCGATATGGAAAGCTTAGAAGCGCCAGGTGGTCCAGCTAAAGGTGAAACCTACGGTTTACCTTGGCCTTGTTGGGGCACGCCAGAAAACAAACATCCAGGTACGCAAATTCTTTACCGCACTGGACGTGAAGTTAAGTATGGTGGTGGTAACTTCCGTGCACGTTACGGTGTTGAGCATAACGGTAATAATATTCTTGCTGAAGGTTCTTATTCAAAAGGATCTGAAATCAAAGACGGTTACCCAGAGTTCACCGCTGACATGCTGAAACAGCTTGGCTGGTGGGATGACTTAACTGCTGAAGAGAAAGTTCACGCTGAAGGTAAAAACTGGAAAACAGATATTTCTGGTGGTATTCAACGTGTTGCTATCAATCACGGTTGTATCCCATACGGTAATGCCAAAGCACGTTGTATTGTGTGGAACTTCCCAGATGATATCCCGATTCATCGCGAGCCGTTATATACCCCTCGTCGCGACTTAGTGGCTAAGTACCCAACTTACGAAGATCGTATGGTTGCACGTCTTCCAACTCTGTATAAGTCTATTCAAGAAAAAGACTTTGCTAAAGACTTCCCATTAGCGGTAACTACGGGTCGCTTAGTTGAGTATGAAGGTGGTGGTGAAGAAACACGCTCAAATCCATGGCTTGCAGAATTGCAGCAAGAAATGTTTATTGAGATTAACCCTGCTGATGCAGCCGACCGCGGCTTACGTGATGGTGATGATGTATTCGTTCACAGTCCAGAAGGCGCTAAAATCACAGTTAAAGCAATGGTGACTCCACGAGTCATTGCTGGTGAATGTTTCATGCCATACCATTTCGCGGGTGTATTCGAAGGCAAGAGCCTAGAGAAAAATTACCCTGAAGGAACCGTACCTTACATTATTGGTGAAGCTGCCAATACCGTAATGACCTATGGTTATGATGTTGTGACTCAGATGCAAGAGACTAAGTCTAGCTTGTGTCAGATCAGCAAAGCCTAATTAACTTGATGAGGAGATAAGCCATTATGGCAGTCATGAAATTTTTGTGTGACACAAAACGCTGCATCGAGTGTAACGGTTGCGTCACAGCTTGTAAGAACGAAAACGATTCCGCTTTAGAGTGGGGTATTCAGCGTCGCCGCGTGGTTACTATCAATGATGGTGAACCCGGTGAAGCGTCAATTTCTGTTGCATGTATGCATTGTACCGATGCTCCTTGTATGGCCGTATGTCCGGCGGATTGTTTCTATCAAACCGACGATGGCATTGTGCTACACGATAAAGATACTTGTATCGGTTGTGGTTACTGTTTTTATGCATGTCCTTTTGGAGCGCCACAGTTCCCGAAAAAGACCGCATTTGGTAGCCGCGGTAAAATGGATAAATGTACTTTCTGTGCCGGTGGCCCAGAAGAAAACCATTCCGATGCCGAGCGTCAGAAGTACGGTGCAAACCGTATTGCTGAAGGTAAGTTACCTATGTGTGCTGAGCTTTGTTCAACTAAAGCCCTGCTTGCTGGTGATGCCGAAATCGTATCGAGCATCTATCGCGAACGTATGTCTAAGCGCGGTAATCCGAATACCATTTGGGGCTATGATCCTAAAACGGGTGATATGGTTTAGACAGTGCAAAGGTTACGGGCTTTGTCCGTAACCAAGCAAGGAGTGACAATGTTAAACAAACAGTTAAACAAATCACTGCGTAGCTTGTTTGCTCTGTTGGTTCTGGTGATGGGGTTAGGTTTTGCAACCACAACCTTAGCGGCAGATGAACAATCAAGTAAGCAGCAGGCAGGGAAGGAAAACCCGGCTGAATTATGGCGAGCAGTGAAAGCTGGCGACTCTGGCTTTACAACAGCTCAAGGTATTGAACCCGGCGTACTGATTAATGTTGCGGGCAATCAAGGTCGAATAATCAGAGATGACTATATTACTCCCGGAGTGGCGTTAGCTCTCGTAGGTGTATTTGCTGCATTTTTACTATTCTACTTTGTTAATGGCCCAGCAAAATTGGCGAAGGGGTATTCAGGCAAGATGGTTGAGCGATGGTCTAAAGCAGATATTTGGCTGCATTGGATTATGGCCGTTGCCTGTTTAACGTTAATGCTAACTGGTCTGGTGATCATACTAGGTAAAATTGTTATTCAGCCCTATGTCGGTGCGAGTATTTGGGCTGGTGTTATTGGTTTTAGTAAACTAGTACATGATTGGACAGGTCCGGTATTTATCGTATCTTGGTTGCTATGTATTGTTAAATGGATGCCACTGCAAACCTTTAAGATGTATGACTTAAAATGGTTTTTAGTGGTTGGGGGTTACATCAACTTCGGTCCATTTAAAGGTAAGCATCCAGACAGTGGTTTTGCCAACGCCGGTGAAAAAATGTGGTTTTGGACCTTAGTGTTCTTTGGCCTCTTTATCAGCGTATCAGGCATCATGCTAGTGTTACCGGGATTAGATTTACCCCGTGAAGCTTCAATGGCCGCGCTACTTATTCACGGCATTAGTGCTGCGATTCTCATTGCATTTACCATTGTGCATATTTGGATGGCAACAGCATTGAGTGAAGGTGGTATGGAATCCATGGTTTCAGGCTATTGTGATGAAAATTGGGCAGTGCAGCATCACAATGTTTGGTTCGATGAAATCAAAGCTAACGGTTCGATAAAATATCAGAAGTAATAATGACTTAGCATATTTTTAGTTTGTGCTTAAAACACCTCAACAGAGTCTATCTTGTTGAGGTGTTTTTATATCTGCCTGCTGGCGGAACGGGTAGTTTTGTCAGTACCTATTTTATTGCTCACTGCTGGACGAATAAATCGCTTAATTTAGGCCGCTATTCCAACAGCTATTCCAAGAGCTATTCCAAGAGCTATTCCAAGAGCTACTTGGACCAATTTTAGTGGCTTATTGATTGCAGTTATTACTGAATTTTCTTGGACGCTTTCTGCGTGCTACTCATGCTACAAAGTAACTTGCTTGTTAATATTTACTGAGTGATTTGTGGGCAGCTAACTATTGGTTATTTTAATAACCAAAAGCACTATAGGTACAGGTTGTAAGTCCTAAAAGTTATATGGTTGCTGTGGTGTTTATTTAGACAAAAACTGTATAAAAATCCTTTTAACTCAATCGCTTTGTTAAATTATTTAACATTGTAAATGCAGCTAAAATCCCACCCCAAAGTCTTGTTCTCACACGGCATGATTTGAAAACATGACCCAGTTAACGCTTTCTTTATTTATTGGTTATTTTAGGCCAATGAACAGGTGTTAGATCATATTATTTCAGCCTCTCTCTCTATATATTAGCGGCGTAAATTTGTGGACTAGATTCATTTATATGTGTTTTTACCTTTTTAGCTCATCCACTTAACCATTGATTAACAATGGTGTTTGGTAACTAAAAAGGCCTAAGAGGGCATCTGCATGATAAGCAGATGTGTATTAAACCCAGGAGTAAAGATGAAGAAGCAACAGCCTGATCTGAACCGCAGATCTTTGCTGAAAGCCATCACCGTAGGTAGCGCTGCTACTGCAGCAATTGCTGTTTCAGGTGTGAGTGTGGCAAAAGCAACCGAGAGTAACATTAGTATCAAAGGTTCTAATGGTTACAAAGAAACTGCGCATATTCGTAGCTACTACGATAGCTTACGCGGATAATTCAGGAGAAATAAGCGATGAAGTTAACTCGCAAGTCTACAGCAGCACCTAAAGCTGCTAGCAAGTCGCTCGGTATCAACCGTCGTCAATTTATGAAGAATGCAGGTATTGCTACTGGTGGTATCGCCGCTGCTTCATTAATGGGCACTGGCATGATGCGTCGAGCTGAAGCAAAAGAAATTGCTCATGATGCACCAACTGAAATCAAACGTACTGTATGTTCTGCATGTGCAGTTGGTTGTGGTTTATACGCTGAAGTACAAAATGGCGTTTGGACAGGTCAAGAACCTGCATTCGATCACCCATTTAACGCTGGTGGACATTGTGCTAAAGGTGCTGCATTACGTGAACATGGTCACGGTGAGAAGCGTCTTAAATACCCAATGAAATTGGTTGATGGCAAGTGGAAGAAACTATCTTGGGAGCAAGCTTACAACGAAGTTGGCGACAAGATGCAAGATATCCGTGAAGAGTCAGGTCCTGATTCAGTTTACTTCATGGGTAGTGCTAAGTTCTCGAACGAAGGTTGTTACATGTACCGTAAATTTGCGGCTATGTGGGGCACAAACAACATCGATCACTCTGCACGTATTTGTCACTCTACCACTGTAGCTGGTGTTGCAAACACTTGGGGCTATGGTGCGCAAACTAACTCTTTCAATGATATCCAGAATGCAAATGCAATCTTCTTCATCGGTGCAAACCCGGCTGAAGCGCATCCAGTTGCAATGCAGCATATCTTATTAGCGAAAGAGAAAAACAACGCGAAAATCATCGTTGTTGATCCTCGTTTCTCACGTACTGCCGCGCACGCTGACCTACATTGTGGTCTTCGTCCTGGTACTGATATTCCATTCATTTACGGTATGCTATGGCACATCTTTGAAAATGGTTGGGAAGACAAGACGTTCATCAAAGAACGTGTTTTCGAAATGGAATCAATTCGCGAAGAAGTGAAAAAATTCCCGCCTAAAGAAGTTGCTGATGTAACTGGCTGTAGCGAAGAAGAAGTTTACCAAGCTGCGAAAATGATGGCAGATAACCGTCCAGGTACTGTTGTTTGGTGTATGGGTGGTACTCAGCATCACGTAGGTAATGCTAACACTCGTGCTTACTGTATCCTTCAATTAGCCCTTGGTAACATGGGTGTATCTGGTGGCGGAACAAACATTTTCCGTGGTCACGATAACGTACAGGGTGCAACTGACTTAGGTTTGTTATTTGATAACTTACCAGGTTACTACGGTCTAACTTCAGGCGCTTGGGATCACTGGACTAACGTTTGGGATCTTGAAAAATCTTGGGTTAGCAACCGTTTCGACCAAGGTACTTACTTAGGTCGCGACCCAATGACCACTCCTGGTATTCCTTGTTCTCGCTGGCACGATGGTGTGTTAGAAGAGAAGGGTAAACTAGCGCAGAATGACAACATCCGTATGGCATTCTTCTGGGGTCAATCTGTTAACACTGAAACTCGTCAAAGCGAAGTGCGTGATGCATTAGATAAGATGGACACAGTTGTTGTTGTGGATCCATTCCCAACTATGGCGGGTGTTATGCATCGTCGTCAGAACGGTGTTTACTTGCTTCCAGCTGCGACTCAGTTCGAAACTGAAGGTTCAGTATCTAACTCTGGCCGTAGTCAGCAGTGGCGTGAAAAGGTTATCGAGCCTTTATTCGAATCAAAAACTGACCTTGAGATCATGTACCGTCTATCTCAAAAGCTTGGTTTTGCAGAGCAATACACTAAACGTATCGCTAAAGATGCCAATGACATCCTAGTTATTGAAGACATCACTCGCGAAATCAACCGCGGTATGTGGACTATTGGTATGACAGGTCAAAGCCCTGAGCGTATCAAACAGCACACCCAAAACTGGGGCACGTTCAGCAACAAGACTCTTGAAGCTGCTGGCGGACCTGCTAAAGGCGAAACTTACGGTTTACCTTGGCCTTGTTGGGGTACGCCAGAGCAGAAGCACCCTGGTACTCAAATCCTGTATAACACAAGCAAACACGTTAAAGACGGTGGTGGTAACTTCCGTGCACGTTACGGTGTTGAATACAAAGGTGAGAACATTCTTGCTGATGGCAGCTTCTCTAAAGGCGCTGAAATCACTGATGGTTACCCAGAGTTCTCTGCACAAATGCTTAAGCAATTAGGCTGGTGGGACGAACTAACAGCTGAAGAAAAAGCATCAGCTGAAGGTAAGAACTGGAAAACCGATCTATTAGGCGGCATCGTACGTGTTGCTGTTAAGCATGGTTGTATTCCATTCGGTAACGCTAAAGCGCGTTGTATCGTTTGGACTTTCCCAGATATCGTACCTATTCACCGTGAGCCGTTATACACATCTCGTCGTGATCTTGTGTCTAAGTACCCAACTTACGATGATATGCAAGTACATCGCTTACCAACTCTTTACAAGTCAATCCAAGAGAAAGACACGTCAGCTAAGTACCCATTAGTACTGACTTCTGGTCGTTTGGTTGAGTATGAAGGTGGTGGTGAAGAGTCTCGTTCTAACCCTTGGCTTGCAGAGCTTCAACAAGAAATGTTTGTTGAAATGAACCCTGCTGATGCCGCAGATCGCAGTCTACGTGACGGTGATACTGTTTGGTTAGAAGGTGCTGAAGGTGGCCGTATTAAGATTAAAGTTATGGTTACTCCACGCGTTAAACCAGGTGTTACTTGGATGCCTTACCACTTTGCGGGTGTTATGCATGGCGAAAGCTTAGCAGCTAACTACCCAGAAGGTACTGTTCCTTACGTAATAGGTGAGTCTTGTAACACTGCAATGACTTACGGTTATGACCCTGTGACACAAATGCAGGAAACTAAGGCATCGCTTTGTCAGGTAGAGAAAGCGTAACAGCAGTTTAAGCTAGGAGAATTGCCGAATGGCTACAATGAAATTTTTATGTGATACCAAGCGCTGCATCGAATGTAATGGTTGTGTCACAGCTTGTAAAAACGAAAACGACTCTGCTTTAGAGTGGGGAATTCAACGTCGTCGCGTAGTGACTATCAATGACGGTCAACCAGGTGAAGCGTCTATCTCAGTGGCATGTATGCACTGTAGTGATGCACCTTGTATGGCTGTTTGTCCTGCAAACTGTTTCTACAAAACTGAAGACGGTATCGTACTGCACGATAAAGATACTTGTATCGGTTGTGGTTACTGTTTATATGCATGTCCATTTGGAGCGCCTCAGTTCCCTCAAGGCGGCGCTTTTGGTGCTCGCGGTAAGATGGACAAGTGTACTTTCTGTGCTGGTGGCCCAGAAGCTGATCACTCTAATGAAGAGCGTCAGAAATATGGTGCTAACCGTGTTGCAGAAGGCAAGCTTCCAATGTGTGCTGAGCTTTGTTCAACCAAAGCCCTACTTGCTGGTGATGCAGAAATCGTTTCTGCTATCTTCCGTGAGCGTGTGGCTTATCGCGGTTCTAACAAGGCTATTTGGGGTTAATCTCCAGCTGAGTTAGTAAGCATAGCTATGATGCCCAAGGTCACTTGGGCATCAAGCAGCATAGAGGAAGTATTATGAACAAGTGGTTCAAACAAATAGGCATTGCAGTTGCACTGGTATTCAGTGTGATCACATTTGCCCATGCAAGTGGTGAGCAACCGACAACAGCGCAAGACAGCAATGTTCAAATTTGGACACAGCTTAAAGACGGTGTTGAAGGGCGTACTACTTCAACCAGCGAGTTCCATGCACAGCCTATCAATACTTATGATATGCGTGTATTTCAACTCCGTAGTGACTTACTAGCGCCTGCGTTAATGGCGGCGTTATTTGGCATGATCATCATCTTCTTACTGTTTATCAAGATAAACGGTATTTCTAAGCTTCACGGTGGTTTCACCGGCAAGATGGTGTATCGCTGGTCTAAATTTGATGTCTCAATTCACTGGCTAGGTGCGATCCCTTGCTTGTTATTGATACTGACAGGTTTAGTACTATTGGCTGGCCGTTATTTCTTCCAACCGTATATTAGTGAAGGTATGTGGTCTAATTTAGTCTACGTTGCTAAAGAAGTTCACGACTATATGGCTATCCCATTCATGTTGGGTTGGGTGTTAATGGTAGTGCTTTGGGCTAAAAACCAAATGCCAAAAATGTACGACCTTAAGTGGATGATGGTGGTTGGTGGTTACATTAACTTCGGTCCATTTAAAGGTAAGCACCCTGATGCGGGCTTTGCTAATGCGGGTGAAAAACTGTGGTTTTGGGCATTCGCATTGTTTGGTTTATTCATCTCAGTATCAGGAATGTTATTACTGTTCCCGAACTTATTTGAACCAAGCCGTACCTTAAGCTTAATTGCGTTAGTTATTCACTCAGTGAGCGCTATCGTGATTTGTGCCTTCTCAATCGTGCATATCTTCATGGCAACTGCTATGTCAGAAGGTGGTATGGATTGTATGGTTTCAGGTTACTGTGATGAGCAGTGGGCGAAACAGCATCACAACCTTTGGTATGATGAAATTAAAGCGAATGGCGAGTTAAAATATAAAGACTAATAGGTCTGCAGTATTTTTAGCTAAAGCTTAAAAAGCGCCTCCAATGACTTCGGTTTTGGAGGTGTTTTTATTTCGGCTTTAGGTTAACCGTGTTTTAACAAAACTTTTTATCATTTTTAACAATGTGATACCTTATATTAGCTATTGGTTATTTAAGCACTCCTAATTTGTGATCGTGGCGGTAAAAATCGACAGATTTGGTTGTTTTTAACTGATAACTTCTAGATAGTTAACATCCTTGTAGCGTATGTCGAAATTTTCTACTTGAGTAGCAACTCATTAGCGTTGCTTGCGAGCCCCTTTTTAACTAGGAATTGCCATGTCATCAATTATCCGTCCATCAGATACCATTATCCAATCACCTTATCAGGCCAATATCACCACGCCAGATTGGATGATAAATGCGATGGAAAAAGTGATGCAATTTTACGTTGATCGTAATTTGCGTTTAGACACGGTTTCAGCGGAAATGATGCCAGCGCCAGTAGAAGGTAAAAAGTACATGCTGTATGCTCATGTACCTTTTTGTCATACCTTGTGTTCATACTGTACTTTCCATCGTTTCTTATTTAATGAAGATAAAGCTCGTCGCTATTTCGTGTCTTTACGCAAAGAAATGGATATGGTTAAAAACCTCGGTTACGACTTTGAATCTATGTATATCGGCGGCGGCACCACCACGGTATTAGAAGATGAATTGGCTCGTACCATCGAGCATGCTAAAACCCTATTCCCGAATATTAAAGAGGTATCGTGTGAATCCGATCCTCAGCACTTAGACAGCCCTGGCTTTAAGCAGTTAGAAGGCTTAGTCGATCGTATGTCTATTGGTGTGCAAAGCTTTAATGATGACATTTTAGCGATGACAGACCGCATTGAGAAATTCGGTACCGGTCAGCAAACATTTGATAAAATTATGGCGGCAAAAGAGCTGTTCCCGATTATCAATGTTGATTTGATTTTTGGTTTCCGCGGTCAAACCGATGAAGTTATTCAGCATGATTTAGATATGGCGTCTAAGCTAGACCCTCGCCAAATTACTACTTATCCATTGATGATTACCCACCAAACTCGTAAGAGTGTTAAGGGTAAACTGGCTGCGCCACACGGTGATATGGCACGTCAGTATCGTCAAATTCTTAATACCTTAAATGGTCAATATACTCAGCTATCTGGTTGGGCATTTGGTAAAGCGCAGAACGAAGGCTTTGATGAGTATGTTATTGATTATGATGAATACTTAGGCGTAGGTTCAGGTTCATTTAGTTTCTTAGATGACACCTTATACGTGAATACCTTCTCGCTTAAAAAATACCAAGAGCGCATTGCCAATGGCAAAATGGGTGTCGAGCAACAAAAGCAATATGGCAAGAAAGAAGTGATGCAATATCGCTTCTTACTGGGCATGTTCTCTGGTCGTTTATCACGTAAGTATTTCCGTGAAACCTTCGGCGTTAACTTAGATACCGCATTGTTTAAAGAAATGGCCTCAATGAGAGCCATAGGTGCAATTAAAAATGACCCGAACGATCCTGATAACCTCATTTGGACCGATAACGGTAAAATGATGGGCTTATTGATGATGAAAGAATTTTATTCAGGCATGGATAATGTTCGCGCTCAATTACGTAAACCCTTGCAAGCCGCTGATATGTAAGCGCCCCAAGCTTGAGAAATAAGTTAATGAAAGGCAGTGACCATGGTCACTGCCTTTTTTGTTATTTGCAGTATACTGATTTTGAATGCATCATCACTGTCCCACCATCCTCGTCATTTTTATCATGATGATTTTGGTGCATTGGACATTGGATTGTTAAAAGAGACCGCTATGGCTAATATTTTACTGCTTGCCAACATTAACTGTGACCGCTTACTGGAATTAGATAAACCGCTGCAAACCGGAGGTCGCTTTCATTATCAAGATGGCGGCTTACGGCTCGGTGGCGGTGGTGCTAATACCGGCATCGGTTTGGTATGGGCTGGGCACAATGTCTCGTTAGTGAGCCAAGTGGGCTCTGACAAGATAGGTAATTGGATTTTGGCTCAAGCCAGCACCAAGGGGCTAGATTGCCGCTTAGTGGAACGCTTTGATGGCGCAACCTGTGAAATGTTATTGGTGATGACGCCCGATGGTGAACGCACTATTATCCGCCCACAAAGACCCCTATTTGAACTAAGCACGCCGCCAAGCTGGCGACAATGGGATGCCCTATACACTAACTCATCAGCTAAAGGCATTAGTCAATGGACCGCATCAGCCCTTGATCATTGCTTGGTCGTATCGCAGTTAGCTAAAGATGAGCGGGTACGACCATGCCATATTTTAATTGCTTCAATTACCGATATGCATGGCCGCTGTGATGACAATAAGTGGGATTTTGCCGCTAAAATTGCCGGTGAGTCATTGCAATACTTTGTGGTCACCGATGGCGAGAATGGGGCGATAGCCTATAGTGCCAATGAACAGTTTCATGTACCAGCAGTAACAGCGCAAGTGTTAGATACTACAGGGGCTGGAGATGCCTTTGCCGCAGGCTTAATCCATTATTTATGCCAGCAAAAAGCCATTACCCAAGCCATGGAAGAAGGGGCAAGATGGGCCGCCATTGCCGTGGCTACTGCCAGCTCAGTCCCAGGAGATGCGCTGCAGCATTATCTTCAATCAAAAAAACATAGTGAGTAACTGAAATTAACTCAGTTTAAATAGTGGGCGAATATTTTAGGCTAATTGCTGTTAGTTATCATTTTACTGTCGCCTCAGGTCATATTCTTATCATAAAAGTGTCGTTGTTCTGTCATGTGAGACGATTATTATGACAAGGTAACTTATTGAACAGGATGCTTTATATGGCTTTTTGTTGAAAAAGTTTCTTCCATTTCTGGGATACGTTAATGCCCAATGTAATTTGAAAGATTTATGCCCCTGCAATCTCCCCATTTGCAGGGGCTTTTTGTTTAGCATCGCTCTTTTGTGTTAGGGCTAAAAATGCGCTTTGAAAATTCCCTATAGTAAGCACTGCTATAAGCCTGCTATATTCTTAAATAATCCAATCCCTTGTTAATTAAGAGTTACTGCTCATGGATGCTCAGTTGCTGGTTAAAAAAATTTCCGCTTTATATCAAGGAGAACAAGTTAGTGCTCTTGGTGATCAGACGCACCTTATTGATAGTGGCATTAACAATAAACAACTCGCCCAAACCCTTATCGTCTCCAAGCTGGGCGTAACAGGCGATGGCCAAGCAGATCCACAGCATCATGGCGGCAGCGATCGGGTACTGCATCACTTTCCTCGAGAGCATTATGGCCAATATCGTCGTTGGGATTTAATGGCAGGTTTTAAAGATGCGCCTGCCATGGGCGAAAATATCAGTAGCGTTGGCTTAGATGAATCACAGGTCAATATTGGCGATATTATTCAAATTGGCACTACGCTATTGCAAGTCACCCAGCCTCGTTCGCCCTGTTTTAAGCTTAACTTACAGTTTGGTCACCCTCAATTTGCCCTTGCTATGCAACAAACTGCGATGTGTGGTTGGTTTTATAAAGTCTTGCAACAAGGTGAAATTAACGCTGGTGATAGCATTTATTTAGTCGAGCGAAAATCGAATATCTCTATTGCTGAGGCGATGAAAATTTACTTTCTAGCAGAAGTGAATATCGAACAATATTCGACTCTGTTGCACTGTGAAGGGTTAGCGCAAACTTGGGTTGCTAGCTTACAAAAACGAATTCAAACGCAAACAATAGAGAACTGGCATTACCGTTTATATGGGCCAGCGCAAAACTAGAAACAGCGACATCAAAATCAAATCAGTAATATAAATAATAGGGAAAATCATGAGTGATTCAGTGGATACAGTAGAAAAAGAAGCACGTAATATGGGCTTGTTGGTGTATGCGGCAAGTTTTGCTGGTTATATTATTCCACTGGGCAGCATTATTGGACCACTAATCGTGTGGTTGATGAAACGTGATGAATTTAAATTTGTTGATGAGTGCGGGAAAAACTGTCTCAACTTTAAATTGAGTTTACTCATTTATGCCATCGTTAGTTCTATTTTAGCCTTTATTGGTATTGGCTTTATATTGCTTATTCTTTTAGGGTTGATGGATATCATTTGTACCATTATTGCCATCATCAGGGCAGGCGAAGGTATCGCATATCGCTATCCATTAACGATTAACTTCATAAAGTAATGACGTTGAAAATCACTTAGAGCCTATTGCTTGCAACAAAAAGCCGCATTGTTTATATGCGGCTTTTTAGTGGCTGAAACACATCTAAATAAGGATTACATGTTCGGGTAGTTTGGACCACCGCCACCTTCAGGGGTGACCCAAGTGATATTTTGACTTGGATCTTTAATATCGCATGTTTTGCAGTGAATACAATTTTGCGCATTAATCACAAACTTGTTTTCAGCGCCTTCAGAGACCACTTCATACACGCCAGCAGGGCAGTAACGCTGAGCTGGCTCGTTGAACTTAACTAGGTTTACCGCGATAGGAATCGTAGGGTCTTTTAAATGTAAATGACACTGCTGATCTTCTTCATGGTAAGTATTAGATAGGTAAACTGACGATAATTTATCGAAGCTTAATTTGCCATCAGGTTTAGGGTACTGAATTTCTTTGAAGTCTTTAGCTAAGCCCATTTCAGCATGATCTGGAGCTTCATCACGTAAGGTGATTGGAAATTTACCGCCGAACCAGTTTTGGTCGATATAGTTAAATGCACCGCCAAGGTAAGTACCAAACTTATGTAAAGCAGGGCCAAAATTGCGTGATTTAACCAGCTCTTCATGGAGCCAGCTTTTTTCTATGCGCGTTTGGAAACAATCTAAATCTTTACCTGCTTCAACCCCAGCCATTAATGCTTCCGCTAAGGTTTCTGCAGCGACAATACCGCTCTTCATTGCAGTATGGGTGCCTTTAATTTTGGCAAAGTTTAGCGTACCAGCATCACAACCAATTAATAAGCCGCCAGGAAAGCTCATTTTAGGTAATGAGTTAAGCCCACCTTTTGCAATCGCTCTAGCGCCATAAGTAATACGTTCACCACCCGATAAGGTTTGTGCGATAACAGGATGTTGTTTATAACGCTGAAATTCATCGAACGGACTGATGTGAGGGTTTTTATAGTTAAGGTCGATAATCAGTCCAACTGCCACTTGGTTATCTTCCATGTGGTATAAGAAGCCGCCACCAGATGCACCATCATTTAAGGGCCAGCCACCTGTGTGTACCACTTTACCTTGCTGATGCTGTTCAGCAGGGATTTTCCACATTTCCTTAAAGCCTAAGCCGTAATGCTGTGGTGTTTTACCATTATCTAAATGATATTTTGCAATTAACTCTTTACCTAAATGACCACGACAACCTTCTGAAAACACCGTGTATTTAGCGTGAAGTTCCATGCCCGGCATATAGCTGTCTTTAGGCTGACCATCAATGCCAACACCCATATCGCCAATTAAAATACCTTTAACGCTATTATCGGTATTGTAAAGTACCTCACTGGCCGCAAAACCAGGGAAAATTTCTACCCCTAATGCTTCAGCGCGCTCAGCTAACCAGCGAGCGAGGTTACCGACACTGATGATGTAGTTGCCATCATTGTGCATGGTTTTTGGTACTAAGCTATTGGACATAAGCTGAGATTTACTATCAGAGCTCAATAGGTAGATTTCATCGTGAGAGACTTTAGTATTAAGTGGAATGTCTGAATCGCGCCAATCAGAGAATAGCTCATCCAATACCGTTGGTTCAAATACGGCACCGGACAGAATATGAGCGCCGACTTCAGATCCTTTCTCAACCACGCAGACAGTCATTTCCTTGCCTGCATCTTGTGATATTTGCATTAATCGACAAGCAGTCGCGAGTCCGGCAGGGCCAGCACCAACGATAACTACGTCGAATTCCATTGATTCGCGTTCCATCATTTCACCTTAGTTCTTAATTTCCCGTTTTTTGGCGGGTTTGTTATTTTTTTGTTTTACTCACCTTACCTTAAAATTGCTAAAGGTCACAGTAGCAAGTGAGATTTTAAGCTCGTGAGCTGGCTCGCAAATATTTACAGATTTTTGACTAACTGGGACAAAATGTCATAAAAAGATACTGATTCGAGCGAATTTAGGCCTATAATTAAGTCTGACGGTTCTCCGAGCTTTATGTCCTACGTCCACAGATATGGATATTTAGCCGTGGTAATTATGCCACCGGGGTCAGCAAAGAAATGCGCTTACCTCCCACACTTGGAAAGGTTAACATGTCCCAATTACAAGACAGTTTCGGTCGAAGGTTTCACTATTTGCGAATGTCAGTCACTGATGTTTGTAACTTCAAATGCACCTATTGCCTCCCAGATGGTTACAGACCTGATGGCAAACCTAAGTTTCTCGCGTTAAATGAAATTGAAAATTTAGTGGCAGCTTTTGGTGAAGTAGGCACCCAAAAAATCCGCATCACCGGTGGTGAGCCAACCTTACGTAAAGATTTCACAGATATCATTCGTATCGTTGCAGACAATGACAATATCAAAACCATTGCTACCACCACTAATGGCTATCGTCTCGAGAAAAATGCCAAAGAATGGTATGACGCCGGACTTAGACGCATCAATGTGTCGGTTGATAGCTTAGATCCTAAGATGTTTTATCAAATCACTGGTGAGAACAAATTTGATGAAGTCATGCGTGGCATTGATGCTGCACTTGATGCAGGTTTTGAGCGAATCAAAATCAATGCAGTCTTACTCAAAGGGCTTAATGATAAAGATTTGCCCCGTTTTCTGCAGTGGATAAAGAATACGCCGATTGATTTGCGTTTTATCGAACTGATGGAAACAGGCTTAGGCCATGATTATTTCAACGCTCATCATCTAGCTGGACTCGATATTAAGTTAAAACTTGAGTCAGAAGGTTGGTTATATGATCTTCCTGATGTAGATGATGGTCCTGCGCAAAATTTCAGTCACCCAGATTACCAAGGTCGTATAGGGCTTATCATGCCTTATGCGAAGAACTTCTGTGCCAGCTGTAACCGTTTACGAGTGTCGGCCAAAGGTAAATTGCATTTGTGTTTATTTACCGAAACCGGTCTGGACTTACGTGACTTATTGCAACACGAGTCTCAGCGCGCCGAGTTAATTGAGCGCTTACATGGCCAATTAGCCCAGAAAAAAGAAACCCATTATCTCCACCAAGGTATCACGGGTGTCACCAAGCACTTAGCCTCTATTGGCGGTTAAGCTGCTGCGGTTTACTTATATTTGAATAATTTTTTACTCTCAAGATTCTATAAGGCAAGTTAGCATGAGCAATTGTTTTACCCATATCAATGCCGATGGCAATGCCCACATGGTTGATGTCACAGAAAAAAATATCACTGAGCGTGAAGCTCGCGCCGAAGCCTTTATTGATATGGCGCCAAGTACGTTAGAGATGATCATGAGCGGTAGTCACCATAAAGGTGATGTGTTTGCTACTGCGCGTATTGCCGGTATCCAAGCCGCGAAAAAGACCTCAGATCTGATCCCATTATGTCATCCATTAATGCTGACCAAAGTGGAAGTAGACCTTGAAGCGCAGCCAGAACTTAATCGCGTCAGGATCACCAGCTTATGTAAGTTATCAGGTAAGACGGGCGTTGAAATGGAAGCATTAACAGCTGCCTCAGTCGCTGCATTAACCATTTACGATATGTGTAAAGCGGTGCAAAAAGACATGATCATTTCCCAAGTACGTTTACTTGAAAAACGTGGCGGCAAATCAGGTCATTTCCAAGCTGAAGATTAGCCGGCAGCGCTTAACTAGCACTATCACGCTAGTTATCAATGCGAGTTAGCAACATCAGCTATAAAGATAAAATATTAGCCATTTTAAAATTTTGAAAGACGAGAGATTGACATGATCCAGGTCCTTTTTTTTGCACAAGTAAGAGAGTTACTCGGCACCGCTAAAGTAGAAGTTGCTGCTGATGGCGTTAGCAATACTGAACAATTACGCGCAGCCCTAGCCGCTAAAGATGAAAAGTGGGCTAAAGTACTCACCTCAGATAAATTATTAGTTGCCGTTAATCAAACCATGAGTTCATGGGATGCAGCGGTTAAAGATGGCGATGAAGTGGCCTTTTTCCCACCTGTCACTGGAGGCTAACCATGAGCCAAGTGAATACTAAACAAGTGGTGAGAGTGCAAACCGAAGACTTTAATGTCGCCGATGAGTACGCCGCTATTGCACAAGATAACAGTGATGGCGCAGTGGTGACCTTTGCCGGTAAAGTGCGTGACTTTAATGACGGCAGCGCAGTGACTGATCTCACCCTTGAGCATTACCCTGGCATGACTGAAGCGGTATTAGTGCAACTGGCTGAGCAAGCCTATGCTCGCTGGCCGCTGAATTATGTCACAATTATTCACCGTGTTGGCCGTATGGAGCTTGGTGAGCAAATCGTGTTTATCGGTGTTACCAGTGCCCACCGTAAAGCCGCTTTTGCAGCCTGTGAGTTCTTAATCGACTTTTTAAAAACCAAAGCACCATTTTGGAAACTAGAAGCTGGTGAGCAAGGCAATAATTGGGTTGAAGCCCGTGATTCAGATGAGCAAGCAGCCACTATGTGGAATGAATCTAAATAGCATAGGATGCTGACATGATGACGTTAAGCACGATTCGCCGTTGTTTTTCATTGAGTCAAAGGCGTCGAACCGCTTTTATCAGGGCGTTATCTAGCCTAGTGTTATTGGTGTCATTTTCATCGCTGGCGGCCAAACCTCCAGCGATTGCCGCCGCTGCTAATGTTAAATTTGCTCTTGATGAAATTGTTACCAACTTCACTGCCTCAACTGGATTGCCATTAAGAGTATCCTATGGATCTTCGGGTAATTTTGTCGCCCAGATCCAACATGGGGCTCCCTTTGAAATGCTGTTAAGTGCTGATGAGTTTTATGTTCAGCAGCTGCATAAAGCGGGAAAAACAGACTCTGATGGCACCATTTATGCTATTGGTAAGTTAGCCCTAGTTACCCCGAAAAACTCCTCCCTAGTGCTTGATGCTGAGCTTAACGGCTTACAACAGCAGTTAACTGATGGCAAGATTTCCCGCTTTGTTATTGCTAACCCTGCTCACGCGCCTTATGGCGAAAGAGCCAGAAGTTTATTGCAAGCAAAAGGCTTATGGCCGCAGTTAGAGTCTAAAATCATCATGGGCGAAAATGTCTCGCAAGCGGCGCAATTTGCCTTAAGTGGTTCTGCACAAGGTGGCATAGTGGCGCTATCGTTAGCGTCATCTGAGCAGTTTCGCAAAATGGGCAATTATATCGAAATACCCCAGTCGTTATATGAGCCGATTAATCAGCGAATGGTGATGATGCCCAATGCTGGTGCTACCACTCAGCAGTTTTATCAGTATATGCAAACCCAAGCCGCAAAAGATGTACTGCTCAATTATGGTTTTGGTTTTCCTCAGCGTGCTAATTCAAGCGCTTTTATGCAAGTCGAGAATTAATCTATGGATTGGCAATCGTTATGGTTATCAGCCAAGCTGAGTAGCGTTACTGTGCTAATTTTAGTGCCATTGGCCATTGTAGTTGGTCGACTACTGGCTTACCGTCAGTTCAAAGGGAAGTCATGGGTTGAAGCGTTAATCATGGTGCCCTTAGTGCTGCCTCCCACAGTAATAGGCTATTACTTACTGGTTGGCCTTGGCAGTCAAAGCCTCATCGGCCAATGGGTTGAGTCACTCTTTGGCGTGCAATTAGTGTTTAACTTCTCCGGTTTAGTTATTGCCTCTATTTTAGTCAATATTCCCTTTGCAGTGCAGCCAATCCAGCGGGCATTTGAAACTATCCCTCACGATATTCCTGATGCCGCCGCCTGTTGTGGCATGAGTTGGTGGCGAATTTTTGTCAAAATTGAGCTACCGATGATTTGGCCTGGGGTGTTAACCGCAGTGGTGCTGTGTTTTTCCCATGTGCTGGGTGAATTTGGTGTAGTGCTAATGTTAGGCGGTAATATTGCCGGTGAAACCAAAACCATATCTATTGCCATCTACGACAGTGTGCAGGCCTTTGATTTTGAAGCGGCTGGTACCATGTCGTTAGTGTTATTGGTCTTTGCCGTTAGTGTCTTGGCAATCACCACCAGTCTTTCAAGGCGTTTAGGAGGCGAGCATGCCAATCCGCAACGTTGATTTACATTGCCATATTTCCCAACAAGCACCGATCCCGTTAGAGGCTGACTTTAGTTGTAAAGCGGGAGAAGTATTAGCCGTCGTTGGCCCTTCAGGTGGTGGTAAAACCACCTTGCTGCGAATGATTGCGGGCTTAGGTTCAGCTCAACAAGGAGCGATTCAAAGTGGAGATAAAACTTGGTTTTGTCATCAGAAGCGCATCAATTTATCGCCGCAGCAACGTCATATCGGCTACGTGCCACAACACTTTGGTTTGTTTCCGCACTTAACGGCACTGGATAATGTTATTTCTGGGCTCGATCATATTCCAAAGCATGAGCGTAAAGCCCGTGCGTTAGATTGGTTAGAGCGAGTTAATTTACATGGCTTGCCGGCACGATTACCGGCGCAGCTTTCGGGTGGGCAGCGCCAGCGAGTCGCCTTAGCCAGGGCGCTTGCCAGAGAGCCGGCAGTTTTATTGCTGGATGAACCCTTTTCTGCGGTGGATAGAGAAACCCGAGAAAGGTTATATATTGAGTTAGCACGGTTAAAATCGCAATTATCAATTCCAGTGATTATGGTGACCCATGATATGAATGAGGCTTTATTACTGGCCGATAAAATGATTTTAATCAGCCAAGGCAAAATGCTCCAGCAAGGTAAACCGTTTGATGTCTTGTCTCATCCTCGCAATGAAACCGTGGCGAGGCAAATGGGCTTACGTAATATCTTTAATGCCCAAGTGTCTGGTCGTGATGAAAAAGCCAATATTACTTGGCTTAAAATGGGCGACCAGATTATTGCTAGCGATAGCGCCCCAGATTGCGAAGTTGGTCAAACCGTACGCTGGGTGATCCCTAATCAGGGCATTCGATTCAGCGCTATTACCAGCGGCCGCCTTTGCCGCAGTATCAATAAACTCGATATCGTGATTGATTCTATGTTGGTGATGGGGGAATCTGTACGTATAAAAGCGCGTATGGCAGGGATTGATGAGACGTTTAATATGGATGTGCCAGCTCACTTAGCGACTAAACTTGAGCTACAACAAGGTTTAGCCACCACAATAGCATTGAAGTCAGAACAAGTTCATATTCTAGAATCATGATCAATTATTAATCTTACAAAGCTTGGGTCTTTTAATCGGCTTAGGTAAAGTAGCTCAATTATCAATGTCTTTTGAGGCTCTCATGTTCCGTATTGTTCTATCATTGCTTGTGGTATTCCCTTCAATGGTGATGGCAACGCCTAGTATGCATACTTTGTTATCTCAAGGTGAGTACGTTGAACCTATTGTGGTGATCCAGCAAGTTGAAATGGATCACAATGGCTTGGTTTCAGCTTTTGATATGGATATTGAAAAAGATCAGTTAATTTATGAAATAGAACTTATCAACCTTGATACAAACGAACTTATAGCGTTTGAATTTGATGCCAAAGATGGCAGCTTGATGAGTAAGAAATTAAGTCATTTTGCCTCAGATGATTTAGACCAAATTAAGGCCGCCAAAGTACTTATTGATCATAAAATGACCTTTACGGATTTGATTAAGTTAGCGACAAAAAATCAATCTGGTTATTTAATTGAAGCAGAACTCGAGCACGATTTGACCATAAGTTATTTAGAATTGAAGCTACTTAATGCGGCCAGTAAGCATACTATTGCTTTTGATATTGAGAATTTACGTCCATTACCCCTACTGCAGTGGGACTAAGGAACAGCACTATGCGAGTATTAATCGTTGAAGATGACGCAACAACATTACAGTATGTTGCAGAGGGTTTTACAGCTCAGCAATACCAAGTCGATACGGCAACCAATGGCCATGATGGCCTGTATAAAGCCAAAAATAATGATTTCGATATTATTATTTTAGACCGAATGCTGCCCCAAATTGATGGGTTAACATTGTTAACCGCGTTGCGTAAAAATGGTAATGAAACCCCAGTGTTAATCTTGTCAGCATTAAGTCATGTGGATGAGCGTGTAAAAGGCTTACGTGCTGGTGGCGATGATTATATGACTAAGCCTTTTGCGTTTGCAGAGTTGCAAGTGCGAGCTGAAAAGTTAATTCAACGCAATGCGCCTGCTTCAAATAGTACCGATCTTGAAGTCGGTAATTTGAAAATGGAGCTACTCACGCGCAAAGTGACCTTAGATGATCATGAACTTATGCTGCAACCTAAAGAATTTCAGTTACTCAAATACTTAATGGAGCATCCCAACAAAGTCATTAGCCGTACGCTATTGTTTGAAGCTGTGTGGGATTACCATTTTGACCCCCGCACCAATGTGATTGATGTACATATCGCTAAGCTACGCCGCAAGTTTGAAGAGTTAGGTCACCCAGAAATTATCGAAACCGTTCGAGGGGCTGGTTATCGCCTCAGTAAAGGGAATTAAACCCTACCAAAGTAGTGCTTGGCGGATCACGCTGATATTTTCTACTTTGGTGACCTTGTTAATTGTACTGCTGGTATCGGGTTTATACCGGCAGCTAGTCATGGAACAAGAAAGCCAAGTTGAGCAGCATCTCGCGACTGAAATGCAGCGCTACAAGCAATTAGCCCTCACTTTGGACCGTCGTAGTTTTGCGGCGCAAATTCGCGCGGCTGATCCCAAAACCGCGTTAATTGCTTGGCGTAATAATGTCGACATGGTTGGTGCCTTAAGTTTTGTACCTGACAACATGCCATTATTGCCTGAAACCCGCGATTTCCCCATTCTCACTGGCGGACCAGATAAACTGCATATTTTGACCGGAGGATTGGTGTTAACCAATTACGGTCCCGTGCTTATCGCCACCCGTACTGATAACTTAGCTGCATTGATTGATAAATTTGTTAATGCGGCCTTTTGGGTGGTAGCGCTGACATTAGCAATGACCTTAGCCGTTGGTTTTATCTTCTCTAAAGCCATCTTACGGCGCTTAGTGCAGTATAATTTACTCAGTCAAAAAATTGAGCAAGGCCAATACGATACCCGTTTTCCTGTCAGTCATAATCAAGATGAATTTGATATGCTCGCAGGACAGTTTAATCGGGTATTAGATACCTTAGAGCACAACTTAATGTCAGTACGCGGGGTGACCGATAATATCGCCCATGACTTACGTACGCCGCTTTCGCATTTGCGCATAGGTATCGAGCAGTTACCGCAAAAACCGGCCGAGCAGATACCTGAGCTCACCGCAATGCTGCTAGAAGAGCTAGATCATTGCTTAGCAACCTTCGATGCCATGTTGTCACTAACGCGCATTGAAGAAGGCCAGCAGACCCTTGATATGCAACCCGTTAGCTTGCAGCAGCTTTGCCAAGATTTATATGAAATGGCAGAAGTGGTGGCTGAGTCTAAACAGCAAACCCTTAATTTAGTGATTGAAAATGATGTCACTATTTCAGGGGATAAATACCTGCTATTCCAAGCATTATTTAACCTAGTGGATAATGCCATTAAGTACGCGCCTGAAGATGCCGAAATTAGCATTGTGCAACAAGGTCGGCGGATCCAAATTATTGATAATGGCCCAGGGATAAATGCGCAAGACAAAGAACGAGTGTTTGAGCGTTTAGTGCGTTTAGATCCTAGTCGTCACCATCAAGGCACAGGTTTAGGGTTATCTATGGTAAAAGCGATTTTATCTCGCCATCGTGCCAGTATTGAATTGGTAGATAATAACCCTGGTTTGATTGCCGATATTCATTTCTAATGTTCACTTCCAGTATTCAATGTTATCTCGCATCACTCATCATTACTTAATAGAAGCCCATTTATGTATCAGCTAGTTGAGCAGCATCCTGACTTTATTATCATTAATAAATCCGCAGGGGTTCATTTTCACAGTCAAGATGGTAATGCGGGCGTAGTCGCTCAAGTTGAGGCTGATTTAGGGATTAAGTTATATGCGGTTCACCGTTTAGATACGCCAACTTCAGGCTTATTGATTTTGGCTAAATCTTCAGCCGCCGCAGCGATATTCACCGAGATGTTTAGCGCTCATAAGATCCAAAAATATTATTTGGCCATTGCTAAAGGTAAGCCGAAAAAGAAACAAGGTTGGGTGATTGGCGATATGGCTAAGTCGCGTCGCAGTATGTATAAGTTATTACGTTCTACTGAGAACCCCGCTATCACGCAGTTTTTTTCCCATTCAATTGCCGCTGGGACTCGGTTATATTTACTAAAACCACTGAGTGGTAAAACCCATCAATTACGGGTCGCGTTAGCCAGTCTAGCGGTACCGATTTTAGGGGATAGCCTTTATGGCGGAGAGGCATCAGATAGATGCTACCTGCATGCAATGGCGCTGCAGTTTGAATATAAAGCTACGCAGTACCAATTTATTCAATGGCCCCATTTAGGTGAGCAATTCAAACTGGCAGCAGTCACTCAGCAGCTAGCAAATGAATGGCAAAGTCCCAATGATTTACCATGGCCTGCGCCAGTAAAGTAAACGTGCTCAGAGTCATCACGCTTGCAGTAAAATGGATTTGTTAGCGGTTAAATTGAATCGCTTTGTAAGCGCATTAGGTTGGCTGATTTAACACAATTGCGACCACTGTTTTTTGCTTGATACATGGCTTTGTCGGCCAGTCCTAATAACGCTTCGGCATCGACGCCTTCTTTCATGGTGACACAGCCGATACTGGCTTCAATGGATATGGTGTTACCGTGCCAGTCCAGTTGAATTTGAGCTAATTTATGCTGCAGTTTGCTTGCCACTTGTAGCACGTTATCTTCATCGGTTAAGGGTAAGATCAGCACAAACTCTTCGCCGCCAAAGCGGCATAAATAGTCTAATTTTCGGGTCGCTGAGCTCAATTGTTGCGCCACCGCTTTAAGCACTTCATCACCAGCCACATGACCATAATTATCGTTTATATCTTTAAAGCGATCTAAATCAATCACCATCACACTGAAGCTAACCTTATCCCTTAACCAGCGTTGATGTTCAGTATTGAGTTTATGTTGCAGGGCATTACGGTTCCATAATCCGGTGAGGGCATCCTTGTTGGCGAGAGTTCTAATCTTTACGACTAGGCGATTGATAGTGTTACCAATAATAAGAATATTCACGATCAAAATAAGTGCGATATAGGTCCATAAAATAGGGATAGATTCTTTGGCATTAAAGGCGGCGTAATTGGCTACTTTTTCTGGATAGAGCATCAAAATGAACGCTCTGATAAAAAACATGAATCCAATAGCAACAATGGGGATGACTAACCAATAAGTTGCAAAAGCAGTAAAGTTAGCTTTCAACGCGACATAGTGATCTTTGGCGAGCATAAAAAATAGTGTGGCGGCACTAAAGGATAAAATAATCATCAAGTACGCAGAGCTAGAGGCTTGCGGTTTAGCCAATAGCATTAACCCGCCAGTGATAAACAGCAGCATTAAATCATTGCGATGGCTAGAGGTCAGGTGATACAGCCGTTGTGCGCCCCAGCGTAATAAACAAAAGCCAATCAGGATGAACATATCAGCGACTAGCCAATGTAAGTAGCTGGGTTCATCTGTGCGCTGAATGTAAAGCTGCATGCCGACAAGGATAGAAAAATTAGCCAATGCAAAGCGTGAGCTGGCACTGGGCGCGACCTTCATTGGTACGACCATGATGATCCAAGCGACAGTTGCTGCAATACAAAGCACGCAAATAACTTGAATTAACACTAAGCTACTACTATTTTCTATCATTAAGCCTTCAAAAATTTATAAATATTTCAATATGAAATTGTAGGTAAAATAATCATAATGATATTTAGCGACTTTCACAATTGGTTATTATTTTTACACTAGTTAGCTTTTACTGTTGATAAAAAGGACACTGAAACTTATGGACGCAAACAAAATTCTTCTGATTATACTGGCAATTTTATTACCACCGGTGGCGGTTTTCTTGAAAAAAGGGGTCGGTAAAGACTTACTGATCAACATCATTTTATGCTTATTATTCTTCCTTCCAGGTGTGCTACATGCGATTTGGGTGGTGATACAAGATTAATTAATCTTAAAATCTAAATACCAATTTTGATGATTCAAAATTGGTATTTTTAACCGTTCAATTGTAAAATCGCCCTCCATTTGAATATCTGCAGTAAAAATATTGAATTTTTTCGGCGTAACAGTAACGAGAGTATGCAATGAATCGTCGTAAAAAAATCAACTCAACCCTGAAAGCGAAAGCCAAAAAAGCCAATGCTAAAAAAGCTGGCAGTAACAAACCGGCCTACATTGCTAAAGCCGATAGAATTAAACTTGATGAAGCTGCAGTCACTGAGGTTGCAGTCACTGAAGTTGCAGCGGTGAAACCTGATAGTGCAGTTTTACAAAGTGACTTGGTAACGGCTACCACTACAAGCTAATCCGTTTTATCACACTGATACTTATAATTTTAGGCGCTAGCCAATTCAATTGCGCTTAGCGTTCAGTGCCACTACGATTTTTGATGGTCGCGTCTAAATAATTCCCAAGACTCCACTACTTCACCATCGGGTAAGGTGCACAGTAAGATATCACCATTGATGTGAGCTATGGTCGCTAAACTGCCATCTAACTTAAGGCAGTAATCGGCAGCTGGATTGGTTTGGTGAAGTGGGGTTATATCGTCACCTGAACAGGCCGAGAGAAGCGTAAAGCTGCAGCCTAAGCACAGTGGCTGCAAAGATCTAAAGCGGCAGTAAAACCCTTGAGACGAGCTTGGCGTAAACCCAGTTATCTGGCGCAGTTGTTGAATGCGTAGGCGCAGTTGTTGAAGAAGAGCTGACATAACAGAGTTCCTGTTTATAAAGCCGTTTTATCTCTTCTTCAACTATAGACAAGTTTGCCTTGCTAGGTGAATTACTTCTATTGCCCACAAACGGGGCAGTGAGTTTGCTTCGGTAGTTTCATTTCTCGAAACTCCATGGTCATGGCATCAATCATTAGAATGCGCCCATTAAGCCCTTGGCCCATACCGCTAATGGCCTTAATGGCTTCAGTGGCTTGAATACAACCCACTAAGCCCACGACAGGGGCTAATATTCCTGATTCAACACAGGTTAGTTGCTGCTCACCAAACAGACTGCTGTAGCATTGATAGCAAGGTGACTGCGACTGATAATCAAATACCGTCACCGTGCCTTCCATGCGAATAGCTGCCGCTGAAATAAAACTGACTTTATGCTTAAAGCAGCTGCGGTTAAGTTGCTCGCGAACTAACACATTATCGGTGCAATCCAGCACTAACATATGTGCTGATACCAACTGCTCAATGGCAGCTTCATCCAGAAACTGATTAATGGTATTGATGCGGATTAGCGGATTGAGTTGCTGTAATGTTTGCTTAGCGGAATCAACTTTTGCTTGGCCAATATTTTCATCATGATGCAGCACTTGGCGTTGCAGATTTGATAACTCTACTGTATCAAAATCCACTATGGTCATTTCACCCACACCTGCCACTGCCAGATATTGGGTCACAGTACAGCCTAAACCGCCAGCGCCTATGACTAAGACTTTGGCTTGTTTAAGTTTCTCCTGACCTTCGATATCCATGGCTTTAATGGATATTTGGCGGCTATAACGTAGCATTTCATTATCGGTAAGAATATCGTCAGTTAACATATCATTGCTCATTAAGCTGCTAGCCCCTTGCTGTCGGTCATTATTAATCCTTAGCAAAGCACGCTGTTAAAGGGTTCAACTTCGACTGTGCTACCCGCTGCTACATCGCCTTGAAATTGCGCTAAGTTAATAAAGCAATTCGCTAGGCTCATTGAGGTCAACATGCCAGAGCCTTGACCGCCAGTGGTGGAAACAACTAACTCGCCATTGTCATCACGGCTAAGCACCCCACGCTGGTATTCGGCGCGGCCCGGCTGTTTACGGATAGGGCTTGAAAGTGTCGCTGTTACGATGACAGGTGCTTTAGGGGTTAAGCCCTGCATTTTGTTGATAATAGGCCAAACAAGCTTGTAGAACGTCACCATTGATGACACAGGGTTACCCGGTAAACCGCAGAATACCGCTTTACCTAATTTACCAAAGGCAAACGGTTTACCCGGTTTAATGGCCAAGCGCCAAAAGGTGATTTCACCTTCTTCAGACAAAATTTGTTTGGTGTAATCCGCATCACCCACTGAAACCCCGCCAGAGGTGAGCACGATATCAGCTTGCTCTGCTGCTTCTCTGAATGCACCTCGAATAGCTTCTTTGTCATCTTCGATGACACCTAGGTCAATCCATTCCACGTTTGCTTGGGTTAATAAGCCTTTAATTGAGTAGCGATTAGAGTCATAAATTTGCCCAGGGGCGAGATCGCTACCAACAGGTCTTAATTCGTCACCCGTTGAGAAAAAGGCGACTTTAAGCTTACGTTTTACTCTGACTTGGCTAATACCGATAGTGGCCAGTACGCCCATCTCTGCGGCGCGAATTTGAATGCCACTTTTTAACACATTGGTACCAGCAAGCAACTCTTCGCCGCGGTAGCGCACGTTAGCGCCTTTCGCTTTGGGCGCTTCAATACTAATGATGTCAGCATTGGTGGTAGTTTTTTCTTGCATCTGCACTGTGTCATAACCAGCGGGTACCGGCGCGCCGGTCATTATCCTGATACAAGTATTGGCTTGAGGCGTCCCTTTAAAAGGGTGACCCGCAAATGAGGTGCCGATAAGGGTCAGTTCAGTCGATGCTGCGCTGAGGTTTAAATCTTCAAAACGAAAAGCAAAGCCATCCATTGATGAATTATCAAAGGGAGGCAAATCAATACAAGAAGCTAAATTCTCAGATAATACTCGCCCAACTGCATCATTTAAGCTGACCATTTCATTGTCTTGGGTGGCATTAACTTGCGCTAATAACGCTTCGATAGCCTCCTGTGGCGGCATTAAATCGGGTTGTGCGCAGGCATCTGGTTGCTTTGACATCGTTGCTTCCTCACATGGCTATTGCCATATACTGATTGCACTTAGCGAGTGCTAAGATGATAAGATTTATGTTTGATTCTGCATTATGCCATGCTGGCAGCAGATAACTATGATCAGACCGAAGGTTTTTTATATCGATGCCGACCCAAAACCAACAAACTGCCAGTGACTGCAATAATAGTCTAATGACCACATCGAAAAAGCCAGCAATCGTGGCATCTGCTTGGTTTTTATATATGGTCAAATGCCATAACGGTCACTTGTACACTGGGGTTACCACAGATGTTAGTCGCCGTTTTGCTGAGCATCAAGCTGGTGGCGTAAAAGCGGCTAAATTCTTAAAAGGAAAAGGGCCACTCACACTGGTATATCAAGAGTCACAGCCTGATAGAAGTCGTGCATTGAAGCGGGAAATAGCGGTAAAGAAGTTAACGCGTAGGCAAAAGTTAGCCATGATTGCGAGTTATGAAAACGCGCAAGCTAAAGCCACTTAACAGGCGCTTATGGCGTATTAAGTGGCAATGTTTGCTGCTGCAGCTGGTTATCGTTAGCTTTAGAATTTGAGTTAGTGAGATCTCAGTACTGGATACTTCAAGTATTGCTCATCGTAATAGGGGCTACGTTGATAAAACCAGCGCAGTCTGGCTTTCGGATCTGCAGCAAAGGCTTCATCCTCTAAGGCTTTTTCAAATTCTAGTTTCAAATTATCGTCTTCAGCCAGCATTTTGGCCGCTAATGGCTCGACGGCATAGTCTTCAATGTATTCAGTACGGGTAAAGATGCTATTGAAAAATCCCCATTGAAAAAACGAATCTGCAGATTGAGGTTCCAGCAGTAAAATGGCTAAATCACCCAGAGGTTGGTTAGTGGCAATTTGAATAGTACCAGCTGGTAAAGTGGTTGTTATTTTAACTTTAGTGCTGCTAGCTTTAACCCGTTGACGACCCTCATAATCTACTGCGTTAAATTCAGGCTGACTAAATTGGTATTGCGCCGCCTTGATGGTTTTAGGCTTTTCTAAGCGAGTCATTCTTACGCCATGTATGGCTAAGCGCTCAATCACTTGCTGCCACTGGGCGGGAACATAATAGAATTTAGGCCGTTGAGTGATGATATCGGCTTCAGTGTTACCCATTAGCGGTAAGTTAGGGTATAGCTTTGGCTGGCCATTCCATCTGACCACATTTGTGCCACTAATGTCACTTTGCTCAACGCTGTAGTCAATGCCTTTAAAATCCCAACCTTGGGGTTGTTTGACGCTTTGCCAAGTTAACGCAAGCTGCTGCGGGGTGCGGTACTTATCTTCATAAATTGCCGCTGTTAATTTAGTGCCATGCTCGGCAACCGTTTTAAGGGTTTGCTCAAGCATCACGTAGGTACCAAGCACCCGTTGTTTAAAGGGTTTTAAGCTGTGGTTTTCAATTAAAATGGTCGGTAAATGGCGCGCATCACCGTAACCATTTGAAAAGCGTGGGCTTGGATTCCAGTAAGACAGCCCTTTAGACATATCGGTATTATCAATGGCAAACACTAACCCGCCAGGGACATGACCTTGCTTGGTCAGCGCCGCTTCAACTTCAGGGCGATAATAGTTTTCTAGCCAATCAAAACTTGCTGGGCTATAGCCTTGTTTGACGTTGTAACCAAAGGTGACATCGTATTGGTAGTCGATGCCGTCAGTCACATGGACATCAATGTACAAGTCGGGTTGCCACAAATTGATGGCACGGATCATATGCTGTAATTCAAGGGTATCTAACTTGGCGTAATCACGGTTTAAATTAAGGTTTCTGGCGTTGGTGCGCCAGCCCATATTAACTGGCCCTCGCTGATTAACCCGATTAAACTCATCACTGCGCTCATGACCATCGACACTTAAAATGGGCACAAACAACAGATTTACCTTATCCAGTAAGGCTTTTTTGTCGCCATGGCTAATGTCACGTAGCAACATCATGCCGGCATCTTTGCCATCAATCTCGCCAGAATGGATCCCCGCCTGTACCAGGACTGTGGGTTTATTATTGCCGCTAAGCTCTTTAGCAGTGGCAGCCCCTTCTTCCGATGCGACCAGCATCCAAATATCACGGCCTTGGGGGCTTTTACCGATGGAGACTTGTTGCAGTAAATCACTGCTGTCGACCAGCTTGGTGAGCCATTGCTGGGTATCATTGTAATTAGGGCTGCTAATTAAACCGTTTTGCTCAAAAGGGGTCGCCCATGGTGCATTTTTTGATTGAATTAATGCTTTACTGGCGCCTTGCCAGCTGGCAATTGGCGGTAAAATAGGGTCGTTTACAAAGGTGTTATTAACGCTAGGGCTGGCAGTTATTATTTTTTCCGAATGCTTACTAAGGTTTTCAGTGGCGAATGCATTGCTATTGAGCAGCAAGAATGAATTAATCACTAGAGTGGCAATGATGGCGCGGCGCATAGATATCCCTATGATATATCCAAAGTTTATTGTGTCATCTTAAATTAATTCTCTATGGAGGCAATAGCAGATTGATACTGATTCAAGGAAAGTAAATTACGCCATTAAAAAAGCCGCAACTGGGGATTTGCGGCTTTTTGATTAGGCTTCAACTTGGTAGCGCCGTGATGACAAGTTAATATGTCATCGGCTCAACACTAGCTATTAGGGCCAGCATTTTTAATCTCATCAGACACGTCATACTTAGCAAAGTTTGCGGTGAACTCTTCGGCGAGTTGCTGAGCAAATTTGGCATATTCAGCTTTATCTGCCCAAGTGTTTACTGGGTTCAATAATGCAGTTTCAACCCCTGATACCGCGACAGGCACCTTAAGGTTAAGTTTATCAATATGCATGGTTTCAACGTCTTTAAGCTCGCCGCTGACAATGGCATCGACAATCGCGCGGGTCGTAGGGATGTCAAAACGCTTACCAACACCGTGAGGTCCACCAGTCCAGCCAGTATTAACCAAGTAAACTTGGCTGCCAAATGATTCAATGCGCTTCATCAATAGTTCAGCATAAACCCCTGCTGGACGTGGGAAGAATGGTGCGCCAAAGCATGTTGAGAAGGTCGATTGAATGGCTGCGGTCGAGCCCATTTCAGTTGAGCCGACTTTGGCGGTATAACCTGACAAGAAGTGATAAGCCGCTTGCTCTTTGGTTAACACAGACACTGGCGGTAATACCCCAGATACGTCACAGGTTAAAAACACCACCGAGTTAGGCTCAGCGCCACGATTTTCTTCAACGCGCTGGCCAATATGCTCTAACGGATAAGCAGCACGGCTGTTTTCAGTCAAGCTAGTATCTGTGTAATCAGGAGTGCGAGAGTCATCTAACACCACGTTTTCAAGTACGGTGCCAAAGCGAATCGCATCCCAAATAACCGGCTCATTTTTTTGACTTAAGTCGATACATTTAGCGTAGCAGCCGCCTTCAATATTAAATACCCCGCCCGGTGCCCAGCCATGTTCATCATCGCCAATTAAAAAGCGCTTAGGATCGGCTGAAAGGGTGGTTTTCCCTGTGCCTGATAAGCCAAAAAATAAAGTAGTGTCACCTTTAGCGCCCACGTTAGCGGAGCAATGCATTGGCAATACCCCTTTTGCTGGCAATAAGAAGTTTTGCACCGAGAACATCGACTTTTTCATTTCGCCGGCGTATTTAAGTCCTGCAAGCAGTACCTTTTTGGAGGCAAAGTTAATCATCACTACGGCATCGGAGTGGGTGCCGTCACGGGCAGGATCGCAAACAAAATCAGGTGCATTGATAATTTGCCATACTGCTTTATCGCCACGGTTAAAGCTTTCTGGGGTGATAAATAGATTACGGGCGAATACCTGATGCCAAGCATATTCTGTAGTAACACGAACCGGAAGGTAGTGCTCATCAGAGGCACCAACTTCAAGTTCAGAAACAAAAAGCTCTTTATCAGCAAGGTAGGCTTCAACACGGCCCCAAAGTGCATCAAAGGTATCGGCAGCGATACCTTTGTTGACTGAGCCCCAGTCGATTTCATCTTGGGTGTTGGCTTCTTGAACAATAAAGCGGTCGTTGGGAGAGCGACCTGTTCTTGCGCCGGTTTTTGCTACCAGTGCGCCATTGGCGGTTAATGTCCCTTCATTACGTTGTAAAGCAAGTTCAATTAACTCAGCGCTAGTAAGGTTAAGGTGTACGCTGTTGGTTTCATCTGTCATCGAGTGGTTCTCCGTCATAAGTAGGTCGTTTATCGGTCTATGGCGCCGATTTTTTTGTTTAGGATGACTTACGTTAGCTTGCTTAAGTTTGGCTTAGGTGCGGCTGAATTAAGGTTCGGTTGAACACTAAATTAGCGATCCCTATGCAATTTAATAATAACGCAATAACGGCACGGAGGAGTAACAGTTTGGTAACTTTTTTGTAATTAGTGGCATTTTTTAAGTTGAAAGGGGGATTTTTAGCGATAAAAAAAGCGCCTTAGGCGCTTTTTTTGAAAGTTTACTTGAGGAGGTAACAGTTATTGCTGCTTGTCTGCACTCATGTTACCAGCAAAGATTGCCGCAATATCGATACTGTCAAAGTTGTAAACTGCAGGACAATATTCACAGTCCATTTCAATTTTACCCTCTTCAGCGAGTATGGCTTCAACTTCTGCTTGCTCTAAGGTCGCCAGCGCTTTAGCGCTACGCTCTTTAGAGCAACTGCACTTAAAGGTGACATCGATAGGATCAAATAAGCGCACTTCTTCTTGATGGTATAAACGATGTAACACTTCTTCTGCGGTTAAGCCAAATAGCTCTTCTGACTTGATAGTATGAGTCAGCGCAGATAAGTGTTCGAACTCTTCGTTTTCTTTGTTTTCAGTCGGTAATACCTGTAACAACATACCGGCAGCTTGTTTACCGTCAGCAAATAAACGGATCACTGTGGGGAGCTGCTCAGATTGATTGAAGTATTCTTCTAAACAGGCGGCTAAATCAGCATGCTCAAGAGACACAATACCTTGGTAGCGTTCACCTTCATCAGGGGTTAGGGTAATCACCATAATACCTTGGCCAAACAGCTCCGTCAGTGAAGCGTCATCTGCTAACTCACCTTTCCAGCGGGCTATGCCGCGTAAGGCCTGTAAGTTGCTGCCATTGATAACTGCTAAAGATACTGGGCCATCACCTTGCAATTGCACACTGATGTCGCCAGTAAATTTAATGGTGGCTGTCAACAATGACGTTGCCGCCATTAATTGGCCGATGATGTGCTGTAATGCAACAGGGTAATCATGGGCGGCTAAAATTTCTTGGTAGCTGTTTTCCAGTTGTACCATTTCACCACGGACTTCGGCATTATCGAATAAGTAGCGATGTAATAGATCTTTGCTCATGTGGTCTCTCAATTTGTTGTGCCGTTAAAAAGTTTATAACTCTTTAAAGCGTTTAAGTTGTCGACGTTGCTTTTTATCCGGCTTAGTTTCAGGCGCCGGATTATTTAAGATATTTAATCTCCTGGCTTCAGCATTAAACTCGCGTTTTTTGATGCTTTCAGCCGTTTCTTGATATAGCGTTTGCGCTATAGCAGCCCCTTGTCGATGTTCAGACAATTGAGCAATAATTATTTCCCTATCATCGTGCCCTTGGCGAAGTCGCACTGTTGCACCGACTTCTGCTAGTTTGCTCGATTTGGCTCTTTGGCCGTTATAGTGAACTTTGCCACCATTGATCATGTCTTTTGCTAGCGAGCGAGTTTTATAAAAACGTGCCGCCCATAACCATTTATCTAACCTTACTGACATGGTATTAACTTGAGCTATGCTCATTAAGCCCCCTCAAAAGTGGTATGAGTTCACAAGGTTGACATTTTTCACATGTAAAATGGAGGCAAGAGCCTAAATAGTGGCATTTCTCACAGCCTTTTTAAGCGCGCAAATGTAGCATAATCAGCTGTATTTCGCCAATCCAGATGCTATGGGCTTGTTGCGACAAGCCGTGTAGGTTAGCATGATGCAGTATTTCCTAAATTAACAGAATAAGAACAGCGACCTGTGCTGAGGGTCAAAGCAAATATGGATGTATTAGATAAAGTTATTACCAAGGTTGCGGCTCTTCCTCAAAAGCAGCTGAGCGCGGCCTTCTTTTGGTTAGGGTTAGTGATCGTGCTATCAATTGCTGCTCAGATCACTTGGAAGTTAATGCCTGTTAATTCTCAAGCTGTAGCATGGCAACCATCGCCAACTTCTTCTGCTAGCGCGAAACGTATTGAGCTCAGCGGTGTGCAACAGTTATCACTGTTTGGTAAAAAAGGTGCCAGTGATACCCAAGCGAAAAAGCCCGCTCCAGTGGAACAAATTACCGATGCCCCTAAAACTAACTTGTCTATTTTGCTGACAGGTGTGGTGGCATCAACTTCTGATTCACATGGCCTTGCGGTTATCGAGTCAAAAGGCAGCCAAGAAACCTACAGCCTAGGTGACAAAATCAAAGGCACTTCAGCGTCATTAAAAGAAGTTTATGCCGACCGCATTATTATTACCAATGCGGGCCGCTATGAAACCTTAATGCTTGATGGCTTAAATTACACCACTCAAAGCCAAGCCAATGAATCACTTCAAAAAGCAAAACAAAATCGCACCGTGCAAACGGTTCAGCGCAGTGTGCTCTCTCAAGAGTTAGCCGATTCACGTGATGAATTACTAGCCGATCCGGGTAAATTAACCGACTATCTGGCTATCTCACCAGTCAGCGGTGCAGATGGCATCAGCGGTTATCGATTAAACCCGGGCAAAAATAAGTCTTTATTTGCCTCAGCAGGTTTTAAAGCAAATGATTTAGCCAAATCCATCAACGGCTACGACTTAACTGATATGGGGCAGTCGTTAGAAGTGATGGGGCAATTAGCAGAATTAACCGAAATTGGCGTCATGGTCGAACGTGATGGGCAGTTAGTTGAAATAATTTTTAGTTTGCCAGAATAGTATGGGCAGTAGAGGATTGAAAATAATGAAGAGTTACGGAATTCGACGCAAGTTATTTGCTGGAATGGTTGCCGGTATTGCCATGCTGGCTTCTCAAGCTGCTTGGTCGGAACAGTATGCTGCCAATTTCAAAGGCACAGACATTCAGGAATTCATTAATATTGTGGGTAAAAACCTCAATAAGACCATCATCGTTGATCCTACTGTTCGCGGCAAAATTAACGTCCGCAGTTACGACTTATTAGATGACGAGCAGTACTACCAGTTCTTCCTCAATGTTTTGCAGGTGTATGGCTATGCCGTGGTTGAAATGGAAAACCGCGTTATTAAAGTCATTAAAGATAAAGATGCCAAAACTGCAGCTATTCGCGTCGCTGATGATAACACCCCAGGCTTGGGCGATGAAATGGTCACCCGCATTGTGGCGTTATACAACACCGAAGCTAAACAACTAGCGCCATTACTGCGCCAGCTTAATGATAATGCTGGTGGCGGTAACGTAGTGAACTACGACCCATCTAACGTATTGATGATTTCAGGCCGCGCAGCTGTCGTAAATAAATTAGTAGAAATTGTTCGCCGTGTCGATAAGCAAGGTGATACAGCTGTTGAAGTGGTATCCCTTGAATATGCCTCAGCCGGTGAGATTGTCCGTATTGTTGATACCCTTTATCGCGCCAGCGCTAATCAAGCACAAATGCCCGGTCAAGCGCCAAAAGTGGTGGCTGATGAGCGTATGAACGCCGTTATTGTGAGTGGTGATGAAAAGAGCCGTCAACGCGTGGTCGATCTAATTCGTCGTCTAGATGCTGAGCAAGCTAACACTGGTAACACTAAAGTACGCTACTTACGCTACGCTAAAGCAGAAGATTTAGTCGAAGTGCTAACCGGTTTTGCTGACCAACTCGTGAGCGATCAAGATGCGGGTAAAACCTCGGGTAGCAAGCGTAAAGAAATTAATATTATGGCTCACGTTGATACCAATGCTTTGGTGATCAGCGCTGAACCGGATCAAATGCGCACCATTGAAAGCGTGATTAACCAGTTAGATATTCGCCGTGCACAAGTATTGGTAGAAGCGATTATTGTTGAAGTATCAGAAGGCGATGATGTTGGCTTTGGTATTCAATGGGCATCAGCTGCTGGTGGTGGTACTCAGTTTAATAACTTAGGCCCAACCATAGGTGAGATTGGCGCAGGTGTATGGCAAGCACAAGGTGAAGAAGGCACTACAGTGTGTACCGAAAATGGTACTTGTACTGAAAACCCAGATTCACGTGGTGATATTACCTTACTGGCGCAAGCATTAGGTAAAGTGAACGGCATGGCTTGGGGCGTGGCAATGGGTGACTTCGGCGCCTTAATCCAAGCGGTTTCAAGTGATACCAAATCAAACGTACTTGCAACACCGTCGATTACCACCCTTGATAACCAAGAAGCATCATTCATCGTTGGTGACGAAGTACCTATTCTTACCGGTAGCCAAAACTCAAGTAACGGTAACAGCAACCCATTCCAAACCGTTGAACGTAAAGAAGTGGGCGTTAAATTAAAAGTGGTACCACAAGTCAATGAAGGTAATGCGGTTAAGCTGACCATTGAGCAAGAAGTGTCAGGTATTAACGGTAAAACTGGTGTCGATGTGACCTTTGCAACTCGTCGCTTAACTACCACGGTTATGGCAGATTCTGGTCAGATTGTAGTACTGGGCGGTTTGATTAATGAAGAAGTACAAGAGTCAGTACAAAAAGTGCCATTTTTAGGTGACTTACCGATTATCGGTCACTTATTTAAGTCTTCATCAAGCGGTAAGAAAAAGAAGAACTTGATGGTATTTATCAAGCCAACCATTATTCGTGACGGTATCACCATGGAAGGCATCGCTGGTCGTAAATATAACTACTTCCGCGCCCTGCAACTTGAGCAACAAGAGCGCGGCGTAAACTTAATGCCTAAGACCAATGTGCCAGTGTTAACTGAGTGGGATCAAGAAGCTTACTTACCTGATGAAGTGAACGAAGTGCTTAATCGTTACAAAGAAGGTAAAGAGTTAGAAACTAAGATGCGCGAAACAGACCCTGCGCTTAAGCATATTAGCGAAAGAAAAGATCTAGACAATGCAGTCACTGAAGCTGCAGAAACCGAACAAGAAGATGATGCCAATGAGTGAAGCAGCAATGACTGAACAATTGGCACAGGTGTCTACCGATTTAGGCTTAGAAGCCGAAGAGCTTAATGATGAGGTGTTTCACTCCAACAGTCGTGAACGCCTGCCATTTGCTTTTTCTCATCGCTTTAATTTGGCATTGGCCAAAGAAGCCGATGCCCTAAAGCTTTACTACACCAGTAATACCCCACTTGATGCCATGCTTGAAGTGCGCCGTTATGCCGGTGAAGATCTGGTGTTAGTCAAGCTGCCGGTAGAAGACTTTGAAGCGAAATTAACCCACACATTCCAGGCTAATTCATCAGAAGCCCAGCAGCTGATGGAAGACATTGGTAATGAAATGGATTTATTTACCCTCGCCGAAGAACTGCCACAAACCGAAGATTTGCTCGAAGGTGATGATGACGCGCCAATCATTAAATTGATCAACGCCTTGTTATCAGAAGCCATTAAAGAAGAAGCCTCTGATATCCATATCGAAACCTACGAAAAGCAATTAATCGTCCGTTTCCGTATTGATGGGGTTTTGAAAGAAGTTTTAAAACCTAACCGTAAACTGTCTTCATTGTTGGTTTCACGTATTAAGGTGATGGCGCGTTTAGATATCGCAGAAAAACGTGTGCCGCAAGATGGTCGTATTTCATTACGTATTGCCGGCCGCGCAGTTGATGTGCGTGTCTCTACCATGCCATCAAGCCATGGCGAGCGAGTGGTATTACGACTACTGGATAAAAATACCGGCAACCTAGATTTAAAATTATTGGGTATGACCCTGTCTATCCAAGATGAATTTGAAGCGTTAATTCGTAAACCGCACGGTATTATTTTGGTTACCGGCCCAACAGGTTCAGGTAAAAGTACCACCCTGTATGCGGGGTTAACTGAGATTAACTCCAAAGACACCAACATTTTAACCGTTGAAGATCCGATTGAATATGAACTGGAAGGCATTGGCCAAACTCAAGTGAATATGAAAGCGGATATGACCTTCGCCCGTGGTTTGCGGGCGATATTACGTCAAGATCCTGATGTGGTCATGATTGGTGAAATCCGAGATTTAGAAACCGCACAAATTGCAGTGCAAGCTTCACTAACCGGTCACATGGTTATTTCGACCTTGCATACCAACACGGCATCGGGCGCGATTACTCGTCTGCAAGATATGGGTGTTGAGCCTTTCTTGGTGTCTTCAAGCTTACTGGGTGTATTAGCCCAGCGACTTATTCGTACCTTGTGTAACGAATGTAAGGTCGAGCATGAGCCAGATGAGCGTGAGCGCGAATTATTAGGCATAACGGTCAATGATACCCGAGTGATTTATCGCGCTAAAGGCTGTAAAGCCTGTGGTCATAATGGTTATCGAGGTCGTACCGGTATCCATGAATTACTCACTGTTGATGACAACGTTCGTGAATTAATTCACGGTGGCCGCGGTGAGTTAGCCATTGAAAAGTATGTCCGTCAAACGATTCCAAGTATCCGTCATGATGGCATGAGCAAAGTACTGAAAGGGGTTACCACCCTTGAAGAAGTATTGCGCGTGACCCGCGAGGAGTAATCAATGGCAGCGTTTGAATATAAAGCCCTTGATAGCAATGGTAAACAGCAAAAAGGGGTGATAGAGGCTGATACGGCTCGTCATGCACGTAGTCAGCTACGTGAACAGCGCTTAATGCCCTTAGAGCTAGAACCGGTTGCTGAAAAAGAAGCCAAGGCCAAAAGCGGTGGGCTTAAGTTTTTCAAACGTGGTATCTCGGTTGCAGAGCTTGCTTTAATTACCCGTCAAATCGCCACTTTAGTTGCTGCAGGTTTACCCATTGAGGAATCACTCAAAGCGGTAGGCCAGCAATGTGAAAAAGATCGTCTTGCCAGTTTGGTCATGGCGGTGCGCTCGCGGGTTGTTGAAGGGTATAGCTTGGCTGATTCTTTAGCCGAATTCCCCCACGTATTTGATGATTTGTACCGCGCTATGGTGGCATCAGGTGAAAAGTCTGGTCATTTAGAAGTGGTACTAAACCGCTTAGCCGATTACACCGAACGTCGCCAGCAACTGAAATCTAAACTAACTCAGGCAATGATTTACCCTATGGTATTAACCATTGTTGCCATTGGGGTAATTGCCGTATTACTGGCAGCAGTGGTACCTAAGGTGGTTGGTCAGTTTGAACATATGGGTCAAGAGCTACCCGGTTCAACTCAGTTTTTGATCCTCGCCTCTGATTTTGTGCAAAATTATGGGGTATTTGTGCTTGTGGCACTGATTGGTTTGTTTGCACTACTAAAGCAGCTGCTAAAAAAACCAAACTTTAGAATGCAATATGACACCTGGTTACTCAAAGCACCGGTTATTGGCAAAGTCAGTAAAGGCCTGAATACCGCCCGTTTTGCGAGAACCTTAAGTATCTTGTCAGCAAGTTCTGTACCTTTGCTTGAGGGCATGCGTATTGCCAGTGAAGTGCTGCAAAACGTCAAAGTGCGCGCAGCAGTGGATGATGCTACAGCAAGAGTGCGTGAAGGTACCAGCCTGGGCGCGGCGCTAACTAATACCAAACTTTTTCCGGCTATGATGCTCTATATGATTGCATCAGGCGAAAAAAGTGGTCAGCTGGAGCAAATGCTAGAACGTGCTGCAGATAACCAAGACAGAGAATTTGAATCTAATGTGAATATTGCCTTAGGGGTATTTGAACCCATGCTCGTGGTCAGTATGGCCTCGGTGGTGTTATTTATCGTGATGGCAATTTTACAGCCTATTTTAGAATTGAATAACTTGATCAGCGCTTAAGTATCCAAGTTATTTACTATTTATTGTTAGCGCACCGAGTGTGCGCGTCGGAGGAAGTTGTTAATGCAAACTAATCGAAATCAAACCCGTGGTAAACAAGCTGGTTTTACCTTACTTGAAGTCATGGTCGTGATTGTTATTTTAGGTATTTTGGCCTCTATGGTGGTACCTAACTTAATGGGTAACAAAGATAAAGCTGATATCCAAAAAGCCGTTTCTGACATTGTAGCGTTAGAAAACACCCTCGATATGTACCGCCTAGATAACAGTGTGTATCCAACAACGGAGCAAGGCTTAGATGCGTTAGTGCAAAAGCCAACCTCGTCACCTGAGCCACGTAATTACCGACCAGACGGTTACATTAAGCGTTTACCACAGGATCCTTGGCGCAACGATTACTACCTATTAAGTCCTGGCGAAAATGGCCGTATTGATATTTTCAGTGCCGGTCCTGATGGCCAAGTGGGAACTGAAGATGATATCGGCAACTGGAATCTGCAAAACTTCCAGTAAGCACGAAGTCTAATAACAGATGATGATATCTAAACGCCAATCGGGGTTCACCCTCTTAGAAGTATTGCTGGTTGCCTTATTGATGGGGTTAGCTGCGGCTGCCGTCACGATGACAACCAGTACTTCAGGGCCTGAGCAAGCGTTAAAAAAAACGGCCCGTCAGTTTATTGCGACCACTGAATTAGTGATTGAAGAAACCATTTTAAGCGGTCAATTCTTAGGTATCGTCGTCGAAGAAGATGAATATCAATTTGTCTATTACGATGAAAAAAAATGGCACCCTATAACCCAAGATCGTCAACTGGCCCCAAGGCAAATGGACCCGGGTGTGAGTTTGAGTCTACTGCTTGATGGCTTGCCATTAGTTCAAGAAGATGAAGATGATGAATCTTGGTTTGATGAGCCATTAATTGAAGCCTCAAAAGAAGATAAAAAGAAAAATCCCGAGCCGCAAATTTTACTGTTTCCCAGTGGTGAAATGTCGACGTTTGAGTTGAGTTTTTTGACCGATGACGACCAAGGTAAAGAGATTGAAGTGTTAGTGGTGGGTGATGCATTAGGGCGTTTAGCCATAGGAAGCTTTGATGAAATACAGTAAAGGTATGACCTTACTTGAAGTCATAGTGGCCTTGGCGGTGTTTTCTATTGCTGCGGTTGCTGTCACCAAAAGCATTGGCGATCAAATGGCCAACCTGCCGATTTTAGAAGAGCGAACCTTAGCCCAATGGGTTGCTAGCAATCAAATGGTTGAGGTTAGATTAACGCAGCCTTTTCCTGAGCTGGGCACTAAAAATGGTCAGGTAGAGTTAGCCGATAAAGATTGGTATTGGCGTCAGGAAGTGATTAAAACCACCGACGACAATTTCAGAATGATCAGAGTATTAGTCAGTGATGATGACAGATTTAATCGCACCGTCGCACAAGTGAGTAGCTATGTTCACAATGAAGGCTAAGCGCTCAAGACACAGCGACAATCATCGCCAAGCAGGCTTTACTTTGCTGGAAATGATGATTGCTATTGGTATTTTTGCCATGATCGGGCTGGCATCGAACTCGGTACTGTCAACCGTGATGAAAAACGATGAAGCCACCAAAGAATTTTCAATCCGTTTGAAAGCCTTACAGCAAGGTTTTGGCATTATCGAACGTGATTTAGGCCAGATGGTAGCCCGAACACAACGTGGCCTAGACGGCGAGCGTACCACCACTGTGTTTCAAACGGGCGATAACATGCTGGACTCAGAAACCGAAGCGCTGGTGTTTTTCCGTTTAGGTTGGCTCAACCCTGATGGCATGTTGCCAAGGGGTAGTTTGCAATCGGTGTCATATGTGGTGCAAGAAGGCCGCTTAGAGCGTTGGTACTATCCTTACCCTGAGCCAGAAATTGGTGCAGAGCCATTAAAAAGTTTGATCATTAAAGATGTTATCTCCATCGAGTATTCGTTTTTTGTCGGTGATAAATGGGAGCGTAAAGTTGATGCTTCACAACTGCCACTTGGCATCGCGATGAAATTAGAAATTGAAGGCTTAGGTATCATTGAGCGTCGTTTTCTACTGCCTAAAGGTGGCGGTGATGCCGCAGCCAGTAACGGCGACAATAACGATGATAATGGTAGTAACGATAATACTGATAACGACAATGATACTGATGGCTCTAGCACGGGTGAAGACGGATGATGAAATATCAGTCGCCGGGGTTGCGTAAACAGCGCGGAGTCGCGTTATTAGTGGTGTTACTGGTGGTCGCTTTAGTGGTGATTATTGCGACCAATATTACCAGCCGTAATCAGTTATCCATGCGCCGTACCTTGAATTTAGCCCAGTATGATCAAGCCTATTGGTATGCTATTTCGGCAGAAGAATTAGGTAAAAAGATTTTAAAGCAAGATATGGAAGATGCTGACGGCACCGTACATTTACAGCAATATTGGGCTTTAGCTGATGTGATTTTTCCGGCTGAATACGGCGAAATTGGCGGTGAGATTAAAGATATGCGTTCTTGTTTTAATCTTAACGCTTTATCAGTTAAGTCAACAGAAGTTGAAAATGGCCAACCTAAATTATCATTAGCCGCGACTCAGTATATGTCACTGTTGGTTGCCCTAGGTATGGATGAATTTGGCGCCGAGCGGCTGACCCATACTTTGATTGATTATATTGACGAAGATACGGTAGCAATGCCCTATGGCGCTGAAGATGCCGATTATGAGTCTCGTAATACGCCGTATCGAGCAGCGAATACCTTGATGAATCATCGCAGTGAGCTGCGGGCGGTATTAGGATATAACCAGCAAGTGTATTTAACCTTGTTGCCTTATATTTGCGCGATACCAGGTAATAACCAACAATTGCTTAATGTGAATACCCTAGAGGTTGAACAAGCAGCATTGTTAGTGGGTATGCTAGAAAACAAGATTAGCCAAAGCGATGCGGAAAGTTTAATTAACCAACGACCTGCAGATGGCTTCGAAACCGCAGCAGAGTTTTGGGAAAATAATTCCTTAGCGAGTTTAGCCACTGAAAGTAATATGAAATCGAGCATAGTGGTAGATAGTAATTACTTCTTATTAAAAGCGGGCGCTAAAGTGGATAATGCGATGTTTAGAATGGATAGCGTTTTGCGTCGCAGTAATAACAAGTTTGATGTGATCAGTCGTCAATACGGTGATCAGCAATAATGAATATGGGTAACAATCCGCTTCAATTAACCTTGGCTAGTTTGGCCTGTGGCAGTTTGAAGCTTGTGGAGAATGACAGTGTCTGAACGGCTTTTTATCCGATTAGGGAAAACATCAACAAGTCCTTGTTCGTGGCTGGTATGGTCAGAACAAGAGCAAGAAATTATTGCTTCAGGTGAGTTAAGTGATGCAGCGAGCTTAACCAGTTTGACTGAGCGCGCGGGCAATCGTCCGGTGGATGTGTTGGTGCCAGCGGCCAGTATGACATTGACTCAAATTGCATTGCCTGAAAAAAATCAGCGCCAAGCGTTAAAGGCACTCCCTTTCATGCTAGAAGAAACCATCGCCTCTGATGTTGAAACCATGCACTTTGTGGTTGGCCCCCGTGATGGTGAGCAGCTAAATGTCGCCGCAGTGGCCCATGAGCAAATGCAAAACTGGTTATCTTGGCTGCTTGATGCTGGCATTAAAGTAAAGAGTATTGTCCCTGATTGTTTAGCCTTACCGTTGGATCAATGTAGCTGGGCTGCGCTGGATATGGGTGATGAATTGTTACTGCGTACCGGTGAAGGTAGTGGTGTGAGCTTGCCAAAAACATGGTTAGATTTCGCCTTACCTGAGCTGCTATCGCGTCGAAGTGATGCCGATTCTGCGCTAAAAATTGCCGCCTATAGCGAAGACTTAGTGTTTACCAATGCTGAGGTGGAAGCGAAACCATTAGATATTCCGATGATGGTATTGGCAAAGGGTATTTTACAGGCACCGATTAATTTATTAAGCGGTGTGTATCAGCCAAAGCGTGAATACAGCAAGCATCTGATGCTATGGAAAAATGCGGCTATTGTAGCGGTTATTGCTATCGTACTTGGGCTAGTGAATAAAGGCTTAACCATTCATCAGTTGAATCAACAAACCGCTGAAATAAAACAGCAAAGTGAAGCGATATTTAAGCGTGTTAGTCCAGGGGTAAACCGGATTGTTAATATTCGCTCGCAGCTGGACTCACAATTGCGCAGTCTTAAAGGTCAAGGTGGCGGTGCTGCTTTCTTTGACATGCTTGATGGCCTGAAAGAGTCATTTCAAAAAGTGCCCGATTTAAAACCGAACTCAATTCGTTTTGATGCAAGTCGTAATGAACTGCGCATGCAAGTGACGGCAAAAAGTTATGATCACGTGGATAAATTCAAGCAACTGGTTGAAGCGCGTTATGAGTTTGATATGGGTGCCATCAATAGCGGTGACAATGAAGTGAATACCACAATTACCTTGAAGGGCAAATAAGATGGAAAATTTGCAAATTTGGTGGCGTGGACTCGCGCAACGTGAACAGCAATTAGTCGGCAGTTGCGCAGTGTTTGTGGTTATTGGAATTTTGTATTGGGGCATTTGGAGCCCGATTGCAACTGCGGCAGACAATGCTGAAAAAGATCATCAAGCAGCCAAGCAAACCTTAAATTATGTTAAACAATCGGCGAATAAAATTGCCGGTTTAAAACAACAAGGTTCTGGGCCAAGAGCATCAGGCAGCTTAAGTTCGATTGTGAACCAATTAGCTGGCCAATATGATTTAGACATTACCCGTATGCAGCCACAGGGCAATAAAATCCAATTATGGATGGACGATGTGCCATTTGACAGCTTACTTGATTACTTGCATGAACTGGTTGAAGAAAAAGGCTTAACCCTAGAAAGTGTTGATGTATCAGAGTCTGACTTGGCAGGTTATGTCAAAGTGCGCCGTATTCAGTTATCTAAGTAAGTAGGTATAGAAGTGAGTTTGATTAAGAAAATTATTTTAGGTGTTTTTGTTTACCTGATCTTTTTGGTGGTATTTATCCCAGCAAATTGGCTAGTGGGGATTGCGCCATTACCCAATAATATCAAGGTAAGCGGTGTTAGTGGTACATTGTGGCAAGGCTCTGCTGATTTGGTGTCGATTGATCGCCGTTTGATTGAACAGGTGTCATGGGATTTAAATCCTTGGACATTATTTATTGGTCAGCTCAATGTCGATCTGCAGATTGGTAGCCGGGCAACGCCAGTTAGTGGGCAGGGTGATATTAGTTGGTCTTTCTCAGGTGTCTCAGCTGAAAACTTGCGCTTTGAAGCGCCGAATAAATTTTTATTAGGCAACGCAAAATTACCCTTTAGAACCATGGTAGATGGTGATGTCAGTTTAATTGTTGAAAGCCTTAAGCAAGGTACGCCTTGGTGTGAGCAGTTAACCGGTAAGCTATTTTTGAATGCTATTGATGTTAAAAATCAGTTTGGTGAATATCCTTTAGGGGATATCGCCCTAGGGTTGAGTTGTATTGATGGCCAAGTGCAATTGATGACTGATGACTCAATGAACAAAATGGGGATTCAAGGTAGCGCCACTTTAGGTGAAAATAATCGTATTGTGGTTAGTGCTAAGATCAAACCGACCCATGAGCAGCCACAAGATTTAACCCAAGCTTTAAGCTTTTTGGGTAAACAAGATAGCCAAGGCTATTACCCTGTTAATTATCAGGGCACGATTCCAGGGTTGTAGTAACGACTGCTTCATCAGAAATTTGAAAGGCAGCTGAATCACATCAGCTGCCTTTTTTATTGGCTATAAATTATTAGCTACCATAGGCACTTAGCCTTTAACTGCAGCTAATAAGTCTTGATGTAAGAGTTGGTAATCATCAATGGCAGGAAAATCGATGAAATCCTTATTGGGCTTTTGACTGTCAGGATTGCTAATACCTAATTGAAAGCCAACACCCGCCAAACGTGATGCTTCAAGAATATTTTCATTGTCATCAACAAACAAACAGCGGCTTGGATCTAAGTCATATTTCGCGAATGCTTGCTTCCAAAATTCAGGGTGCTCTTTAGGATAACCCGTTTCATGGCTCGACATCATTCCATCTAGGCCTCTTGCCAGTTCAGTATGTTCTAATTTAAGTTCTAGGCTTTTAGGATGGGCATTGGTTAACAGGATTCTTTGTTTACCTGCCGTAGCGAGCGCCTCTAAAAAGGGCATGCTGTCTTGGCGCATTTGAATTCGCTCAACCAGTGAATAATGCAGGGTGAGAATATCTATGTCTAATTGTTGCTGCCAAAAATCAATGCAATACCAGTCTAGGGTGCCAACAACCTTATGGTAAGACTGCTCGACTAGCGCCTGCGCTTGGGCTAAGGAAATTTGCTTTTGTGTACTAAGCTGTTGAGGTACCAAAGTTAACCAAAAATGGTTATCAAAATGCAAATCCAGCAAGGTGCCGTCCATATCGAGCAAAACTGTGTCTATCTTATGCCAAGGAAACATGTAAATTCCGGTTGTAGAATATAGCTAGGGTAGTAAGATTGTAACTGGTCTTACTAAATTCGTCATATACGAGGTTTTAATGACATCACGGCATAAAAAGCCCGAAATTCTTCATCGCGAAATTGTCGCCAAAAGTCGACTGTTTCAGATAGAACAGCTGCACCTAAAATTTTCTAATGGCATTGAGCGTCAATATGAACGAATGAGTGGTGGCAGCCGCGGTGCGGTCATGATTGTGCCTGTGCATCAAGGTCAATTTTTGTTGGCTAAAGAATATGCCGCAGGCACTGATAATTATGAGTTGGGTTTTCCTAAAGGCTTGATTGATCCCGGCGAAGAGGCTGTTGAAGCCGCGAATCGTGAGTTACAAGAAGAAATCGGTTTTGCCAGTCGTAAGCTGACCTTATTGAAAGAATTAAGCTTAGCGCCAGGTTATTTTGCCAGTAAGATGCAAATTTTCATTGCTGAAGATTTATATGAAAGCAGCCTAGAAGGTGATGAGCCTGAACCTATTGAAGTTATCCCGTGGGCGCTTGGTGAATGGCAAGCGTTACTGGATAACACTGATTTTTCAGAATCGAGAAGTGTGAGTGCATTATTTTTAGCCCAACAACATTTACAAGGTTAATCTTGCTACTGTGTTAGCGGCTAAATTTAGCCAATTGAGATATTGTAAGCGTTATTACTGACTGATGATTAAAATATTTCAGCTTACTCATCTAATTTAACTACAAATAAATCGTAAATTAGTCTAACTTGACACTATTCAGAGTATTATTTGGCGATTGGAGTCGTTATGAAGCCAGAAGAAGTAATTGAACAAGTCATCAGTATTGCCACCGAGGCGGGTCAAAAAATCCGCGATATTTATTTGAAAGGTGATTTTGATCGCGAAATAAAATCTGATAATACTCCTGTCACCTCAGCGGATCTGGCTGCAAATGAAATTATTTGTACTGAACTTGCTAAATTAACGCCTGATATTCCAATCTTAAGTGAAGAAGCTGCCGATATACCTTTTAATGAGCGTAGCGAGTGGCCACGTTATTGGTTAGTGGATCCATTAGATGGCACTGGTGAATTTATTGCTGGTAGTGGTGACTTTTCAGTGATTATTGCACTCGTTGAGCATAATCGCCCTGTGATGGGGATAGTGTATGTGCCGATGACAAACGTGTGTTACTACGCGATTGCAGGTTTAGGAGCCTACAAACGTGATGCTAACAATGAAGTGCGTATTAGCAGTAAACCACTTACTGATATTAATGAATCAGGTTTACGTCTTGCGGTAAGTCGTCGTCAAGACCCACAATCAGTATTAAAGTTACTCAGTCATCCTAGCAGTTGCGAATTAGTGGTGTTAGGCGGCGCAGCATTAAAGAGTTGTTTAGTGGCCGAAGGCCGAGCTGACTGTTACGTGCGTTTAGGGCCAACCGGTGAGTGGGATACAGGCGCTGCGCAAATTATTCTAGAAGAAGCAGGCGGCGCGTTAATGGATATTAACCTGCAACCGTTAACTTATAATGAACGTGAAACCCTTGAAAATCCAAACTTTATTGTTGTAGGTAGCCCGAATTTACCTTGGGACGATATCCTCACTAATTAGTCAGCTCGACATGACTTATTTAAGCCCTCTAGTAGAGGGCTTTTTTGTGGCCGCCATTTATAAAATACTCATGCTGTCTATAAATTAATGGGTTATGAGCATTGTTTTAATTTTGTTTGCTGTTAGTTTGTTGTTCAAAGCATTATTGATAATAGCGGCTTAAGGGCAAATGCAATGCGTGAAGGAGAGGGGGTGTTCACTCAGAGCTTCATTCATGGCTTAAATTACTTACCAAAATTGTTATCTATTTATATTCAAGGCTATACCTCAGGAATGGCAAAATAAGGATGTTTCATGGTATTAACCAAACGTTTTCTCCCTTACTTCATCACTCAGTGCCTTGGGGCATTAAACGATAATATCTATAAAAATGTGCTGCTATTACTGGTGACTTACAGCCAGGTAGATGCACTACCGATTAGCGTCAATATGTTTGTTAATTTAGCTGCCGGAGTGTTTATTTTACCGTTTTTCTTATTTTCAGCCCATGCAGGTGTCGTGGCTGACAATATGGACAAAGCGCGACTGATAAGACGACTTAAATTACTGGAGCTTATCATCATGTCTTGCGCGGCTTTTGCCATATTGTCGCAAAGCTATTTGCTGATGTTGGTGCTGCTATTTCTTACTGGCAGTCAATCGGCTTACTTTGGCCCAGTTAAGTATTCCTTATTGCCACAAACGCTTAAAGAAGATGAGTTAGTTACTGGTAATGCTTGGGTTGAAATGGGCACCTTTATCTCGATCCTTGCTGGCACCTTGTCTGCAGGTTTGTTAGTGGCAAGTGAGCATAGTTTACTTGGCGCTGCGGTGACTGTGGTGACGTTATCTATTGCTGGTTACTTATCAAGCCGGGCTATTCCTGCATTACCGCCACAAGGCACAATCAGTAAAATTCGTTTTACCCCTTTTACGGGAACATGGCGCAGTATTGCCAAAGTAAGGCAAACCCCAAGTATCTGGATGGCTATTCTCGCCATTAGCTGGTTTTGGTTTTTGGGCGCCACTTATTTAACCCAGTTCCCAAACTTTGCTAAATTACACCTGTATGCCGATGCGACCGTGGTGTCGTTATTGTTGGCATTATTTTCCATTGGTATCGCCATAGGCTCGTGGGTATGTGAGCGGATTTCCTATGGTCATGTGGAGTTAGGCGTGTTGCCGTTTGGGGTTTTAGGCTTAACGGTATTTGGGGTTGATTTAATTTTTGCTATTCCGCCAGCGCCATTAGATAGCAGTTTCGTATATAGCTTTAGTCGCTTCATCACTGATCCGCAGCATTATCGGCTGATGGCTGATTTGCTGTTTATTGGCTTAAGTGGTGGATTATTCATTGTGCCCTTGTATGCCTTTATTCAATCTAGGGCTGCACCAGGGGAGTGTGCCCAAGCTATTGCGGCAAACAATATTATTAATGCCTTATTCATGGTGATGGCGGCAATACTATCTATGTTGTTACTTGGCGTTTTAGAGTGGAGTATTCCGCAATTATTTTTACTCCTTGCTGGGTTGAACACTGCGGTGGCGTTATATGTGTATGCTCAGGTACCTGAGTTTGCTCAGCGCTTTATCAGTTACTTGTTGAGCCACTTGATGTACCGCGTCAGTGTTAATGGGCGTCTCAATATTCCGGCGCAGGGAGCTGGGGTGATTGTCTGTAATCATGTTAGCTATGTTGATGCCTTAATTATTATGGGTGCATCCACCCGTCCTATTCGTTTTGTGATGGATAAATCCATCAGTGAAATTCCGCTATTAAAATATCTCTTTCGCCATGCTGGAGTTATTCCTATTTGCTCACCTAAAAAGTGTGAAACCACCTACAAGCAAGCATTTGAGCTAATCCATCAAGCCCTTGGTAATGAGGAGCTAGTGTGTATTTTCCCTGAAGGACGTTTATCTGTTGATGGTGAAATTGCTGAGTTTAGACCCGGTATCGAAGCGATTTTAGCGAGAGATCCCGTCACAGTAATCCCGATGTCATTACAAGGCTTATGGGGCTCATACTTTAGCCATAAAGGCGGCCATGCACTGACAACACTGCCGAAGCGTTTTTGGTCTAGGGTGACTGTGAATATTGATGCAGCGGTCGATGGGGTCTCACTGGGTCGCCATGGGCTACAAGCTAAGGTCACTGAGTTATTTGATAGCACAACTACTCGTTAAATGAGAGCGCTAATGGTCGTTAAGTGATGGAGCTAAAACACGAGTATAAGTGGTTGCTCTATCTTTGCTATGTGATACTCATAACAGCAACCGTTCGTTGTTATGAGTGCAGAGTGTGTGAATTATCCTGCTAGCTGATCTAAATATTGCTGGATCGCAATTTTATCACCACTAAATATTACCCTTTGCTGACGTTTGCTCATTTGGTATTGATACATAGGGTCGTAATAGCGCTCTAATAGTATTGAAATCCAATCAAAATGTTCATTAGCATCGTTTATTGAAAACTGTCGATTTATGGCGCTTTCAATAATGGCACTGAGCTGTTGGTGTTGCTTGCCACCTAAGCGTTTTTTGATGCTATTAATGCTGCTAAGCAGGTATTGGCTAAACTGTTCTTTTCCATGTTCTGCGCCATATTTATTGATAAAGGCGGCTGACTTATCAATAACATAGTCTTTATGTATTCTGTTTATACGATTCGCTAAGCTTTCTTCTAATACAATCATCTCACTGGCTTGCATCGCTTGGTAAAAAGCTTTGGGTATGGCTGAGCGCCCGATTAAGAAGCTTTCGTCTTCTAACAAGATTTTATGTTGTGGCAATTGCTGATGTTGTAGTAGCTGTGTCGCCAGCTGATTTTCGAAATTAATTTGAGTTGGTTGGGGCTCAAGGTTCTTACCAAAGCTTGAGCCGCGATGATTGGCAATGGCTTCTAAGTCAATGGACTCTGGTCGCAGTTGTAAGAGCTCGGTCTTGCCGCTGCCGGTGCTGCCGCTTAAAATGACTAAGGGCTGCAAAGTCGCCGCGGTATCAATGATATCAATTAAATATTGGCGCATGGCTTTATAGCCACCTTCAATATAAGGGATATCGATGCCGGCCTCTTTCAGCCATTGCTGTGACAACTTTGAACGTAAGCCACCACGAAAACAATATAGGTAGCTGTTGGGGTGCTTAGCGATAAACTGCTGCCAGCTTTCAATGCGCTGCTGTTTGGTTTTGCCATTAACCAATTGATGACCTAATTCGATAGCCGCCTGTTGTCCTTGCTCTTTATAGCAAGTACCAACCTTGGTACGTTCACTGTCATTCATCAGCGGGAAATTGGCCGAATGCTCGAAGGCGCCTTTACTAAATTCGATGGGGGCGCGCACATCAATGAGCGCACGCTGCTGAAGGAAAAGACGTTGATACTCGGTTTTAGCAATGATGTTAGCAAGCATTTGTTACTCTCTATGTCAGTGTAATTAATGCGCTATTGGTATTTGAAGCGCTCAATTCACCAATGCAAATAGGGGCAATATTTTGCGCCTCAAGTAAAGCAACCAGTTGTTGTTCTGCGTCAGCGCTTACCGCAATCAACAAGCCGCCACTGGTTTGCGGATCGCACAGAATCGCTTTTTGTTGCTCGCTCATTTTAGGTAAGTATTGCTGATAACTGTCGAAGTTGCGTTGGGTTCCGCCTGGGGTGCAACCTAAGTTTAAGTAGTGCAGCGCTCGGTCTAATAATGGGATGTTATTAAATACTAAATTCGCAGTGACATCGCCGCCTTGGCAAACTTCAATCAAATGACCTGCCAAGCCAAAACCCGTGACGTCTGTCAGTGCATTTACTCCAGCGATTGCCGCAATATCTTGGCCGGCCTTGTTTAGCTGACACATGGCATCAATGGCAATCATACTGTCTTGCTCTGTGAGTTTTTTTTGTTTTTGCGCGGTAGTGAGGATACCGATCCCTATCGGTTTAGTGAGATACAGTTTATCGCCAGCTTTTGCCGTATTATTGCGCTTTAATTGCTCAAGAGGGATTTGTCCGGTTACCGCCAATCCAAAAATCGGTTCAGGTGCATCAATGCTGTGACCGCCAGCTAACATTATTCCCGCATCTGCGCAGGCTTGGCGCCCGCCTTCAATAACCTTTTGAGCCACTTCTGCAGCTAAGATATTCACTGGCCAGCCAAGTATGGCAATAGCCATGATAGGCGTGCCACCCATGGCATAAATATCGCTGATGGCATTAGTGGCCGCGATACGCCCAAAGGTGAAGGGGTCATCCACAATCGGCATGAAAAAGTCTGTAGTACTGATAATGCCTGTTTCATCATTGAGTTGGTAAACTGCTGCATCGTCACGGGTTTGATTGCCGACTAATAATTTAGGATCGGTAAAAGAGGGTAAAGATGAGGCAAGTATGGTGCTAAGTACCTGCGGGGAAATTTTACAGCCACAGCCGGCGCCGTGGCTATATTCAGTAAGTTTAACTGACGATTCAGACATTAATGGGTAACCCTTAAAAAGGAAGATTATCCATCATAAACACATACGGCTACCTTGCAAGGTAGCCGTTTACTTTTAATGGGTTAAAACAGACTTTAATAAGCAGCAGTGAGGCTATTCCAGTTTTTCTTTTGGGCTAACAAACGTGCTTTTAATTCTTCGACCTGCAATTTTAATTGCTGGTTGCTCAGTTGTTTACGTTTGGCATCTAGCAGTACCTTTTTCGCTTGATAATAATCCACTAGATGTTGCTTCATAAGATCATATTCGGCTTGGAAATTAGCGATTATTTCATCACAATTTGGTAAATGTGCGACCTTATTTTGCGCTCTTAATAATTGCATTTGAAGTTTGGCACTTTCGATTCGCTCTTGCGGTACTACTCGTAAATCAGTGGCTAAACCACACCATTGCATTGACTTAATTAGCCATTTTGTTGGGTCGTAATGCCACCACTTAATACCATTACGGTAGTCATTTTCAAAAATGTGATGAAAGTTATGATAACCCTCACCATAGGTCAGTAAGGCAATCATGCCATTATCTTTAGCCGTATTTTTATTGGTATAGGGCTGACTGCCCCAGACATGGGCTAATGAATTAATAAAGAAAGTACAGTGATGTACGACCACTAAACGTAATAGTCCTGCCATCAGCACCATTGAAATAATATCGCCATTGAGCCAGCCTAAAAATGCCGGTAGTGCGATATTCATCAATACCACTAGGGTAAGATAATGTTTATGCTGCCACATAACGATGGCATCTTTTTGTAAATCGCGGACGTTATTATAATCATGATAACGACTGGCTTGGTATTCACGTAGCATCCAACCAATATGACTATACCAAAAGCCCATTTTGGCTGAATAAGGATCTTTGTCGTTATTGTCAACGTGCTTATGATGGATGCGATGATCTGATGACCAATGCAGTGCACTATTTTGTAATGCTAATGCACCGCCAAGGGCAAATAAGAATCGCATTGCAGGATGCGCTTTATAAGCTTTGTGAGACCATAATCTATGGTAACCGGCGGTAATTGAAAGGCCGCTAGCAAAGGCAAGTACCACAAAAGCAATCCACTCAATAGCTTCAAAGCCATGTGTAAAGCCACGCCACGGCACTAAAGTCAGCGCGCCAAGTAGTGTTAGCGCAAATAAAGCAGTATTTAACCAAATAATCGGTGGTTTTTTCATTAAGATAATCCATGATTCTTATTGAGCGTACAGTTGTAAGCTAATTTAGCTCACCAACTTTATTCGGTCAAGTATCTCGGGGCTGTGTTTTTAGCTTAAAAGCGGTATTATCTGTGCAATAACATTTACTAAATGGATCTTTACATGGGTGTAAGAGCATTACAGAAAGAAAAAACCCGTCGTGCATTGGTAGATGCCGCTTTTAATCAATTAAGCGCTGAACGTAGTTTCTCCAGTTTAAGCTTGCGAGAAGTGGCAAGGGAAGCGGGCATAGCACCAACCTCTTTTTATCGTCATTTCAAAGACATGAATGAACTTGGTTTAACCATGGTTGATGAAGGTGGACTCACACTTCGACAAATGATGCGTAAAGGTCGCCAGCGCGCAGAAGCGGGTGGCAGTGTCATTCGCATCTCGGTTGACACGTTTGTGGAAGTATTAGAATCAAATCCCAATGTTTTTCGAATTCTATTACATGAGCGCTCAGGAACGTCAGCGGCTTTTCGTGCCGCTGTAGCAAGAGAAATAGAACACTTTATTTCAGAGTTGTCTCATTACACAGAGGCGACTGCTGGAAGAACGCCGATGCTAGCCAGAGTACAAGCAGAAGCTTTAGTTACCCTAGTGTTTAACGCTGGGGCATCAGCTTTAGATATGAAACGAGCTGACAGAAAAGTATTAGCCGATCACTTAGTGCTGCAATTGCGCATGGTGGCAAAAGGCGCAGAAGCGCTGCAACATAAAGTTGATACTAAATAGCATCAGTGAATTAATAGTAAAACTTGCGCAATAAAAAAGCCGTTATGGATAATTCATCCCATAACGGCTTTTTAATATGTGTTGAACCTACTTACGTTCTAGTAGTACACCTGATTCCATATGGTGGGTATATGGGAATTGATCAAATAAAGCGAAACGGGTGATCTTATGGGTGCTTCCCAGTACCTCAAGGTTTGCTTTTAGGGTTTCTGGGTTACATGAAATATATAAAATGCGGTCGTAGTTTTGCATTAATGCCAAGGTGTCATCGTCAATACCCGCTCGTGGTGGGTCAACGAAAATGGTATTGCAATCGTAGCTATCTAAGTCAATACCTTCTAAACGTCTAAAGGTGCGTTTTTTCGCCATCGCATCACTAAAGTCTTCAGCAGACATACGAATGATTTGCACATTATCGACTTTGTTGATGGCAATATTATACTGCGCAGCATCAACAGATGGCTTAGCTAATTCTGTTGCTAGTACGCGGTCAAAGTTTTGCGCTAAAGCGATAGTGAAATTGCCATTACCGCAATAAAGCTCTAATAAATCGCCAGTGCTGTCTTTGGTTGCTGAAATAGCCCATTCGAGCATTTTGACTGACACTTTCGCATTTGGCTGGGTAAAGCTATTTTCAATTTGTTTATAATGTAATTCTTGACCGGCTACATTAAGGGTCTCAACCACAAAGTCTTTATCTAAATCGATTTTAAGTTTACGTGCTCGGCCAATGATATTGACGTTAAACTTTTCAGCTAAACGCGCCTTCATTTGGGTCGCTTGCTCTATCCAAGTGTCACCTAATTGGCGGTGATAAAGTAACGACACTAAGATCTCACCGCTAAGCGTGGTTAAAAAGTCCACCTGAAATAACTTAAAGCGTAAATCATGATTAGGACGTAGCTCTTCCATTAATGCAGTCATCATTTCATTGATTAAAGTCCCTGCTGGCAAATATTGCTCACAGCGCACTTTCTCATCTAAGACTTTATCAAACATGTAATAGAATAAGTCATCGCCATCGTGCCATACTCGAAACTCGGCGCGCATACGGTAATGGGCTGGTTCTGAGGCAAAAACTTCTAAACTAGGCGGCGTAAAATCGGCAAAGTCCTGTTCAAGCTTGATACGCTTCTCTGCTAGTTGCGCATCATAGTTTTTAGGATCCATTGCAGCTAAATTCATTTTGTTCCACCATAGGCTGTAAATTAAGGGCGCAAATATTATACTACACAACGCTGATGTCCAGCGGATTGACTTAATCTTAATGGATTAAGTGGTTAATTTTATCTATACAGCTTTTATCACCCGCATTATGGAGAAGAGATTGTCAGGTCCAATACTTATTTTTGATTCTGGTATCGGCGGTTTATCCGTTTTAGAACACATTCAAACAAAAATGCCTGCTAAAGATATCTTCTATTTATTTGATAATGCCCGGCTACCTTATGGGGATCTAGCAGAACAAGCATTAATTGAAGGTTGTGTGGCACTGATTATCAAGCAAGTGGCATGCATTAATGCTTCCATTGTGGTCGTTGCCTGCAATACTGCCAGCACCTTAGTGTTACCGCATTTACGAAGACGACTAACCATACCCGTGGTGGGCGTAGTGCCAGCAATTAAACCTGCAGCGCAATTGACTCAATCCAAACACATAGCATTACTTGCCACGCCAGGGACAGTTGAAAGAGCTTATACTAAAGAGTTGATCCGTGAGTTTGCTGGTTGCTGTGAAGTGACTTTGATTGGTTCATCTGAATTAGTGCTTATTGCCGAAGAGAAAGCTAAAAGAAACCCAATAAACTTAAATGCGATAAAACCAATCTTGGCTTCGATAAATGGCACTGATATAGATACCTTGGTTTTAGGCTGCACTCACTTTCCGTTATTACGCCAAGAAATAGCTGAGTGCATTAGCCATCCAGTAACGCTATTAGATTCCGGCGAAGCCATTGCAATAAGAGTGGCGTCATTATTAGAAACAATAAACAGGTCAGCTAAAGGTAAAACGAACAAAGTAGGCAGGTTAACAGCGGGATTTACAAAGAAGATAGATAAAGGCTTAGCATTAACATTAGCTGACTACGGTTTTAAGCAACTAGAGTGCATTTCCGTAGGCAGCTAATAGAAGGGGTTTAGTCTTCTTTATTTGACTCAGATGGATCTGACTCTTGTGATTTAGCTTCACGCACCTTTAGTGTGCGTTCTTGGAAACTGTAATCGTTTAACTTGTTCATTGCTTTCTTGGCGCCAGTTTCAGACATTTCAACAAAACCAAATCCCTTACGGCGACCTGTTTTTCTATCTCTAACTAAACGTACTGAATTAACTGGTCCATATTCGCCGAATAAAGCTTTCACTTCACCTTCATGAACACGGTAAGGCAAGTTACCAACATAAAGTGTCATTGTTGGGCCAACATAAGGCTTATTTGAATCAGTTGCAGTTGAAGACGGAACAAAAGTGAATATAAGACTCGCTAACATAACACCAGCGATGAAAGACACGACTAATTGAACATTGGTAGAAAGAGCATAAATAACGATTGCACCTATAAGGGCAATAATTAGGGTAATAACAAATGACTTTTGCATATGATTGTCTCTAATAAAAATGAAAAATGATAAATAACTGTTAAAAACATTGCTATGGTAATGAATTATTGAAGCTTTCACCATACTCTGATGAAAATATGACCTCAAAACACGATAAAAACCATATTACTGATAGTTACTGTAGGACAAAAGTGTTCTTTAAATACCCATAATAGTTAAAAATAAAACGATCTGTTCAAAAGCTATTCGCTTAAACGGTTTTTATATAAAAAGCCCTTGCACCAATTCAGAATCTGCCTATAATGCGCATCCACTGACACGGCAAACCACGCACTAGCATGGG